>JBBQSS010000097.1:0-10049 GCA_038213665.1 Burkholderiales bacterium | reverse complement strand
CGCTTTTTTGCCGCCTTCCATGATCACGTTCATGAATTTGGACAGCTCGACGTTGCCGAATTTAGGATCCGGCAGAATTTCACGTTTAGGGACTTCGCGACGACGTGGCATTTTTTCACCTCTATTGCTTCAGTTGGCGTTTTTTCAAACACCGCGAGAGTTAACTAATAAGACTCTCACTTACTCGACCCGAACATTGGGTCACTACGTTCGTTTCCTGCGCCACGCAGCAAACAAACACCTATTTATTCAAACGATGCAGCAGCTTATTTGGCTTTTGGACGCTTGGTACCATACTTGGAACGCGACTGCTTGCGGTCTTTCACGCCTTGCAAGTCGAGCGAGCCACGCACGATGTGGTAACGCACACCCGGCAAGTCCTTGACACGACCGCCGCGAACCAGCACCACGCTGTGTTCCTGCAGGTTGTGGCCTTCGCCGCCGATGTAAGAAATCACCTCAAAACCGTTGGTCAAGCGCACTTTGGCAACTTTACGCAAAGCGGAATTCGGCTTTTTCGGGGTGGTGGTGTAGACGCGAGTGCAAACACCGCGGCGCTGTGGAGAATTCTCCATCGCGGGGCTCTTGGACTTGACGGTCTCAACCGCCCGCCCCTGACGGATTAACTGATTGATGGTTGGCATTGAGCCTCCTAAAAACTAAACGTCCCTAAACGTTTGAAAAACAAAAAACGACGAAAACGTGAAACTCTCCGGCAAATTCCGAAAAGCCCATAACTATATCAGGTCAAGGCCCCAACTGCAATGAATCCATTCATTTGATCCATAGCCGCATCGCATCCCAAGCTCGCCCCAGAACGCCCGCCTGCTCGACCGCTTGCAGCGCCACCAGCGGCACCTCGCTCAGGGCTTGTCCGGCATGGCTGATTTTCAGCGTGCCGACTTGCTGCCCCTTGGCAAAAGGCGCCACCAAAGGCTCAGGCCGCGCCACCTGCGTGGTGAGTTTTGCGCCCGTGCCAGCCGGCACGGCCACCACAATGGCGCGCGGTTGCCCAAGCGCCAGAGTGGGGGCCTTGCCCTTCCAGACCGGCGGTGTGACAACCGGCTGATTGGCGTCAAACAGCTTGACCGCATCAAACGCGGTGTAGCCCCAATTCAGCAATTTTTGCGACTCGTTGGCACGCGCGTTCTCGCTGGTGGTTCCCAAGACAACAGACAACAGACGACGGCTACCCAACGCATCTGGCGATCCAGCGGCAGCCCCGGCTTTGCCCAGGCCTGGCACATCCCGTTTGGCGGTTGCGATCAGGCAATAACCTGCCGCCTCGGTGTGACCCGTTTTCAGACCGTCCACCGTTGGATCGCGAAAAAGCAACAAATTGCGGTTGCTTTCGTTGGTGGCAGGTGTGCCCGGGTAGCGGTATTTCTTGAGGGCGTAATAAGCCACGTAGTCCGGGAAGTCCTGCATCAGGCGCGTCGCCAAAATGCTCAAATCACGGGCGGTGGTGGTGTGACCAGACTCGGTCAGCCCTTCGGGATTCTTGTAGCCAGTCGCGTTCATGCCCAACACTTTGGCCTGGTCATTCATCATTTGCACAAACCGTGGCGCCGACCCGCCCACGCCTTCCGCCAACGCCATCGTGGCGTCATTGCCACTTTGCACAATCATGCCCTTGATCAGGTCTTCCACCGGCACATTCATCTTGGGGTCGATGAACATACGTGAGCCTGGCATCTTCCAGGCGCGCTCACTCACCGGAAAGGTTTGTTTGAGTTCAATTTTTTTGCTGCGCAAGGCATCAAACACCAAATACGCCGTCATCAACTTGGTCAACGACGCAGGTTCCAGCGGCGCATCAATGTCTTTTTGCGCCAGGATTTGGTTGGCGGTGACATCCAGCAACAGATACGAACGCGCGGCGATTTCAGGGGGCTGAGGTGCTTGCGCCGCAGCCGACAGGCTAACCGCGGCAGCCAAAGATAAAAGGAGTTTTTTCATAAAGGATTGAGGCCGCCGAGACTGGCCGGCGGCGTAAAATTTGCTATTAAATATAGAGCTGCTAACGCTTTTTATATAAGGCCTAGAGCACTAAAAGACGTATAAGACTAACGGCCCAGATGTTCCGGTGTCAGCAGCCGCTGCACCACCTGGCCGTTTTTCAGATGGGATTCCACGATCTCGTCGACATCGCTGGCGTCTACATAGCTGTACCACACCGCCTCGGGGTAAACCACCGCCACGGGGCCCGCCGCGCAACGGTCAAGACAGCCTGCCTTGTTGACGCGGACCTGGCCAGGGCCAGCCAAACCCGCCGCCTTGACCAAAGATTTGCAGCGCTCGAACGCCGCCAATGCATCATGCTGGGCGCAGCAGGCTTCCCCGTTGGGGCGCTCGTTCAGGCAAAAAAAGATGTGCCGCTGGAAATAGCTGGCCGGAGCAGCCGCTTGGACAGCGACAGTTGGAGAAATAGAGGTTGAATCGGTCATGTGCCGGATTTTAGTTTTTTGCCTCTTTTCCCCACAACGAGCTCAGCACATAGACCAGCGCGGCAAAAGGCCACAGCCAGCCAAGCCACTGGGCCAGCCCGTGAAAACGAATAAATTGACCTTGCTCCCACGGCAAAAGAGTCTGCTCAAAATACGGTCCGATCGGGGTTTGGTTGATCAGGCTCAGGTCGACGCCCAGCGCCAACACGGCCAGAGCGGCACTGGCGCGGCGCGGCACCCACATCAACGCAACAGACAGCAACAGCGCGCTGAGCAACGCCGCTTTCACCGGCGCGCTCAACCATATCCAGGCATGCTGCGGCCCAAAACTCAAGGCGCTACTGAGTACCGTGGCGCCTATGCCAAAGAGCGCCACCCAGCCCAAAAACCAGGCCCGCTTGGCTTTAGAACGAATGATGCAATAACCCAGCAGACAAGGGATCAGCAGCCCCAGCAACACACATAGCCATGCCACCGCAGGCAACATGGGCTGCAGTTCAAGGTCTCGCAGCGGCAGCCATTGCAGAAAAGGGCTGTCAACCAGCGCCGCAGCCAATGCCACCACCAGCCGCTCCAAAACCTGCCCCAGGCCAAACGGCACCACTGCAGGAAACAACAGCGCCACCGGCCACAAAGCCAACAGCACCAGGCCGCCACGCGCATCCTCCACAAACCACTGGGCGCGAAAACGGCTCCAGCGCTGCAAGAATCCCAACCGCTCCAAGCTCCAGGCGCTGCCTGCACCGAACACGCCACCAGCCACATTCAGCAGCAAATCCAGGTTGGAGGGCACCCGCCCGGGCAAGTAGACCTGCAAGGTCTCCATGGCCAGCGACAACACAAACGAAGCCAGGAGCGCGACCGGCAAGGCAGAGCGCGTGCGCCCGGTGCGCAGGGCACTCAAGGCCAGGAAAAAACCCAGGGGCATGTAGCCCAGCAGGTTGGACACAACATCAAAACCGGTCCAGTATTTGGGCAGCGGCGCGCCCAGGAACCACCAGAAATCCACGCCTTGATTTCGCCAATGGGCAAAGGGGTAAAGGCTGGCATAAACGATCAGGCCGACATAAACCAGCGCCAAAGGCCATGCCGAAGTCTTGTGCACCGGCATGCGGGTGTCAGAAAGGCTTGAGCACCACCAGGCAGACGATGACCAGCATCAGAATCACCGGGGCCTCGTTGAACCAGCGGTACCAGACATGGCTGTGGCGCTGCTCGCCGCAGGCAAATTTCTTCAGCATCACACTGCAGGCATGGTGGTAGCCAATGACCAGCGCCACGCCAAACAACTTGGCATGCATCCAGCCGTTGCCCGGGCCCCAGCCAATGCCGTAGACCACCCACAGCCACACACCCAAGGCCAAGGCCGGGATGGCGATGATGGTCATGAAGCGCAGCAGCTTGCGCGCCATCAGCAGCAAGCGATCCCGCTCGGCCACGGAGTCGGCTGGCACCATCGCTAGGTTGACAAAAATGCGGGGCAGGTAAAACAGGCCGGCAAACCAGCTGGCCACGAAAACGATGTGAAGAGATTTGATCCAGAGCATGAGGCAGTTCAGGTGAGTGGGCAAAAAGGCTGGCGCTCGCCCCAAGCGTACAAAAGGGCCCGATAACCCTGTTGGCACGTTTTGCGCAGAAAAAGAAAGGGTGTGGCGCAAAAACCAGGTACGCCGGGCAAAAAAAACCCCAGCACAAGGGCTGGGGTGGTAAGCCTATTTGCTGTCACACATCAAGGCCCCGCTCAGGGAGGAAAAGCGGGGAGCAGTAAACTGCCCGGTCGTAATTTAACAAAAAAAAATCGCTTTTACAACCCTGCCCGAAAAATAATGTCATCCCGCTGACAAAACGCGACCCAACAAAGCACACCTATGACCCACTATGCACCCTACCCAACAGGCCGCCCGCGCCGCCTGCGTCGCGACACCTTTACCCGCAACCTGGTGCGTGAACACGCACTCACACCGCATGACCTGATTTACCCGGTGTTTGTGGTGGATGGCACGCAACAGCGCCAGCCGGTCTCCTCCATGCCCGGCGTGGAGCGCCTGAGCCTGGATCTGCTGCTGCCGGTGGCGGCGGACTGCGTGAAGCTGGGCATTCCGGTGATGGCGCTGTTTCCGGTGATTGACCCGTCGCTGAAAACCCCGGACGGCCGCGAAGCGCTCAACCCCAACGGCCTGGTGCCGCGTGTGGTTCAGGCCCTGAAAAAAGAATTCCCCGAACTCGGCATCATGTGTGACGTGGCGTTGGACCCGTTCACCAGCCATGGCCAGGACGGTCTGCCCGACCCGAATCCAGCAGAAGACGGCTACATCATGAACGACGCCACCATCGAGGTGCTGGTCAAACAAGCGCTCACTCAAGCTGGCGCCGGTGCCGACATCGTTGCCCCCAGCGACATGATGGACGGGCGCATTGGTGCCATTCGCCAGGCGCTTGAAGCCAAGCACTTCGTGCACACCCGCATCATGGCCTACAGCGCCAAATACGCCAGCGCCTTCTACGGCCCGTTCCGGGACGCCGTGGGCTCGTCAGGCAACCTGGGCAAGAGCAACAAAAAGGTCTACCAGATGGACCCCGGCAACTCTGACGAGGCCCTGCGTGAAGTGGCCATGGACATTGCCGAAGGTGCCGACATGGTGATGGTCAAGCCCGGCATGCCTTACCTGGACGTGGTGCGCCGCGTCAAGGATGAATTCAAAGTGCCAACCTTCGCCTACCAGGTGTCGGGTGAGTACGCCATGCTCAAAGCGGCCGCACAGAACGGCTGGCTCGACCATGACGCCGTGATGATGGAAAGCCTGCTGGCTTTCAAGCGCGCCGGGGCTGACGGCGTGCTCACCTACTTTGCCCGCGACGCCGCCAGATTGCTACAAAAAATGTAGCTGCTTGCGCTTATTTAACAAGGGCTACAGGTCTATTTTCCATATAAATCAAGGCAACAGCTAGCGCATGCGAATTTTCTCCATTCAAGGCACCAAGGTCAGTGAATCACAGGATGTCACCCTGACACCGACGCTTGACAACGTGCAGCTGCCCGCCCAGGGTTACCTGTGGCTGGCCTGCACCCGCCAGGAGTTTGAGCAGCTTCACTTGCAGATTCAAATGGCCTTGCAGCGCCTGTGCGGCTTGCAGCTGGTGGACCTGCATGTGTCTGACTTGCTCAATCTGCAGCTGCCCTCGCGTTATGACTTCACCTCGCAATACGACCTGCTGGTGTTTCGCCGCTTGGCCGCCGGCACGGTAGAAAGCGGCGGGTCTGCGGGCAAGGGTTTGAAGACGAGCCAGCGCGGTGGCCCACCGATTTTGCGGCGCATTGACACCAGCCCGGTGGGGTTTGTGGTGTTTGACCGGGTGCTGCTGAGCGTGCATCCGCAAGACCTGAGTTCGCGTGACAGCTTTATTCAGCGCTTGCTGGCGGCAGGCAGCAGCGCGGCATCCGCGGCCAAGGAAGAGTTTGCGGGTGACGGCCGGTCAACTGGCGCGCGGGGTGTGGCAACTGACCCGGCAGACCTGATGCTGCGCCTTGTCAACCACATGGTGGACGGCTTTTTGGAACTGCGCCGTGAACTCAGCCACCAGCTTGACCACTGGCAGGTCGAACTGCTCAAACCCAAATCACGCTTCAGCAATTGGGGTGCCTTGCTGGAGGCCCGCGTGGCCTTGCACCAGCTTGACGAAATCTGCGAAGACCAGCGCAGCGCCATGCAGGACTGGCTGGAAGCCCTCAAGACGGCACCAGAACCCAACAATGTGCAGGACCAACACGCGCACGACATGCTGCAAGTGCGCAGCCGCGACGTGCTCGAACACATCGAACGTGTGGTACACCATGTGCGCCGGCTTGAGCAAAACGCAGAGACCGCGGTGCAAATGCACTTCAACGCCCAAAGCCACCGCACCAATGAAATCATGCGCACGCTCACGGTGCTGACAGCGATCTTTTTGCCGCTGAACCTGATTGCCGGCATCTTTGGCATGAACTTCGAGTTCATCCCGCTGCTGCACCGCTCCAACGGGTTTTGGCTGGCCATGGTCGCGATGGCCTTGACCACCGTCGTGCTGGTGGCATTTTTCTGGCGCAAGCGTTATCTGGAACGCTCACCGCGTTAATTTTTTATCATCAAATCAGGCGCTAGCCCAATAAAACAAAGCGTAGCATGCTATGGATTTTAAACCTCTGGTGACACTGTTGGCGATTGTCAACCCACTGGCCATCGTGCCTTTTTTCATTCACTACACGCAAGACTTCAGCCACGCGCAGCGCAGTCGCACGATCTGGATTGCCTCGTTTAGCACCTTTGTGGTGATTGCCACCTGTGCGCTGATGGGGCTGCACATTTTGCAGTTCTTCGGCATTTCGCTGGCCAGTTTTCAGGTCGGCGGCGGCATGTTGCTGCTGACCTCGGCCTTGTCCATGCTCAACGCCCAACCCGCCGAGGCCAAATCCAACGCGGAAGAAATGCATGACGCCGCAGCGCGCGCCAGCATTGCCGTGGTGCCGCTGACCATTCCGCTGCTGACGGGCCCGGCCACCATGTCCACCGTGGTGATCTACGCCGAAAAGACCAAAACCTTTTGGCAGCTGGGCACGCTGGTGGGCTACGGCGTGGTGGTGGCATTGGCCACCGCGCTGTGTTTTTCGCTGGCGCGGCCCATCGCCCGAGGGCTTGGCAAAACCGGCATCAACGTCATGACCCGGCTGATGGGCCTGATTCTGGCGGCGCTGGCAGTTGAAGTCATGTCGGACGGTCTGATCAAGCTGTTCCCCATCTTGGGGAAATAGCGGGGGCTTTCAATTTCTCATTTGTAGCGCCGCGTGGCCCGCCTGGCCTGCGCACCAGTCACACATCAAGGCAGGTCAAATGAACCCAAAAAAAAACCACTGCTTTGCCACGATGCGGCACGGGCTAAATCCGCAGTGGCGTGGATGCGTTGGCAGAGGCCGTGGCGCTCACCTTGGGGCGGCGCGGGCGCACGGCGATTCTGGAGCGCGACTTTGGCCCGCCACAAGTCGTAAATTCCGGTGTGCTGGTGGCCAAATCCATCGAACTTGAAGATCGCTTTGAGAACATGGGCGCGCAACTGCTGCGCGAAGTGGCTGCCCGCAGCAGCGCCATGGCAGGCAACAGCACCACCACCGCCACCGTGCTGGCCCACGGCATGAATAAATTTCCCCGCCCCAAGGGGCGGCGTATTCAGACAGCCAAATGCAAAACATCCACACGGCTCGCTTCGCATCGCTTGGAGGCATCGGCTGCAATTCGACCGCAGCAGTCCATTTTTTACCGTCTTTTTGCCCTATAGCTCGGCTATGAGGCTGCAAATCCGGCAAAAACTGGCCTCGCTGGGGCCGAATTTCGCTTCGATACCGAAAGTCCGACAGGCTGCTAGGGCGCGGGTGGGGTAGTGGCTTGACATTTCTCACGGGTGAGGCCCGATTGGCGGCAAAATTTGCCAGGGCAGACAAGAACATGACCCGCCCAACCCATGGCGTGGTCACTGGCGGGGTGCCTGCCACACCCACAAAGCCCCGAACAGGTGAGCCCGGCAGCTGCCCAGAACACCTCAGGGCAACCCAGCAATGAGGTCAGCCAACAGGTGGCTGGCTTTCAAACTACCTGTCTGCGCTTGGCTCAAAGTGTGCGCATGGCTCAGGTGCTCTGAAGACATTCCCGCGCCGAAGTTGGTGATGAAGGACAGCGCCAGCACCCGCAACCCCAGGTAACGCGCCAAAATGGTCTCGGGCACGGTGCTCATGCCCACGGCATCGGCACCCAGCAACCGGGCCATACGGATCTCGGCCGGGGTCTCAAACTGCGGGCCCAGAAACCAGGCATATACACCTTCAAAAAGTGTAGCGCCTTGCGCTTTAGCAGTAAGGGCTGCAAGCTGATTTAGCTCTAAATCATAGGCATTCACCATGTTGACAAAACGCGCGCTGCCCGCCCGCCCCACCAGCGGTGAGCGCTGCGGCAAGTTCAGATGGTCAGTGATCAGCATCAGGCTTTGCGGCGGCATGTCAGGGCGCAGGCTGCCTGCCGCGTTGGTTTGCACCAGCGTGTGGCAGCCCAGGCTTTTCAGCACCTGCAAAGGCTCGGCCATGCCGTCCACCGCGCCGGTCTCGTAGCCGTGTTTTCGCCCGCTCATCACCGCCACCGCCTGTTTGCCAATGTGCCCCAGCCAAAGCGTGGCACTGTGCCCGGCCACGCCGGGCTGCGGAAAACCGGGCAAGTCGGCATAGGCAATCTGCACCGCGTCGGTGATGTGCGCTGTCAAGCCACCCCAGCCGGAACCCAGCACCACGGCGATGCGGGGTTGCAAATGCCCGGCACACTTGGTGATGGTGCTCAGTGCGTTCATGGGGGTGTTTCGTTCATCCATGACCCCGGACTGGATGGCTGGTCATGGCACTTCGGGCCTCGCCATGCCGGTGATTTTTCATCATTCAGGTCGTCCCGGTGGTCATGAAAGTGAAAGGGACTTGAGGTGATCCGGCCCAAAGCTCTCGGGCAGCAGCTGCGCCAGCGTGTGGCGCGGGCCCAAGGCGGTTTCGTTCGCGCTCAGGATGAGCAGGTCTGGCGCGCCAAATTCACGCAGCTTTTGGCGGCAGCCGCCACAGGGTGTGATCCATGCGGAGCCACCTTCACCGCCGCTGCCCACCACCAGCACCGCTTTGGCGTGGGCGCTGCCCGCCAGCACCATGGCCGCCAGCGCAGCGGCTTCAGCACACAGCCCTTCGGGGTGGGCGGCGTTTTCGACATTGCAACCGGCGTGGATGCGGCCCTGGTCGTCCAGCACGGCCGCGCCCACCTGGTACTTTGAATACGGCGCGTAGGCTTTCAATTGGGCGCTGCGGGCGGCGGCCAGCAGCGCCTGCTGCTGGGCTTCGGTGAGGGTGAAGTCGGTCATGAGAAGCACTTTACCGCGAACCAGCGTTGTGCGGCACACCATTCAGGCGTGTGCCGCCGATATGAATATCGCCCGAATCGGGTTCCAGAATGCCCGCCATCATGCGTAAGCGCGTCGTCTTGCCATAGCCCGACGGTCCCAGGATCGAAAAAAACTACCGCGCCACGTCAAACGACAAGTCGTCCACCGCTCGGAAAGCCCCGCAGTGTTTGGCCATGCGGTTGGCTTGCAGCGCACACACATCGATCATGTTTTGGGCCTCGTCGGCGGTCCCGCAGTGTTTGGCCACGCGGTTGGCTTGCAGCTCAGGCTGAGCGCTTGAATTCAAGTGATGTCTTTCTGTGGGGCCTTTCTGTGGCATCTCTCGCTGGCATCTTTCTTTGGTGTGGGTGCCCAGCCCTCTGGGCGAATGGATGCTAATGCTGATGCTACCGCGCCATCGCCCAGAGGGCTGGGCGCTTACAGGGCTGAGTTTTCATGCGCAAGGCCCTTGGCAGAGGTGACTGGGCCGCAAAAATGGCATCAAGCCAAGCAGCCTGATGAGCCCAAGAATAAGGTGATTTCCTGCGAAAAATATACCCATCTGACTTGTCTTTTTGTCCATCTGCTGCGTTGCAAAAACGGTTGTATAGCTCGCTATACGCCCATTTTTACGCCTTGCAGCTGAACAAAAATCCTGCGTCATCTGGG
>JBBQSS010000096.1:0-10095 GCA_038213665.1 Burkholderiales bacterium | reverse complement strand
CACCATCACCTGTTGTGAAAAGCGATCCCAGTTGCCCTGGCGCTTGAGCAGCGCCAGACCGTTGTGCCACTGCTCGGCAGGTAAAAACTGCTTGTCCACCAGCACAAACAGGTCGACCGCCAGACTGTCGTGTATTTCTTGCACCAGGTAGCCAATTTCCTCGCCCATTTCGACATAACCCAACACCCCGGTAGCGCTATGCCAAGGGGCCACCGGACGCAGGGTCAGCGTGCCCAGCGCACCCAGTTCGAGCCCATGTATGGCTTTGTCCTGTCTGCGCGCCTGAACCGTTGTCGTGCGGTCAATGACATCACCAAATTCATCGGGACTGTGCAAACGCAGGATGTTGACCAGGTCAGGGCCGTTGAAATAGAGATGTGTGATGCGATGCGCATTGCGCAGAGTTTCAAACAGCGGCCCCACTTCGCGCTGAACCGCGAGACGGTCCCTTTGGGCAAATGCGGCTTCAATGGCTGCATTGCCCATCATGGCATGCAACACCGCTTGCATCAGGTTGGTGTCCTTGTCCAGTTTTTGCTCGACCAGCTTGGACACCGCCGCCACACGATCGTCCAGGGCACGGTCACGCACCTGAACTTCCAGAAAATACGCAGCGGTCACAAACCCGGCCAAAATAAACGTCAGAACAATCGCAAATGGCCAGATAAAGGCCGCTTTGACGCGCCGGGGTGGGGTCACGGAAGAATTCAAGGTCACCCGCAAAGTGTGCCTGCATCTGCATGGGCTGGCAAGCATGGACACCCGTTTGCCAATAATGCGATAAATTTGCACAAACGCCAACCCACATAAACCCTGCAAGCCCTGAACCCAAGCTGCCGAGCCCCTCGCCCCGCATGGCGCGTATTGCGCAGGCGTCAGAGCTTGATGTGTGAGGGCCAGGCATTGGCAACGGGTTGGGTCGCACCTTGGGTCGAGCGCTCTTGGCAACGCTGCCTTGGCCTGGGGCTCCAGCCACAGACCAAGGTGGTTTTCGATCAAATCAGCGCGCCGCTGCTGCGCCGCACGCCGGAAGCCAACCATGGCTTGATCCAAGCCGCGCAACCCATTCTGAACAGCCTGGCGCGCGCTATCGTCAACACCCGCTACTTTGCCATCCTGACCAATGCCAGCGGCGTGGTGGTCGACGCCTGTGGTGCCATTGACCACGCTGACCCACGCGCGCACCTGATCAGCCGCGTCGGCACTGATTTGTCAGAGCACAGCATTGGCACCGGTGCCAACCCGGTGGCGCGGCAAATGCTGCCCGGCTTGCCAACCTGACGGCGGTTGTGACAGCGCAGCAGCCCTTGCGGGGCAGGTGGTTGCGCATGCTATTCTTTTAACCTTTGATCGCCTGGAGCTTTCGATGAATTTGCTTGTCAAAAATGGGGTGTTCAGCGCTGTGATGCTGACCTGTTCTGCCGCCACCTGGGCCGCCGAAACGCAAATAGCGGTGGCCGCCAACTTTGCCGAGCCGATCAAGGCGGTGGCCGCCGTGCTGGAGAAAACCACCGGCCACACCGTCAAAATCACGCTGGGTGCCACCGGCAAGCTCTACGCCCAAATCAAGAATGGGGCCCCTTTTGACGTGCTGCTGGCCGCCAACACCGCCGCCCCGGCCGCACTGGAAAAAGAGGGCCTGGCCAGGCCGGGCAGCCACTTTACCTACGCAACAGGCAAATTGGTGCTGTGGTCAGCGGATGCGGCAAAAGTCGATGCCAAGGGCGAGGTGCTCAAGAGCGGCAACTTTCGCAAACTGGCTTACGCCAGCCCCAAGACCGCCCCCTATGGCGAAGCCGCCGTGCAGGTGATGGACAAACTGGGGCTCACCACCGTGTTGACGCCAAAACTGGTGCAGGGCGAAAGCATTGGCCAAACCTACAGCTTTGTCCATACCGGCAATGCCGAGATCGGTTTTGTGGCGCTGTCGCAGGTGTTGGAGGGCGGCAAACTCAAAAGCGGCTCGATGTGGGTGGTGCCACCAAATTTTTACAGCCCCATCCGGCAAGATGCCGTGCTGCTGCAACGTGGGGCCAACAACCCGGCGGCCGTGGCGCTGCTCAAATTGCTGCAAAGCGCCAGCATCAAAGACCTGATTCGCTCTTACGGCTATGACGTTTAAGGCGAAACCACTATGAAATGTCTGTTCGCTTGCGGTAGGAGCCCCGCCCCTTGGGCGAATGGCCCGGTGCAGGTCCAAGGCATTCGCCCAGGGGCGGGGCCCCGACAAAATAGCAGTGACACATTTTTGCTTTCATGCTGACCGACGCTGACCTGCAAGCCATTGGCCTGACGCTGCAAGTGGCCGCACTCACCACGCTGATTTTGCTGCTGGTGGGCACACCGCTGGCGTGGTGGCTGGCGCGCACGTCGTCTTGGGTCAAAAAACCTGTGGGCGCGCTGGTGGCCATGCCCATCGTGCTGCCGCCGTCGGTGCTGGGGTTTTACTTGCTGGTGCTCATGGGGCCGCAAGGCACCGTAGGCCAATGGACGCAGGCGCTGGGCCTGGGCCTGCTGCCCTTTACTTTTACCGGGCTGGTGGTGGCGTCTAGCTTTTACTCGCTGCCCTTCATGGTGCAGCCGATTCAGAACGCTTTTGAAGCCATGGGCAACCGCCCACTTGAGGTGGCAGCCAGCCTGCGTGCCTCACCTCTGGATGCCTTCTTTAGCGTGGTGGTGCCGCTGTGCAAACCCGGTTTTGTCACGGGGCTCATCATGTGTTTTGCCCACACGGTGGGTGAATTTGGCGTGGTGCTGATGGTGGGCGGCAACATCCCCGGCGTCACGCGCGTGGTGTCGGTGCAGATTTACGACCATGTTGAAGCCATGGAATATTCGGATGCGCACCGGCTGGCCGCCGTGATGCTGGGTTTCAGCTTTGTCGTGCTGCTGGCATTGCACATGGCCAACGGTGCGCGGCGCAAAGGCGTGGGCGCATGAAGCCATCAACAGGTCTGCAACTCAAGGCCTGCTTGCCGCGCGATGGCTTTACCCTGGACATTGACCTGGCCCTGCCCGGCCACGGCATCACGGCGCTGTTTGGCCCGTCCGGCTCGGGGAAAACCACGGCATTGCGCGTGCTCGCCGGGCTCGAACCCAAGGCACAGGGCCGCATCAGCGTGCAAGGCGAGGTCTGGCAAGACAGCGCCCAAGGTATCTTCAAACCCGTTTATCAGCGGGCACTGGGTTATGTGTTTCAGGAAGCCAGCCTGTTTGACCACCTGACGGTGCAGGACAACCTGCAATATGGCTTCAAGCGCACACCCGCCTCGGAGCGCAGCCAAAACTGGGACCACACGCTGGACTTGCTCGGCATTTCTCACCTGATCAAGCGCTGGCCACATGAACTCTCGGGCGGTGAACGCCAGCGCGTGGCTATTTGCCGGGCGCTGGCCACCAGCCCGCGCCTGCTGCTGCTAGACGAACCCCTGGCCGCGCTGGATGCCTCGCGCAAGGCCGAAATCTTGCCCTATCTGGCGCGCCTGCAAACCGAGTTGCGCCTGCCCATGCTCTACGTCACCCATGCCATTGATGAAGTGGCCCGCCTGGCCGACCACCTGGTGCTGCTGGATGCCGGCCGCGTCACCGCGTTCGGCCCGACCGCAGAGCTGTTGACGCGGTTGGACTTGTCCCTGGCGCACGGTGATGCGGCGGCGGCCGTGCTGCACTGCCAGGTGGTGTCGCATGACCACCTCGACCACCTCACGCTGACACGTTTTGCCGGTGGCGAGCTGACGGTGGCGCACCAAAACACCGACCCGGGTCAAATCCTGCGTGTGCGGGTGGCCGCGCGTGATGTCAGCCTGACCTTGCAGCGTCAAGCTGACACCAGCATTTTGAACATCCTGCCCTGCACGGTGACAGCCGTGTCGCCCGACGGCCCCGGCCAGGTGATGGTGGCGCTGCAAGTGGGCCACAGCGCCCTGCTGGCACGCATCACTGCCCGCTCCGGCCAGGAACTCAAGCTGGCACCCGGCAAAGCGGTGTTTGCGCAAATTAAGGGTGTGGCAGTCTTGGGCTAAGTTTGCTATTTAATATGTAGCTGCTTACGCATATTCTATAAGGGCTAGAGGCTAGTTTGTTATATAAATCATGCCAATGTCAGGATTCATCCGCGTCCAGCCATTTCTGGATGCCTGGCGGCTGGTACGCGGCAAACCGCGCCAGCAGCGCCACCGGCTCTGGCGCCACGATCAACAGGGAGCGGTGCTGCGGCTTCATGAACTGCTCATGCGTGGCATGGTCCAGAAACTGGGTCAACGCATCGTAGTAGCCGGCCACATTGAGCAAGCCCACTGGCTTGGCGTGAATGCCCAGCTGCGCCCAGGTCCAGATTTCAAACAACTCCTCAAACGTGCCAATGCCGCCGGGCATGGCGATGAAGCCGTCTGAGAGCTCGGCCATGCGGGTCTTGCGCTCATGCATGGATTGGGTGATGTGGAGTTCGGTCAAACCGTGGTGCGCCACTTCCTTGCGCGCCAGCGCCTCCGGAATGACGCCCACCACCCGACCGCCAAGTTGCAGCACGCTGTCAGCCAACAAGCCCATCAGGCCAATGCTGGCCCCGCCGTAAACCAGGCCAAGGTCTCGCACCACCAGCGCGTGGGCCAAGGCACGCGCGCCATCGGCATAAGCCTCAAGCCGCCCCGGGCTGGAGCCGCAATAGACGCAGATGGCTTTCATGCCACCCGCCTGAGCACGTCCGCCACGCAGCGCCCGATGCCGCCACACTCGTCGCGCCATTTGGCGTCGTCGCACGGCTTCGCGCACCTCGGCGCCATCAAGGTGGCCGCAGCCGGCCAGAAGCACTGCGACTTTGGGGGGTTTGAAACAGTTGTCATGAATATCTCGGGTAGTTTGGCGAATTATCTGGCGATGTGCCCGCGCGGCTCACGCCAACTCAAACCCAGCAACGTCGGGTCACGATAATTGCCCCTTCATTGGCTCCCGATGTCCTCTGTGTCATGCCCTCCCCTTCTGCCCCAACACCTGCCCCGCAGCCGCCACCCATCTCGGTTCTGACGCTCTCCCTGCCCGTGGCCATGGGCTATATCCCGCTGGGCATGGTGTTTGGCTTTTTGTTTGTGCAGGCCGGTGCGCCTTGGTGGCTGGCACTCACCGCCAGCGTGTGTGTGTTTGCCGGTGCCGCGCAGTTCATGATGGTGCCAATGCTGGCGGCTGGCTTGCCCGTGGCCTCGATTGCGCTGGCCACGCTGGTGGTCAACCTGCGCCACGTGTTTTACGGCCTGTCGCTGCTGGAAAAAATGCCAACGCAGCGTTGGGCGCGCTGGTACCTGGTGTTTGCGTTGACGGATGAAACCTATTCGGTGCTGACCACGCTACCGACAGGAACACGCACCAGCCAGATGGTCACGGTGGCGCTGTTGAATCAAGGCTGGTGGGTGCTGGGCACGCTATTGGGCGCGCTGATTGGCGCACAGGCGCAGATCACACTGGCCGGGCTTGATTTTGCGCTGGCCGCCTTGTTTGCGGTGCTGGCGGTAGAGCAATGGCGCAGCGCGGCGTCCAGCGCACCGCTGTGGGTGGCCGTGGCCAGCTACGCTGCGGCCTGGGCCGTGATGCCTCAACAAGCCTTGCTGCTGGCGATTGCCCTGAGTGTGCTGGCCGGTATTTTGTGGCCCAAAACGCCCGCCAAAGAGGTGACGCCATGATCGACACCCCGTACGCATTGGGCGTGCTCGCCGCCATGGCGTTGGTCACCTTTGGCCTGCGCGCCCTGCCGTTTTTGGCGGCGCGCTTTCTGCAAAGACATCCGCTGGTGCAGCGCCTGGGGCGCTTTTTGCCGCTGGCCATCATGACGCTGCTGCTGACCCACACCCTGGTGGGCAGCGCCCGGGAAAATCCGTCTGGACCCTGGGCCGAACTGGCCGCTGTGGCTGCTGTGGTGGTGTTGCAATACTGGCACAGGCAGCCGTTGCTGAGCATTCTGGTGGGCACGGGGCTGTATGTGCTGCTGCGCAACGCCTGACCCGATCGCCATGTTCGCTTAATTTTTTATATGAAATAAGGCTCTAGCCCTTTGCCTTATTGCGCGAACAGCTATCAACACAATAGCAAAAGTCGGCGCTCGCTGCTCACCGTACAAATACAACACGTAGGCGTTCAGAGGGCACATGGCAAGAAGCCCCAGGCTGATCCAGCCCACCGCCCGCAACACGCGTGACCCGCGCTTGATAAACACACGGATTCAAGTTTGAAGTGCAAAAAATTGATTATGCAGTTGTAACTTCTCCATAAAAACTGCGTGTGGAGTTCCATATCCGAGGTACTTTCCGGGTCGTTGATTAAGGCGATGCATGGTCAATTCCATCTCCAAAAAGGAGATGGATTCGAAGGCCATTTTCTTCGGAAAGAACTGGCGGATCAGCCCGTTCATGTTCTCGTTGGCACCGCGCTCCTGGCAGGAGTACGGATGGGCAAAGAAGAAGTCTGCCTTTAGCTTTGCAGCGATACGTTCGTGCTGGGCGAACTCACGCCCGTTGTCTGCTGTCTGCTGTCTGGGTGTGCACGCACATCGAAAAAGGCGTCAACACGGCAATCATGGCCTCATGAGTTGCGCGAGAGCCTCGTCGTCTCGCGATTTCGCTCTTGGAGAGTTACGCGCGCAGTTTCATGCGTTTGACTGTGCCTACCATTTCCAGGTTGATCACCTTTTTACTCCTGCTTAAAAATGCAGCAGTTCCGTGGAACACCCTGGTCAACTTTGAGTCGGCAATTGCCCGGTTAGACGGCCAATTTACGGTCAGCGTCATCACTAGCAGCGATGCGTTGACCTGCGTCAACAGGTTTCCCTGATTTCACACCTACATTCGTTGCAGATTCGCAAGGGCTACAGTCAAGCACTTGACGTCTTCGTTGGAAACCCTGTTCTGGATGGCAAGCAGGTCATAAAAATAAACAAGACCATCGCAACTCGGATATCACAGGAATTTCATGAAACATTCAAAATTGGCCTTGGCCTTGATCAGCGCTTCGCTATTGACTTTGGCCGGATGCGGGGGGGGGGGGATAGCAGTCCTACAGCACCCACCATGTTCAACGGCACCGTCATTGATGGTCTTATCGAAGGTGCCACTGTCTGTCTGGACAAGAACAACAGCCTGGTGTGTGATGCCGGCGAACCAACCGCCACGACCAAAGCCGACGGCACTTATGCACTCGATATCACAGGCCTGACAACGGCCCAAATTCGCAGTGCGCACCTCATCACCACCGTGCCCCTCACCGCCAAAGATGCGGATGACAAAGGCCAGACACTGGAAAAAGCCGGCAAGTCGGCCTTCACCCTCATGGCACCGGCAGAAGCCTTTGTGTCGGCTGACGGCAAACCCATCAGCGCTGTGGTCAGCCCCCTGACCACCCTGATCTCGCGCGAGATGATGAACGGCAGCGGCCAATCCGTGAAGGTTGCCGAAGCGAAAGTCATCGAAAATTTGGGACTGCCGCTTTCCACAGATTTGAAGGTCAACTTTTCTGGCAAAAGCGATGCCGCCAGCATCAAGCTACAAAACCAAGCCCGCATTCTGGCGGTGGCTTTGGGTGAAGTGATGAAGGCGATCAAAGCAGCTGACACGGCAACCAGTCCCAGTACCCTCCAGGACCAGCTACTCGGCGCTTTGATCTACTTGGAAACTAACGGCAAGGCCTTGGTAACGGCCAACAGCAAGCTAGATAACACCCCACCTAACATCGCTGACATCAAGACTTCATTACAAGGGACTGGTGCCGTTCCTGCCCCGGTTGCCGCAACCTTGCTAAAAGCTGCCCAAGCCTTCGCCAACAGCAGCACAACCGTGGGTGCTGTGTCGGCCGACTGGGCCCAGGTGATTGATGCAGGGTTCTACAACGCGGATTGCAGGTCTGTCGGCGGTGCAGCTTCTGCCCCAGCCACCACAAGTTCTGCCCCGGCTTCGTCAGCTTCTGCGCCAGCGTCCACCTCCACCTGCGCCGAATGGGGGCTCAACAAAGTAGCCGGTAGTGGACCCGGCAAATGGTTGGCAGAACAATTTGCATCCATCAACGCGGCACCATGGGTAGCGGCAACGCCCGGTGCCTACAGCAATTATGTGCTCGGTACCAAGGGTTGGGTCGTCGAGGACAGTGCCACACCGGGCGCAGGCACCTATGCTGCCGATGGCGCTGGCGGCATGACGGTCACAGACACAAGCACCGGCTCAGTGGAGAACATGCGCCTCACCAGCAAAGATGTCGGCGGCAAAAAGGTGTCTGAGCTAATGGGCAGCCCAAGCCAAATTAGCGACGGGTACAGCAAAATGAATCTTGTGGGCTACGGTTTCCAGACTTTGTCAGCCGCTTTCAGAGACACGGTGCTCCCACAGGGCTCCAAGCTGTACGCCTTCAAAGCTACCTATGACACAGATGAGTATCGCCTGTGGTCCCAACAAGCCTCTGTATACGACAACGGAAATAACAGCCAAGTGAGCCTCACCAGTTTTGATGAATTGATTGCTACCTATGGCGGCCGCAGCGCGTTGGGGGTCAATATCAATTACCTCTACCTCTGGCACTCATATACGACGGCATCGTCCTATGCCACCCTCACAAAGGCGACCTTTGATGCGGGCGGGACGGCCACAGGCGGAACTCTTTCTTTATGGAAGCAAGACACTGTCCCGCCTTACGCGAATATAAAGCAAACCGAGAAGGGCTCCTATGAAATTCGCACCGTGTTTGGCCAGAAGATACTGGTCATCCTGCCACCCCCCAGTGTGCTTAGCGCTCGTACCGCCCCGCAAGAAGAGCAGGCGTACGCCGTACGCGACGGCAAGCTCTACCAAGGGTCTTATGAATCTGCAGCGTACCGTAACAACCATGGTTCAGGCGATAGCAACTTCAACCTGGTCGCCATGAACGCGCTACTAAAGGCAGCCGGTTTGCCGGCGGCCAAGTAAGTTTTTGACAATGTAGTACCTCTTTAAAAGTCCTCTGGGGCAATGCCGCGCAATTAACTTTGAGCGGCATTTTTTTATGGGCGGCTTATAAACAAGGGACTGGAGGCATTTATAAACCTCTTTTTCCAGCCTTTTTTTGGTGCTTGCACCGCGCGACAAAACGGCTTTTGAAAACGCCAAAAATTCGTCACAAATGCCCTGTGATGACTTTCACCAAAATCGGTAACAACAAAATCTGATCGTCATGTACGGCAATGTTGCGAAACGCCACCATGTGTTTGAGCGCCTCGGCCAACTGCGCATCAATCCAACCGCCAGCGGCCAGCAACGCAAGCACGCTGCACGTCCAGGGCGGTTTTTCGCTCAGCACAACGCATTCAAACAAACCCGCTTGCACATTGGTGGCCCACAAACGCTTTCCTGCGATGAGTATCTGAGACTGCATGACGGTGCTGGCAGCGCGCAGGTCAAGCAAATCCACCGGCATGCCAACAACGTCCGCCACAGCACTGACTGAGTCCCATAAGGCCAGTGGATCGGCGTAACCCGCAGCCAGCAGCGCCAGATCAAGGTCACTCTGAACGCCCGCAGTGCCTTGCACCTGACTGCCAAAAGCATGAGTTCCCAAAGCGTTGGGGAACCTGGCAAGAACCAGGGTGACGACCGGCCGGTGCGCAGTCAACAAGGCGGCCAATGAAGCGCGCATACATCCACTATGACCATTGCGTTGTCACCATCGCGCCCAGGCGGGAGCGCCTGCCAAGCGCTTGCGGCTACTTCACCGCGTTCGGAAAAAACAGCTGCTCGCCACCGATCTTGTAGCTGGCAATCACGCCTTGCCCAGCTGGTGAGCTCACCCAGTCGACAAACTTCTGACCGTCGGCGGCCTTCACATGCGGGTGTTTGGCCGGGTTAACCAGCACCACGCCGTACTGGTTGAGCAGGCGTTTGTCGCCTTCGACCAGCACTTTCAGGTCGCCCCGGTTTTTGAAGTTGAGCCAGGTGCCACGGTCGGTCAGCACATAAGGTGATTTCCAAGAATAAATATGCCCAGATGACGCAGGATTTTTGTTCAGCTGCAAGGCGTAAAAATGGGCGTATAGCGAGCTATACAACCGTTTTTGCAACGCAGCAGATGGACAAAAAGACAAGTCAGATGGGT
>JBBQSS010000095.1:0-10105 GCA_038213665.1 Burkholderiales bacterium | reverse complement strand
GCAAATCTTCATACGCCGCATTAAAACTACAGCGCTGTCACAACACATTGCCATGCGCAGCCACCGTCCATCAGAGAAACCTCCGGTGGGCCGTAAATACTTAAAAAACAGAGCTGTAAGCGCTTTATTGATAAGGGCTGGAAGCCAATTTGGCTTGAAAATTAGTCCAGCAGTCTGGACGCTTGGCCACGCCAGCCAATGCTGGCCAGCTCGGCCTCGCAGTCGGCACCCTCAAACACAAACAGCTCGAAGCGCTCGGCCGCGTTGCGCCGGTAAACCTCCAGCCGGGGGGCTTCGGTATCCAGCAGGGCGTATTCTTTCAGTGAGGCCAGTTTCTGCAGACTGATGAATTTTTGACCCCGGTCGTAGGCCGCAGTGGAGGGCGAGAGCACTTCCAGAATCAGCACCGGTTTGCTGACCGCGAACGCGCCCATGTCAGCCAGGTCGCGCACGCTGCACGACACCAGCACATCGGGGTAAAACCAATGTTCGGTGGCGTTCACCGCCACTTTGACATCGCCCGAAAAAACCTTGCACGGCGTGCTGGCCAGATGCGACTTGAAAGCCACAACGCTGGCAACGGTGGCCTGGTTATGGCGCAGCGTGCCGCCCGTCTTGGCAAACACCTCCCCGCCAAAGAAGTCGTGCTTTTCGGTCTGCCGGCCTTCCCAGTCCAGGTATTCCGACACGCTCCTGGTGGGTTGGGTGAGGGCTTCGACCATGTTGAATTTCCGGTTGCGAAAATTGGCATTGTCAGGCGACAAGCGCTGTTCCTTGTAATTTATAAGAAATTGACCTCTAGCCCTTATATAATAAGCGCTAGTAGCTATCAATTTTGTAGTATTTAACAACGGTTTGATAGACCGTTGTGGGTTTTTACCCGTTCAGCGAGAACGGCCAACACCAGCAGTTTTCTGTCATGCGCGTGGGTGCCGAGGTTTTTGCGCCAGTGCGACGGTTTTGCTGGCCGTTGCAAGCCTTTGCCGACTGCGTCAGCACGGCCCTTGGGCTTAGAGCAACTTGAAGACCTGGGCCGCAACGGCTATGGTCTGGGCAATGTCGTCATCGGTGTGTGCCTGGCTGACAAAACCGGCCTCATAGAGTGCAGGCGCAATGTAGACGCCGCGGTCCAGCAGACCATGGAACAGCTGGTTGAATTTGGCACCATCGGTCTTCATGACCTGGCTGTAGGTCTGGGGCAGGGCATCGAGCAAGTAAAAGCCCATCATGCCGCCCTCACTGTCGCCGCAAAACGCCACCCCTTCAGCCGCTGCAGCTTGACTCATGCCGCTGATCAGGGCGCGGGTTTTGCGTGACAACTCATCGTAAAAGCCGGGTTTGCTGATTTCAGCCAGTGTCGCCAGGCCACAGGCGGTGGCCACCGGGTTGCCTGACAGGGTGCCGGCCTGGTACACCGTGCCCAAGGGGGCCAGGTGCTGCATCACTGCGCGTTTGGCGCCAAACGCGGCCAGTGGCATGCCCCCGCCAATCACCTTGCCCATCACCGTCATGTCGGGTTCAAAGCCGGGGATGTCTTTGGCGTAAACGCTTTGCGCGCCGCCCAACGCGACCCTGAAGCCGGTCATCACTTCGTCAAACACCAGCAGCGTGCCGTATTGGGTGCAAAGCTCGCGGCAACGCTTTACAAACGGCACGGATGCGCGCACAAAGTTCATGTTGCCGCAGATCGGCTCCATCATCAGGCAGGCGATTTCGCTGCCCTGTGTGGCAAAGGCTTCTTCGAGCTGTTCGATGTTGTTGTACTCCAGCACCACAGTGTGCTGCACCACCTCGGGCGGCACGCCGGCGCTGGTGGGGTTGCCAAAAGTGGCCAGGCCGGAGCCGGCTTTGACCAAGAGTGCGTCGGCATGGCCGTGGTAGCACCCCTCGAACTTGATGAGCTTGCTGCGGCCCGTGGCACCGCGTGCCAGGCGGATGGTGCTCATGGCGGCTTCGGTGCCGGAGCTCACCAGGCGCACCATGTCCATGCTGGGCATGAGCTTCAAAATGACCTCGGCCAGTTCGACCTCGCGCTCGGTCGGGGCACCAAAAGAGAAGCCCTCCAGCACCGCTTTTTGTACCGCTTCCACCACGGCCGGATGGCCGTGGCCCAGAATCATCGGCCCCCAGGAACCAATGTAGTCGGTGTAACGCTGGCCGTTGGCGTCCCAGAAGTAGGCACCTTGGGCGCGGCTGATGAAGCGCGGTGTGCCGCCGACGGCGCGAAAGGCGCGCACGGGTGAGTTGACGCCGCCGGGAATGACTTTGGCCGAGCGATCGAACAAAACTTGATTGAGGTCAATAGGGTGTGTCATGGGTGTTAGGCTTTGTGGGTGAATGAAGGCTGAAGGCGAAGAATTTTCAAGCAACTGGCGCCGCCACTGGGTTTTGGCCGGGAGGGGTCGGGCAGGGCGGTATCGGTGAGGCCGAGAGTTTCTTCAGGCAGAATAGGGCGGTGGGCACCGGCGCTGGCTGCAAGGCCAGATGATGCGCTGTGTGATGGTTGATATTCTATTTGAAGGTTTTTTTTAGCTGTGACGCAAACAACAACCTGGATGTGCCTGATTTGTGGCTGGATTTACGATGAAGCCACGGGCGACCCCGAGCATGGCATCCCGCCAGGAACCGCCTGGAGCGCCGTGCCCCTGAACTGGACTTGTCCGGAATGCGGCGCGCGCAAGGAAGATTTTGAAATGGTTCAAATTTGACGCAGCCGGCCTGGCACCTGGTTCGTTTCGGGTGCTGGTCTGATGGGTCGTCAACTCAGGAGTGACATCTGGTGAATACAACGGGGTCCAATTTAAAAATTCTGGTGGTTGATGACAGCAACACCATCCGCCGCAGCGCCGAGATTTTTCTCAAGGCCGGCAAACACGAGGTGGTGCTGGCCGAAGACGGCTTTGATGCGCTGGCCAAGGTCAGTGACTGCCACCCCGACCTGATTTTTTGCGACATTCTGATGCCGCGACTCGACGGCTACCAGACCTGCGCCATCATCAAGCGCAACCCCCAGTTTTCCAATGTGCCGGTGGTCATGCTGTCGTCCAAAGACGGCGTGTTCGACAAGGCGCGCGGCCGTATGGTTGGCGCGCAGGATTATTTAACCAAGCCATTTACCAAAGACCAGCTGCTCAAGGCAGTGGAGCAATATGGTGTGGCAGCGCAAGGAGCGGTGTAGTGGCTATTCATCATGTGTTGGTGGTCGATGACTCTAAAACCGAGTTGATGTACCTGACTGACGTGCTGCAAAAAAACGGTATGTCCGTGCGCACGGCGGAGGGTGCGGACGAGGCTTTCAAGCGCCTCATTGATCAAAAACCCGACCTGATTTTGATGGACGTGGTGATGCCGGGGCAAAACGGCTTTCAGCTGACCCGCACCATTAGCCGCACCCCCGAGTACGCAGGCATCCCGATCATCATGTGCACCAGCAAAAACCTTGAAACAGACCGGGTCTGGGGCATGCGTCAGGGCGCCAAAGATTACATCACCAAGCCAGTCAACCCGGCCGAGCTGATGGAGAAAATCCGGGCCTTGGGCTGATTGACCGTTTTCATGGCAAAAAAAGAAGCACTCAGAGACCTTCAGAGTCGGCTGGCACAGCGGCTGCAGGCGGCGCACACCGAAGGCGGCTCGGTTGCCTGGTTGGCGGTGCGGGTCGGGTCAGGCCGTTACTTGTTTCCCTTGGCGCAAGCGGGTGAGATTTTTCCGCTGGCCGCCCTGGCGCCAGTCCCCCACACCAAGGCCTGGTTCATGGGGGTGGTCAACCTGCGGGGCGGACTCTACGGGGTGATTGACCTGGACCGTTTCATCCACGGGGCAGCGGCCACCTCCCGGACCGAGCAGGCCTGGTCACAGGCGCGGGTGGTGACGTTCAACGCCGAGCTCGAAGTCAATGGCGCGCTGCTGGTGGATGCGTTGATCGGGCTGCGGCGGCAAGATGCGTTTGTGGGTGTGGTCCCTGTCCCTGCGGGCTCGCCTGATTATTTTGGTCAGCGCATGGTGGACGCACAAGAGGTCTGCTGGCAGGCGCTTAATTTGCAGTCGCTGGCGCAGGCCCCCGATTTTTTGGCGATTGGCGCGTGAATTTTTACCTGAGGCAATGTGATGGCTTTCGTTGACCAACTGACAAATCTGTTCAAGAAAAAAACACCTGACGCGCCGCAGCACATCCGCGTGCGTGTCGGTGATGACGTGGCTTCGGAGCAGAGCGAAGCCGACATGAAATCAGGCGAAACCCAGTACGGCACACCCGAGGCATCGCCGCTGCAGGCCAGGCCGGGCAACCCCGCGGCACCTGGCGCGTCGGCGGACCAGGTCACGTTGCCGGTGCTGGGCAAGAAAACCATTGGCCAGCACCAGCGCGTGCTGTCGGTGCTGCTGGGCCTGTCGCTGGTGTTGCTGGCCTTTGTGACGGTGCTGGGGCTGGGGCAGTCAGAGCGGGCGGCGCAGCAGCTCAGTGCCACCGGCCAATCGCTGATGCAGTCGCAGCGCCTGGCCAAGTCGGTGTCGCAAGCACTGGTGGGCGACGCGCGGGCTTTTCCGGACGTGGCGCAAAGCGCGGATGTGCTGGTCAGGTCAGTGCGCGGCCTGATGGCCGGAGACGCCGAGATGCGCCTGGAACAGCTAAGCGCCAGCTACAAGCCCTTGCTGGAAAAAGCCGTGCCCTTGGTGGACCGTGCCGAAAAAAGTGCCGCCACCGTGCTGGCGCAGCAAAAAATCCTGACGCAGGTGGGGGCAGCACTGCGCTTGATCAACCGCCAATCCTCCGACCTGCTTGAGATTGCAGAAACCGTGTCGTCCCTGAAGCTGCAGCAGAACGCACCGGCCGTCGAGATTTCTGCGGCCGGGCAGCTGGTGATGTTGACGCAGCGCATTGGCAAGTCTTCCAATGAATTTCTGACCATTGAAGGGGTCAGCCCGGAGGCGGTGTTTTTGCTCGGCAAAGACTTGAATTCCTTCAACGAAATTGCCAAGGGGCTGCTCGACGGCAACGCCGAGTTGCGCCTGTTGCCTGCCAGTGACGTGCCCACGCGCGAACAACTCACCGCCTTGATCAAGCTCTATGAAGCCACCAAAGCCCAGGCCAACGCCATTTTGGGGAACCTTCAGGGCCTGGTGGCGGCACGTGAAGCCCAGGCATCCATCCTGAACGACAGTGAAGGGTTGCGCAAAGACCTTGAGGCCTTGCAGACCGCGTTGTCCTCACAAACTGGCTTGGGCGCCCCGGCCCTGGCGACCTTGCTGGTGGCGGCGCTGTTGGCGCTTTTGAGCGCTGGTGGCTTGTCTTATGTGCAGTTGCTTGACAGCCGTCAGCGGCAACAAAGCGCTGAGTTGCAGCAGCTGCAGGCGCAGCAGCAGGAGCTTGAGGCCAAGCGCATCAACGATGCCAACCAGGCGGCCATTTTGCGTTTAATGAACGAGTTGCAATTGGTGGCCGAGGGTGATTTGACGCAAGAAGCCACGGTCACAGAAGACATCACCGGCGCCATCGCCGACTCGGTCAATTACACCGTGGAAGAGTTGCGTGCCTTGGTCGGCAACGTCCAGCACACCGCCGCCAAGGTGGCGCAGACCACGGCCGAGGTTGACATCACTTCCACCGAGCTGCTGGCCGCATCCAACGAGCAGCTCAGTGAGATTCGCGACACCGGGCGCGCTGTGCTGGACATGGCGTCCCGCATCAACCGTGTGTCTGCCCAGGCCCAGGAATCGGCTGACGTGGCGCGGCAATCACTGCAGGCAGCGGAAGTTGGGCTGCAGGCGGTGCAAAACGCCATTGGCGGCATGAATTCGATTCGCGATCAGATTCAGGACACCTCCAAACGCATCAAACGGCTGGGCGAGTCGTCGCAGGAAATTGGTGAAATCACTGAGCTGATTTCCGACATCACCGAGCAGACCAATGTGCTGGCGCTCAACGCCGCCATCCAGGCCGCGTCTGCGGGGGATGCGGGTCGGGGTTTCTCGGTGGTGGCTGAAGAGGTGCAGCGGCTGGCCGAGCGTTCTGCCGACGCCACGCGGCAAATTGCCACGCTGGTGAAGGCCATTCAAACCGACACCCAGGACGCCGTGGGGGCCATGGAGCGCTCAACCCAGGGGGTGGTGGAGGGGGCCAGGCTGTCTGACAACGCCGGTACCGCCTTGACGCAGATCGACCAGGTGTCACGCCGTCTGGCTGAGTTGATTGAGCAAATTTCTGATTCGACCTCCCGCGAGGCCGACCTGGCCAATGAGATGGCAGGCAACATCCAGCATATTTTTGCGGTCACCGAGCAAACCGGCGAGGGCACCCGAAGCACTGCCGCTCAGGTGCGTGAATTGTCCAAAATGGCAGAGGAATTGCGCCAGTCCGTGGCGCGCTTTCGCATTGCCTGAGCTGATGCCCCTGTTTCTTACTTTTTAGTTGTTGCCCCATGCACCCTGAAGCCACCCTGTCTGGTGACCCTGTCGTCATTGAGCCCGACCTGGGCCCGTTGGCCTGGGTGCTTGATGAGTTGCGCAAATCCCTGGACAGCGCAACCAAGGCGCTCAAACGCTTTGTGCGTGATGCCGAACTGTCCCGCGGGTCTGACCTGGGTGCGCTGGACGCCAGCCAATTGCGCATTGCCCGTCAGCAATTGCACCAGGCCGTGGGTGCGCTGGAAATGGTCGGGCTTGAAGTGCCCGCCAAAATGTTGCGTGGCATGGAACTGTTGGCGCAAAAGTTTGTGCAGCGCCCGGAAGTGTGCAGCGACGACGCCGCGCTCAAGGTCGAACGTGCCAGCTTCGCCCTGACCGACTACCTGGAGGGCTTGCTCAAAGGCAAGCCGTCATCGTCGATCGCCTTGTTCCCCCAATACCGCGACGTGATGGACCTGGTGGGCGAGGACCGTGTGCACCCCGCCGATTTGTGGGCGCACGACTGGCGCTGGCTGTCGGTGAGCATTCCTGAGTCAGTGGTGCCCCTGGGGTATGACTCGGCGGTGCGCTCACGCATTGACGGTTATGTGCTCAACGTCGTCAAGACCGCCCATGCGCCCTCGGCGCAAGCCATGGCCGACATCAGCTGGGCCTTTGCCGCCGCGCAGCAACAAGACCTGCATCCGCGCGTTTTCTGGGCGGTGTCGGCGGCGTATTTTGAAGCCGTCGCCCTGGGCTTGTGCGTTGCTGATGTCTATGCCAAGCGAGCCGCATCACGCGTGCTGTCGCAGCTGCGCACCCTGGCCCGCGGCGAACCCGATGTGTCGGAGCGGTTGGTGCAGGATTTGTTGTTTTTCTGTGCCCAGGCGGTGCCGGAAGAGGGCCAGCCAGCCCCCGCCCTGCGTGCGGTCCGGCAAGCCTACGGGCTGATGCAGAGCGGGCCAGTGGACTACGCCAAACCTCAGTTTGGCTTGTTTGACCCGGCGATTCTGGCGCAGGCGCGCAAGCGCATTGCTGCGCTCACGGAAACCTGGTCGGCGCTGTCGGGCGGTGATACCCAGCGCATCAAGACAGCGGCAGACCAGTTCAATCTGGTGACAGAGTCCATTGTGAAGTTGCATCCGGACGGACGCGAACTGGCCCAGGCCTTGGCCCGCGCGATGGACACGGTGTCGCGCTCGGGCCGGGCACCCAGTCCGCCGCTGGCCATGGAGGTGGCCACCGCCGTGCTGTACCTGGAGTCGGCTTATGACGACATGGACCCGACCAATGCGCAGATGGCTGAGCGCAGCCACAGGCTGGCGCAGCGCCTTGACCACGTCATGGCACTTGGCCAGTCGGAGCCGTTGGATGCCTGGATGGAGGAGTTGTACCGCCGCGTCAGCGACCGCCAGACCATGGGCAGCGTGGTGGATGAACTGCGCACCACGTTGGGCGAGGTCGAAACCGCACTCGACGCGTATTTCCGTCACCCTGATGAAAAACTGCCTTTGCACGAAGTGCCGAGCAAGCTGGCGCTCATGCGCGGCGTCTTTTCGGTATTGGGGCTGGACCAGGCAGCACTGGCCACGTTGCGCATGCGTGAGCGGGTGGAACAGTGCCTGTTGAACGACGCCAATCCCCCGCCTGATCAAGCCCTTGTGTTTGAGAAGCTGGGCAATAGCCTGGGGGCGCTGGGCTTTTTGATTGACATGCTGAGCTACCAGCGTGAGCTGGCCAAAAAACTCTTTGTTTATGACGAGGAACTGGGCGAATTCCGCTCGCTGATGGGCCGCAGCAAAGCGCCGCCCGATGCGCTGGTCAAAGCGCCACCGCTATTGCCAACGCCAACGCCAACGCCAACGGCAGCGGCAGCGGCAACGGCAGCGGCAACGGCAGCGGCAGCGGCAGAGCAGCCGATCCGCGACGTGTCGGCCCTGCCGACGCCCCTCCTGACGCCCCTGCCGGCCTTGCCTGAAACGGCTGGCACCGTGCAGCCCGCGCCTGTGGCCCGGCAAGAGGCACCAAAAGTTGCCACGCAGGCGTCGGCACGGCCTTCAATGATGGCGCCAGCGGCGGACGAAGATGACGATGCCGAACTGCGGCTGATTTTTCTGGAGGAAGCCCGAGAAGTGGTGGTGGTCGGCCTGCACGCCTTGAGCGCGTTGCAGGCCAACCCGGCGAACCTTGAACAGCAGGCCGGCTTGCGCCGCGCCTTTCATACGCTCAAGGGCAGTTCGCGCATGGTGGGCTTGACTGAATTTGGCGAGGCGGCCTGGGCGATGGAGCAATTGCTCAACGCCTGGTTGCCGCAACAAACCTCCGCCAATGGCGACCTGCTCAGGCTCTCGGGTCAGGCAGTTGCAGCGTTAGGTCAATGGGTGGAAGACATTGCCCTGGCGCAAGATGCACCGTGGCGTGCTCAGCCTTTCAGGCAAGCAGCAGACCGCTTGCGTCTTGACAATGTGGGCTCGGATTTACATGCTGTGCCAGCGCCACCGGCGTTGGCAGAACGGCCCCTGGGGCTGGCGCTTCCCGATGTGTCGGAGTTGCCAGAGGTGGCAGAAGTGTCGGAGTTGTCAGAGGTGCTGCCTGTGCCGGAGCTGCCCCAGGTGCCAGATTTGCCACAAGTGGCAGAACCCAGCGCGACAACGCCTGAACGCGTGTGGCCGGAGACCGCGACACAGGACGCCACTTTGCCGGACTCGGACGCGGGTGCGGGCGAGGGCGAGGGCGAGGCGCTGGCCGACACCGTCTTGCCAGACTTTCTTGAGACCGCCGCAGCGACCTTGTGGCCGCAGGCACCCGAGTTGCCGTTGCTGGATGTGGCTGCAGAACCTGTTAACGCGTTGTCGGAGGATCGGCCAGAAGCCGCGCTGGAAGATGCCCTGGAAGAGCCGTCCGAGGACGTGGAGGGCGAACACGCCTTTGACTTGGGTAGCGCACAATTTCTGGACGACTTGTGGTCACCGGTTGAAGCGTCGATGAAGGCCTTGGACGATGTTTTTGGTGAGTTGAGCGCCCCGCCTCTGGCTGAAGCTGAAGCCTTGCTGCCACCTCAGTCGACGGTCGAACCAGAGCTAGAGCTAGAGCTAGAGCCAGAGCCAGAGCCAGAGCCAGAGCCAGAGCCAGAGCCAGAGCCAGAGCCAGAGCCAAAGCCAAAGCCAAACACCTGCGGTGCGCGCCCGCCAGCGCCCATCATCCCCGCAACCGCCGTATCAACCCGCTGATCATGCGACCGACGCGAGCGATCTCAGCCAGCAGCGGCTGGACCTGATCCATCGGGATGAGGCCGATGTCCGCCGCGACGGTGAGCTGCGCCGTGAGTTCGGTATTGGATCCGCGCGCGATCGCGAGACAGCGCGCGAAGTCCGCATCGCTGCCGCGGCCGCGACCTTCGGCGATGTTCAGCACGACCGACGTCGCCGCCCGCCGAATCTGATCCTTGAGATCACGATCACCGATGCTCCCGGCGATGCGATATGCGTCCGCGCACGTGACGCGCGCGCGTTGGTAGATCTCGAGTCGATCGAGTCCGGTCATCTGAAGCTCCTTGGCAAAACCCACCGGCTGCGCGGAGCTGTCAACCCCGAGCGCCAGCGAGCCCCGCGAGGGGGCAGGGTTTACAGCGAGCACTGCCGGTACGCTGAGCAGCCAGAGCCAGACACCTGCGGTGCGCAGAGCCAGAGCCAGAGCCAGAGCCAGAGCCAGAGCCAGAGCCAGA
>JBBQSS010000094.1:0-10116 GCA_038213665.1 Burkholderiales bacterium | reverse complement strand
CGAAGGCGCAGCTAGATGCACTTGTGCCGATCAGCGTTGCGCGAGGCAGGCCAAAATCCGAGAATAAAAAGTTGCTGCTCTCCGTACGCTATAGCGTCGAGGTTGTTGAGTATTTCCGCTCAACTGGCGACGGCTGGCAGGGGCGCATGGACAGTGTGCTCCGTCAATATGTAAGCAAACATGTACCCCACCGCAATGCGACATAACTGGTTGCTCGTCACGGACACACATCATCAGGTTGCCGCTGCACGGCAGTTGCTGCGTGCCGGTCATCGCCAACGTTAAACCGGAGTCCATCTCTGCCAATCGAACGGCTGCTGTCCCTTCTGGGCTACGTCGGCTAACGCAGCATTTGAGTCATAGAGCCTACCGCGACGAGCATTCGCATTGGGCCCGAAGCTGGCGCCATGAGTGACGGCTGACGGGTAACCCAACTCCTGCAATTGGGTTGCCATGAAGCGGGCATTGCCCACCGGCAGCTACCGCTGCCATCCAACCATTCAAAAAATCAATGCTGCCACCTGATTTGTGACGAATAAACATCTTCACCAGAAGCAAACCAACTACTAAATCAATAGCTTCCTGCGCATATCCCAAAAGGACTAGCGGCTGATTTAATGCAAAAACCGCTGCGCCTGTCGCTGCTCAAACACCTCACCCCAGCAGCTTGCGTGTTGCGTCCATCTGCTCATGCTCGAATGCCGGGGCGAAGTCGTCCAACGCATGGCTGGGCCGGCCCACGGGCGCATGGCGGGCTGCCGTCCGCCAGTCGGACACCGACTTGCCCACGTCAGCGGACAACCACGTTTTGGATTCGCGGTCCTTGTCCGGAAACGGGTTGAGGTCAAAGGCCGGGGCCAGCCGCGACTGTGCATTGCTCACATGCAAAAAGCCAAGATTCTGCAGGTGGTCGTCCACGTTGGTGATCAAGAGGTAGAACACGATGCGGCACCACAGCTGGCGGGCATCCGCCGTGGGCTGCGGTGAGTTAGCGCGGGTGGCTATTACAAAGACCGGCGCATTCGCAATCTGAACCCGGCGCTAACTCTTTAAGAGAAATTAGCCTCTAGCCCCCGTCCAATATGCGCGAGCAGCTACTAATTAAATAGGCCAGAGGTTTCAGAGGCGGCCTGTGATTTTTGAAAATCCTGGATGGGCACGATGGCGGCATACGGCTTGCCATGCCGCGTAATGATGCTGGCTGACCGGCATGGGCATCGGTAACGATGGCGGGCAGTTGGATACGGGCTTGTTGAACAAGACCGATACACCAGCTTCACCTTGCGTTCACACGCTCGTTCTATCATCACCTGAGCTTCGAATACCCGTGTCGAATATCCATCTGATCGAGATTGAATATGAAACGCTAAAGTGGACCCCTTCTTTACCGCTGTACCCCATGACTGAATCTGCCCACCCTAAACCATCAATCCCAACCGAGCCAGCCCCAACGCCAACCTCCGCGCAAGCACCGCCGCTGGCTGAACCGGGCGACAAGCACGCCAGCAGTCACGCCTTGAAAGGCCGCACCGGACTCGGCCGCATACTGAATGCCGCCGGCTACTCTCTGGACGGGCTGCTGGCGGCCTTCAAGGGGGAAGCCGCGTTCCGCCAGCTGATGCTGCTCAACCTGGTGATGATCCCGATCGCCTTCGTGCTGGACGTCAGCCGCGCCGAGCGCGCCCTGCTGGTTGCCGTTTTGCTGCTGGCGCTGATTGTTGAACTCCTCAACTCGGCCATCGAAGCGGCAATCGACCGCATTTCCTATAGCCTGCATCCGCTCTCCAAACAGGCCAAAGACATGGGCAGCGCCGCGCAGCTGGTGGCGCTGACGCTGATTTTTGCGGTGTGGGCCGTGGTCCTGCTCTGACCAAGGCAGCGCAACAGCCGGTGGCGTGGGGTTCGGCACCGGCGGCAGACCACCCGCCTGCCGTAGTTTTTATGATAAATAAGCCTCTATCCCTCGTAAATCATGCGTAAGCAGCTATTAATTAAATAGCAAACAAGCATCCCGCCCATGCGGCGTTTGGTGAAACTCTCGGGCTTGCCAAACGGCCGATCAGCTCGAACTCGCTTTGCCATTGGGTGGTGAGCGCAACCGCGTGGTGCGCCCCTGGCACCGCAACATAGCTCGCGCCACGCTGCAAGCACCCAAAGTCTATTTTTACGACACCGGCCTGGTGCTGGGCGATGAGGGCGTGAGGTTTGAGAACCTGGTGGCCGGCCACCTGCTTAAAAGCGTGCAGTGGCAGCAAAACACGCGTGGCGCAGCGGTTGACTTGCATGACATCCGCATCAAAGACAACTCAGAGGTGGACTTCTGCCTGAGCGAAGGTGACACCTTGACGCACTTGGTGGAATGCAAGCTCTCAAATGTCAAGCCCCACCGCAGCCTGTGCCGTTTTGCAGCCGAATGGCCGCAAGCCCAAGCCCTACAACTGGTGCGCGAGTGCCGCGCTGAAACCGACCTGGGGCGGGTACAAATTCGTGATGCCGCACCCTGGCTGGCCAGTTTGGCGGTGTAGTTTGTGCAGTGACCCGCATGACGCGACAGGTGCGAACCCATGGGGGCCAAGACCCCATCGGGTTTTGGCGCTTGACATTTCAATAAGCCCCTACACTCGCCCGACCCGTTGGAAAAAGCAGCCCAAGCTGTTACAAAATTAGAGCAAGCCCATGAACAATTCAAACCCTCGCTTTGGAGGTGGCACAGTGCTATGTTGACGCAGTGGCGATTTGGCAAATTCGTCGCCCCGCTGGTGGCCATGATTTTGCTCAGCGTGACCCTGGTGCTCTGGCGCAACCAAGCCCAAGAGCGCGCCAGCGCGCGTGAAAAAATGTTGGCCCAGGTGGCCGACCAAATCACCGGCAGCCTGCAACGTCGCATGAACCATTTTGAATTGGTGCTGCGCGGCGTCAAGGGTTTTCTTGAGGCCTCGGACGACGTCCGCCTCGACGAGTACCTGACTTACTATGAATCCCTCAGGCTGGACAAAATGCTGCCCGGCCTGCAAGCGGTATCGGTGTCAAAACTGATGACAAAGGCTGATGTGACCAGCCACGAGGCGGCACAGCAGCGTGACTTCCCCGGCTACCAGGTCAAACCTGATTCACCCCGGTCGCAACTTGCCCCGATTGTGCTGATTGCGCCCTACACCGGCTTGAATGCGAACGCCATCGGCTTTGACATCTTCTCCAACCTGCGGATCATGCCATCGCTGGAGCGCGCGCGCGACACGGGCGAAGTGGCCTTGACGGGCCTGCTCGGGCTGGTGCAAGACGCAGGTCTTCGCCGCCCGGCAGCCATCATGTATGTACCCACCTACCGCAAAGGGGCCGCCCTGGCCACGGTGAGTGAGCGGCGCGCAGCCATCACGGGCTGGGTCGGCACACCCTTTCGCGTGGGCGATCTGGTCGCCAGCCTGGGACTTGATCCCGACTTGGGTATGCGCTTTGAGATATTTGACGGCCCGGCCCGGGGTCCGGCCTCGCGCCTGTACGGCCAGGACGCAGACACTGCGCCGCCCAGTTCCGGCCCCGGCACCACCCGCACGCTTGAGCTGGGTGGCACGCAATGGACCCTGGCATTTCACAGCCTGCCCGCCTTTGACCAACAATATGCAGGCAAGTGGGAACACACGCTGATTGGCGCGCTCGGGGTGGCCTTCAGCCTGCTGGTGGGCTGGCTGATTGTCTTGCTGTCGTCCCGGCAGGAACGCGCGGTGGCCCTGGCACGCGACATGACGCAAGAACTGCGCGCCATCCAGGCCGACATGGAAGCCACATTCAACGCCATGCCCGATGTGCTTTTTGAGCTGGGTCTGGACGGGCGTTATTTCCGCTACCGCACCTCGCAGATGAATGCGCTGGCCGCGCCACCCGAGTTTTTCCTGGGCCGCCTGATCGCCGAGGTGTTGCCAGCCGCCGCCGCCGCCACGTGTCTTGCGGCCTTGCAAGAGGCTCACACCGCCGGAATCTCGCTGGGTCGGCAAATTGAACTCTCCATGGGCGGAGAATTCAAGTGGTTTGAGCTGTCGGTGTCGCGCAAGGCGGTGGAGGTCGGCGCCGAGCCCCGCTTTGTCATGATCTCGCGCGACATCACCGAGCACAAGCAGCTTGAAGCGCAACTGCGGCTCAGCGCGCAGGTGTTCGAATCAAGCCACGACGGCATTGTGATCACGGACCACAACAACCACGTGTTGTCGGTGAACCGCAGCTTTACCCACATCACCGGCCACGACCTGAGCGATGTGCGTGGGCGAGACCCCAAACTGCTGGCGGTCAATGACGCAGACAGCTCTTTTGATGCCGCCATGTTGGCCAGTCTCGACGTCACCGGCTATTGGCAGGGTGAGGTCAGCAACCGCCGAAAAAACGGCGACCTGTTCCCCCAATGGCTGTCGATCAGCGCCGTCAAAGATGCCACGGGCACGGTCACGCAGTACATCAGCATGTTGTCGGATTTGTCAGCCAAGAAGCAAACCCAGGCGCGCATTGACTACCTGTCGCACTACGACACCCTGACCCATCTGCCCAACCACCACTTGCTGCAAAACCTGGCCAAACTGGCACTCAGCAGCGCCCAGCGCCAGCAGACCAGCGTGGCCCTGATGTTCATTGACATCGACCATTTTCAAAACATCAATGACTCTCTGGGCCGCCCGGTGGGCGACAGCATTCTGCAAACCATGGCCTTGCGCCTGAGCACCGAGTTGCAGCCGGAAGACACGGTGTGCCGCCAAGGTGGCGATGAGTTCATGGTGCTGCTGCCACAAACCGACGCCCAGGACGCCGCAAAGATGGCTGAGCGCATGCTGGCCCTGATGCGCGAGCCGGTGGTGGTGGGCACCGACCAAGAGATCAACCTGACCGGCAGCATCGGCATTGCCATTTACCCCGAAAACGGCCTCGACCTGGACCGCTTGTCGCAATGCGCCGATGCCGCGCTGCTGCAGGCCAAGCAGGATGGGCGCAACAAGTTCAAGTTTTTCACCGAGCAAATGCACGAGCGCGCACGCGAGGTGCTGCTGATTGAAACCCAGCTGCGCCGGGCCGTGGCCAAGGGCGAATTGCTGCTGCACTTCCAACCGCAGGTGGATGCCGTCACCTCGTGCATCACTGGCGCCGAGGCGCTGATTCGCTGGCAACACCCGCAGTGGGGGCTGGTGTCGCCCATGCGCTTTATTCCGATTGCCGAGAGCAGCGGGCAAATTCTGCAAATTGGCGAATGGGTGTTGCGCACCGCCATGCAGCAAGTGGCCAACTGGCAGGCTGCAGGCCTGGCGGTGGTGCCGGTGGCGGTGAACTTGTCAGCCTTGCAATTTCGCCAGGCCACGCTGTGCGACACCGTCAGCGACGCGTTAGCGGCCTCGGGCGTGGCACCGGCCCTGCTGGAGCTGGAGTTGACCGAAAGCATTGCCATGGAAGATTCCAGCTTCACGCTGGACCAGATCAGCCGCCTGCACGCCATGGGCATCACCCTGTCAATTGACGACTTCGGCACCGGCTACTCGTCGCTGAGCTACCTCAAACGCTACCAGATCGACAAGCTCAAGATTGACCAAAGTTTTGTGCGCGACCTCGACAGCGGCCCGCAAGACGGCTCCATCGTGCAAGCCATCATTGACATGGCGCACAGCATGGGTTTCAAAACCATTGCCGAAGGGGTCGAAACGCAAGCCCAGCTGGACTACCTGCGCGCCCATGGGTGTGATGAAATTCAGGGCTACTACTACAGCCGCCCGGTGCCAGCCGAGGCGTTTGCGCAGCTGCTGCGGCAGCCCACACTGTCCGCCGCCAAGCCCAGCATAAATTTATAAGAAATCAGGCTCTAGCCCTTATGGAATAAGCGCAAGCAGCTATTGATTTAATAGCATTCAGGTCATGCCACGCGAGGCTTCACCTTGCTTGCGGCCAGCTTGGCGTTGACCCGGGCTTGTGCCATGTCGGCATGTGCGGCCAGCGCCACACCCATGCGGCGTTTGACGAAACTCTCGGGCTTGCCAAACAGGCGAATATCGGTGCCGGGCACACGCAGGGCGTCATCCACACCGTCAAACACAATGCCCTTGGCATCCACGCCGCCATAAATCACGGCGCTGGCCCCGGGGTTGCGCAGCGCGGTGTTCACCGGCAAACCCAAAATGGCACGGGCATGCAGCTCGAATTCGCTTTGCCATTGGGTGGAGAGCGTGACCAGGCCGGTGTCGTGCGGGCGCGGGCTCACCTCACTGAACCAGACCTGCTCACCCTTGACAAACAATTCCACGCCAAACAAGCCCAAACCGCTGGCGCGGCCATCAAGCTCAACCCCAAGGTCGTCGGTGACGGTCTTGGCAATCTGCTGGGCTTTGGCCAGAGCGACGGCGCGCATCGGGTGCGGCTGCCAGCTTTCCACATAGTCGCCGTTGACCTGCAGGTGGCCCACCGGCTCACAAAAGTGGGTGTCAATGCCGCCTTCGGCATTTTTGGCGCGCACCGTGAGCAAGGTGATCTCGTAGTCAAAATCAATGAAGCCTTCCACAATCACGCGGCCGTGGCTCACGCGCCCACCCGCCATGGCGTGGTCCCAGGCGGCTTGCACATCGGCTGGGCCGTCGAGCTTGCTTTGGCCTTTGCCGGAAGAACTCATGACCGGCTTGACGATGCACGGGTAGCCAATGCCCTGGCCACCGCCACCGCCACCGCTGCCAGTGCCAGTGCCAGTGCCAGTGCTGTTGCCATCTCCGTTGCCGTCAATGGCTGCCTGCAACTCGGCCAGCGAGTCGCAAAACTTGTAGCGGCTGGTGGGCAGGCCCAGCGTTTCAGCCGCCAGGCGGCGGATGCCTTCGCGGTCCATGGTCAGGCGCGCCGCCCGCGCAGTGGGAACGACGCGCACCACACCGGTGGCTTCCAGCACTTCGAGCATCGGGGTGGCAATAGCTTCAATTTCAGGCACCACCAGGTCAGGCTTTTCGTGCTCGATCAACTCGCGCAGCAGCGCCGGGTCGCTCATCACCACGGTGCGGGCGCGATGCGCCACCTGATGGCCGGGTGCATGGCTGTAGCGGTCCACCGCAATCGTTTCCACGCCCAGGCGCTGCAGCGCAATGATGACCTCCTTGCCCAGCTCGCCGCTTCCCAGCAGCATGACTTTGGTGGCGTGGCGGGACAAGGGGGTGCCGATGGTGGTCATGGGTGTCGCGCGCGGGGCGTCCGTGGGGTTAAGGGTCATTGAATTTTATGCATGAATACCACCGGCCGACGATGGGTACGTCTTCCCTCAAAACACAAGCCCACATACGGCTGTTGGCCCCCCTTTTTCGCCCCGGCGGGGGGTAAGGGGCTAGGGAGAGATCAACGATAAACCTGGATACCTTCGCTGCTTTGGAGAATTATTTTTGTTGCTGGGGTCGGCATCGCCTGACCTGATGCGCCAAAGCGGTGAAAGTCTGGCCGGGCGCATCAGCACCATCGACATGGCACCGTTGACCGTGCGGGAGGACCAGCGCTTTGTGGTGCATGCCGGCACCGAGCGTTTTTCCATCAGCGAAAACCTGCAAGTGATTGGGTTGCGGGCGCTGACAGACAAGCTGGCTCAATTGGCCTGATTAACTTGACGGCTTCGAACAGGTCAGGCGGCTCTGACCTCGTTGAGAAGGTCGGGGTGTCGATCCAGCAGCTTGAACAGCTTGACTAAGGCGATTTCCTGCGAAAAATATACCCATCTGACTTGTCTTTTTGTCCATCTGCTGCGTTGCAAAAACGCTTGTATAGCTCGCTATACGCCCATTTTTACGCCTCGCAGATGAACAAAAATCCTGCGTCATCTGGGCATATTTATTCTTGGAAATCACCTAAGGTGACTTCTTCCGCCTTCTCAGTCGCCCCTGTCGGTGCAGAGGTACGGTCTTTGGCAAGATCAAATGCGCACCTCTTCGGGGCTCAAGCTGGGCGACAATTCCGCCCATGACCGAACCCATCCTCTCTGTCCAACACTTGGTCAAACGCTACGGCGATGCCACCGTGGTCAACGACCTGTCATTTGCCATTGCCCCCGGTGAATGCCTGGGCGTGATTGGCCCCAACGGCGCGGGCAAAACCACCACCATTCGCATGTGCCTGGGCCTGACCGCGCCCGATGAGGGGCTGGTGAGCGCCTTTGGCCTGCAAATGCCACGCGACGCGCTGGCGATCAAGGCGTGCTTAGGCGTGGTGAGCCAGATGGACACGCTCGACCCCGACTTCAGTTGCGCTGAAAACCTGCTGGTCTATGGCCGCTATTTCGGCATGAAAGACGCTCAGATTCGTGAGCGCATTCCGTCGCTGCTCGAATTTGCCTCACTCACGGCCAAGGCCAACGCAAAACCGGGTGAGCTGTCAGGCGGCATGAAACGCCGCCTGAGCCTGGCGCGCGCCTTGGTCAACAACCCGCGCCTGTTGCTGCTGGACGAGCCCACCACCGGGCTTGACCCGCAAGCGCGCCACCTGATGTGGGAGCGCCTGCAACTGCTGCTGGCCGAGAACAAATCCATTTTGCTCACCACCCACTTCATGGACGAGGCCGAGCGCCTGTGCCACCGCCTGCTGGTGGTGGACCACGGCAAAAAAATTGCTGAAGGTGCCCCGCGTGACCTGATCCGCCAGCACCTGGAGCCTGACGTGGTTGAGGTGTTTGGCAACGGCGCGCTGGCGCTGGTGGCGTCACCCCTGACGGCCATGGCGGCACGGGTCGAGGTGAGTGGCGAAACCGTGTTTTTCTACACCCTGGACGCCAAGCCCATCATGACAGCACTGGCCGCCTACCCCCAGTTGCGCACCCTGCACCGCCCGGCCAACCTGGAAGACTTGTTCCTCAAACTCACTGGCCGACAAATCCGGGAAGACGCGTAAACGCTATCAAAAAAGAAGCTACCCACGCAGTATCCATAAGGACTAGAAGTCAAAAATGCTTGAATATCGATAACCACCTTCCGGCAGGCGCTCAAATACTATGAAAACAGAAGCTACTCACGCACTATCCATAAGGGCTACAGGCACAAAAGATGCCTCAATCTGGCGCGCGCCCGAACTCTCCATGCGCTGGTGGCCGGTGTTTTTGCGCAACCTGCTGGTCTGGAAAAAACTGGCAATTCCGAGCCTGGTCGGCAACATTGCCGAGCCGCTGATGTGGCTGGTGGCGTTTGGCTACGGCATGGGTGCACTGGTGGGCCAGGTCACGGTAGAAGGCGTGCAAGTGCCCTACATTTTGTTTCTGGCCAGCGGCTCAATTTGCATGAGCGCCATGAACGCCGCCAGTTTTGAGGCCTTGTACTCGGCGTTTTCACGCATGCACGTGCAAAAAACCTGGGACGGCATCATGAACGCGCCCGTCAATCTGGACGACATCGTGATGGCCGAGATGCTGTGGGCGGCGTTCAAGGCGATTTTTACCGTGACCGCCATTCTGGGCGTGATGCTGGCGCTTGGCATCAGCTACAGCCCCAAGCTGCTGTTGGCCTGGCCGGTGCTGCTGGGGGTGGGCATCACCTTCAGTTGTCTGGCGCTGATCTTCAACGCGCTGGCCAAGGGGTATGACTTTTTCACCTACTACTTCACCCTGTTTCTCACCCCCATGATGTTCCTGAGTGGCATCTTCTTCCCGCTGGAGCAACTGCCCGCCGTGGTGCGCGCCGTATCAAACTGGCTGCCGCTGACCAATGCCGTGGCGCTGGTGCGGCCACTGTTCATGGACCAATGGCCCACGGACTGGCTGCGCCCGGTGGCGGTGCTGCTGGTGGATGCCGTGGCCGGTTTCTGGATCGCCTTGGCACTCACCCGCAGGCGCTTTAGCGCTTGACCTCAGGCACTTTTTTCCGCGTGTCGCAACATCGCCAGCGTGGCATCCAGCCCAATACCATGTCAGCCGGTATGCCACGCATCGAGCAACATGCTGATGCCTGAAAGGAGCCCCGCTATGGCCAGAATTTCAGCCTGAACCGACATCCGCCAGCCACCCCTTTAGGTGATTTCCAAGAATAAATATGCCCAGATGACGCAGGATTTTTGTTCAGCTGCAAGGCGTAAAAATGGGCGTATAGCGAGCTATACAACCGTTTTTGCAACGCAGCAGATGGACAAAAAGACAAGTCAGATGGG
>JBBQSS010000093.1:0-10234 GCA_038213665.1 Burkholderiales bacterium | reverse complement strand
AGAAACCCAAAATCTTCGACGTATCAGGCGCACAAGCCACATAGGTCTTGCTGAAATCCCGTACCGACTGTTGGCGCGCCAGGCGTTGCAAAAACACATTGAGAGCGGGCCCGCCACAGTCAAAACCTGCGCGGTCATGGCCCGGGTTCAGTTCGGTGATGACGAGTTTCATGCACTCAGTTTCATCAGGTCAATCAAGGCCTGCGTGGGCGCTGGCGGATTTTCCAGTGCCGCCAAAAAGGCATCGCGATCCCGGTCTGACAGGGTCAGGGTGTCCTGTTCCGCCACCACCCGCTGCGATGCCTCGTACATGGTCTGCGAAATAAAGCTCGACACCGTGGTGCCCATCAGCGCCGCTGCGCGCTCAATCAGCGCCTTGACCTCGGGGCTGGTGCGCAGATTGATGCGCGCAGCTTCGGAAGCGGGGTTCAAGGGGGGCATCGTGGGCATGGTCGGCTCCTGAAATCGTACAAAACGTACGTCAAATTGACATACAAATTTTAATCCTCAATCCTCCGCTGCGCTGGCACACCGGCCTGAAAGGCATGTTTAATCAGCGTCATCTCGGTCACGGTATCGGCCAGTGCAATGATTTCGGGCGGGCAGCGGTGGCTGGTCAGCACCCCGTGAACGTGGCTGGGGCGGGTCTTGAGCGTCATTGGGGTCAGATACCGATTATTTTTTATAGTTAAGAAAGTCAAATTAATTAGAATCTGACCCCCATTAATTTGGCAGGGCCACCCATTGCCCGGCCAGCGGGTGAATGGTGAGGCGGTGGTCAAACACGGCTTCCAGCGCGCGGTGGGTGGTGGCTTCGGCACAGGCGCCCTGGTGGGTCACGCGGCCTGCGGCCATGATGACCATCTCGTCGGCGTGCAGGGCCATGCTGATTTCATGCAACACGCTGACCACCGTGACACCGGTTTCCAGCAGGCAGCGCACCACGCCCAGCCAGTCGGCTTGGTGCGGCGGGTCGAGGTTGGTCAGCGGCTCGTCCATCAGCAGCACCTGCGCCTGCACCGCCAGCGCGCGGGCCAGCAGCACCCGCTGGCGCTCGCCGCCTGAGAGCTGCCCCAGGCTGCGCTGGCGCCAGTCCCAGGCCTGGGTGGATTTGAGGGCGATTTCTGCCGCCGCAAAATCTTTTGCGCTGGGCGCAGCCAGCCAGCCCTGATACGGCAGGCGGCCCAGCAGGGCCACGTCCCACACCGTCAAATCATCACCAGAAGACTCGTTTTGCCCCAGCCAGGCGAGTTGCCGGGCACGCGTGCGGTGGGGTAGGCTGTGCAGATCGTGCCCCAGCAATTGGACACGTCCGCTGTGCGCCAGCAGGCCCGCCAGCACCTTGAGCAGGGTGGATTTGCCCGCACCGTTGGGGCCGACGATGCTGGTCCAGCGGCCTTGCGGCAAGCTTAAGCTGATGTCGTGCAATATCTCGGTATTTCCGATGCTAGCCCTTATACCGATTGCCTCTAAAGCTATTGAAAGTGCAGCGCTCGTCACGGCGCACCTCCGGCAAAACCACGGCTGTTGCGGTGCATCAGCCACAGCAGGTAGCCGCCGCCCAGCACGGCGGTGAGTACACCCACTGGCAGTTCTTGCGGCGCAATCAGCCAGCGCGCCAGCGTATCGGCGGCCATCAACAAAGCGCCACCCATCAGGCTGGCCAGTAGCATCAGGCGGCCATGGGTGGTTTTGATGACCGAGCGCACCAGGTGCGGCGCAGCCAGCCCGACAAAAGCAATCAGCCCGGTTTGCGCTACGGCCGTACCGGTGGCGAGTGCCAGCACCGCCACCAGCGCAATGCGCAAGCTGCCCAGCGGCAGCCCCAAGCTGTGCGCCGTGGCTTCGCCCAGGCTCAGGCCGTCCAGCACGCGCCCCAGCAAACCACCCGCCGACACACACAAGACCCAAATACCCGCCATCAGCGCACACGCGGCCCAGCCGACAAAGGCGGTCGAGCCCAGCATGAAGGCCTGCATGGCCTGCAGCGAATCCGGCGAAAACAGCAGCACCATCTGCGTAGCCGCACCCAGCACCACGCCCACCACCACGCCAGCCAGCAGCAGGCGCAGCGTATGCTGCACGCCTTTGGAGAGCGCCAGCGTGAGCAACACCGCCAGCACCGCGCCGACAAACGCCGCGCCGGTCAGCCCCAGGCGCACCAGCACACTGCCGGAAAACACGCTGACCGCCACACCGCCATTCATCATGTTGCCGCCCAGCATGCCCGCACCGCCACCCAACACCGCCAGCGTCAGCGCCACACCCAGCGACGCGCCCGAGGCACTGCCCAGAAGGTAGGGGTCAGCCAGCGGGTTGCGAAACAAGCCCTGCGCCACGGCACCCGCCAGCCCCAGCAAGGCACCAGCAGCCCAGGCACCCAAGGTGCGCGGCAGGCGGATCTCGCCCACAATTTGCTGCGCCATCGCCGTGGCTGCCGGGTCAATGTCCGGGTGCAGCAACGGGCTCATCAGGTTTTCAAACCCGGTACTGCCCACACACACGCCCAAACCGGTGAGCGCCAGACTCAACAGCACCAGCGACCAGACCAGAAACGACATGCTGCGCAAGGTCAAGGTTTGATCCCGGCTATGGATTTGGGTGCCTTGTCGCTCAGGCACTGCGCCATCAGTCGCGCGCCTTCACTCATGCGCGGGCCGGGGCGCACCAGCGTGTCGGCCTGCTCAGTGCCGAAGATACAAACGCGGTTGTCACGCACTGCGCGGATGCTTTGCCAGCCCGGGCGCTGCGTCAGGCCCCCGGCGTTGCGTTCGCCGACCATGATCAGGTCCGGGTTGGCACGCACGATGTATTCGGGATTGAGTTTGGGGAACGGCCCAAGATTGGCGGGCACGATGTTTTTCACGCCCAGACGCGTGAGCGTCTCGCCGATGAACGACGACTCGCCCGCTGCAAACGGGCCCTGATTGACCTCAAAATACACCCTCAAACCCTTGGCCGAGGCCGGTACCGACTGCGCCGCTGCCGACACACCGGCATCGATGGTGCGCCAAATCTTGGCGGCGTCGGGCACCGCCAGCACCTCGCCAATTTTCAGCATGACGCGCCGCACATCGGCGTGGGTTTTGGGCTCCAGCGAGACCACCTTCAAGCCCAGCGCACGCAACCGGTCACTGGCGCGTGAGGACACGGCCATCAGCACCAGGTCCGGGCGCAGGGCGACGATGGCCTCAATGTTGGGGTCGAGCCCGCCACCCACCTGCGGCAGTTTTTGCAGGCTGGCCGGGTAATTGGAATAACGGTCCACCCCGACCAACCGGGCGCAGGCACCCAGCTCACACACGGTTTCAGCCAGCGATGGCAACAAGCTGACGATGCGCTGTGGCGGCTGGGCAAAGCTGACACGCACGCCCCGGTCGTCGGCGACCTCGTAAGCCTGCGCGACACCGCACAAGCCCAGCAAGAGCACACCGCACCGAAGCCATGGATTGCGGATTGAGTCCGCAATGACACCCAACACGCAGCGCAGTCGCCTTGGGCTTTGACGTCCTGGGCTTGGCCCCATGGATTCATGGATGCCGGGCCGTAGCCCGGCATGGCAAATGGCATCCTCACGGCTCCCTTGCCTGTCATCCCGAGCTTGATCCGGCATCCATGCCGCTCGGGGCGTTAGCGGCAGGTGCGTCATGTCACATCTTTCAAAGTCAGCGGCAGCCCGGCGGCCATCAGCGTGACACGCTGACAGACACTGGCCACGCTTTGGTTCAACAGTCCGAGCGCATCGACAAAGACGCGCACCTCGCGCCCCATCGGGATCACGCCCAGACCAATCTCGTTGCCCACCAGCACCAGCGGCCCCGAGGCCTGCTTGATTGCTTCCAAAAGAAGAGCTACTCGCGCTTTATTCATAAGGGCTAGAGGCTGATTTCTTGTAAATTCTTGGGAAACGTCGGTTTGCGATGGTACGGTGCCCGGCGTGTCAGTGGGCAGTTCGGCATCAAACGGCATCAGGCAGTTGGTAAGCCACAGGGTCAGGCAGTCCACCACGATCAACGTGTCGGCGCGGCTGTGGGTCTGGATCGCCTCGGCCAGCCTCAAAGGCTCTTCCACCGTGCACATGCCAGGCACCCGCTTAGCCCGGTCCGCCTGGTGGCGGGCGATGCGCTGGCGCATCTCGGCGTCCCAAGGCTGTGCGGTGGCGATCATCACCGCGCGGTGGCTGGCAGAGCGCGCCAGCCAGTCACGCGCCAGCAGCTCGGCACGGCGGCTTTTGCCGCTTTTCTGGCCACCCAGAATAAGTTCGCTGCGGGCTGGCTTGAATGCATTGCCCGTCATCACGCGTGCCCGAATGGTGTGCACAAGGAGGCCATTACCGCTCCCGCTCTGTCATGCCCGACGCGATCCGGCATCCAGGCATTTGGCATCCTGGGCTGCGGCTGTTGGCATCTCGACCCCGATCCGGGGACGCCATGACAGGCTTGTGCATGGCAACCCGGTTCATTCAACTTAAGCATAGACACGGCTCCAGTCCATGATGATGCGGTGCAGCTGTGCCAGGCCGTCGGTCAGCGACGCCGGGCCGGGCTGCAGGATGTCGCAGGACTTGATCTCAAACAGCTGGCCGTGCTTGACCGCGTTGACGTTTTCCCAACCCGGGCGCACCGCCACGTTTTCAGGGCGAAACTTCTTGCCGCACCACGAGCCAATGATGATGTCTGGGTTGCGCCGCACGATCTCGGCACCGTCGGCAATGATGCGGTGTTTGCCCAAGCTTTGCGCGGCCAGTTCAGGGAAGATGTCGTCACCGCCAGCGATGCCCATCAACTCCGAGACCCAGCGGATGGCGCTGATGGCGGGGGTGTCCCATTCTTCAAAGTAAATCTTGGGTCTATATGGAAAATTGGCCGCTAGCGCTTGTATCGCCTGCATATCAAGCTGCATTTTTTGTAGCAAAGCCAAACCCTGCTCACCCTGCCCCACCATGCACGCCACCTGGTACAGCACGCTGAAAATCTCGGCCACGCTGCGCTGGTTGAACACGGTGACCTGCACCCCGGCGCGGATCAGTGCCGACGCAATGTCCGCCTGCATGTCAGAAAAACCCAGCACGCAGTCGGGCTCTAACGCCAGGATTTTGTCGATCTTGGCGCTGGTGAAGGCACTCACCCGGGGTTTTTCATCACGCGCCCGGCGCGGCCGCACGGTGTAGCCGGAAATGCCCACGATGCGGTGCTCTTGCCCCAGCAGGTAAAGCCACTCGGTGGTTTCTTCGGTCAGGCAGACGATGCGCTGCGGGCCCCAACTTTCGGACGACTTCAGGTTCATGGCTTTGCTGGCAAGGTCAGAAAGTCAAAGCTTAGGCGTCCAAGTCATGCCCATGTACAAACTGCGTGGTTGCTGGTGATAGCCGTACACCGTTTGGTATGTTTCATCGGTGGCGTTGTCGAGTCGCGCCTTGAGCAGCACCGTGGGGGACACCTTGTAGGTCAACGACAAGTCGAGCACCGAGTAGGCACCCAGCGTGGTGTTGACGGTGCTGAACGTGGCCGGGTCGCTGTAGGCATCGGGCCGGTCGCCGCTGTATTGCAGGTCGGCACCCACGCGCCACGGCCCCAGCGGGTGTGACAGACCCAGCGACAGCAGGGTGGCTGCCCGCCGCGACAAACGCTGGTTGGTGATCTCGTTCACCGGGTCTTGCACGGTCAGGCTGGCACGCACATCGCTGGCACCCACGCTGCCCCGGTAGGACAGTTCCAAGCCCGAATTGCGCGTGCGGCCTATGTTGGCAAAGGCAGATGTGGCGGTATCGTAGTTCAGCTGGTCCTGAATGCGGGTGTCGAAATAAGTCGCACGCAGCAACTGGCGGCCTCGCTCATACTGAACACCCAGTTCGTTGCTGCGGGCGCGCTCAGGTTTGAGCAACGGGTTGCCGTAACCCGGCGCGAACAAATAGCCCAAGGGCGGCGCATTAAAAGCACTTGAGGTGCTCGCCGTCACTTTGACCTGATCCGTCAACGGGTAACCGTAGCCCAGAAAACCCGTGCTTTGGCTCAAGTCGCCAGCCTTGTCGTGACGCACATTGAGTTGCGCGTTGCCGCGACCCAATTTACCTTCAAGACCCGCAAACACGGCGTTGGCATCACGCGCCTGGCCGTAGGGCGTGGCAAAAGCAGAATCACTGTGGGTGTCGACCCTCTGGCGCTGCTGCTCTAGCCCTGCGCTTGCCAACCAGTCGCCCCCCAAAGCCACGCTATTGACCCAACTCAGTACCGTGGCACTTGTCGTAAAGCCGTCATTGGAACCAAAAGTGCCATTGTCATGGCTGGTGCTTTTGTCAGACCGCTCGCTGAGCGACAAACGGCTGCGCCAGTTGCCCCAGCGGTTGTCAGTGAACAGCGTGGTTTGGCGCAAGCGGGTGGTTGAGGTGTGAAGGTCAGCGGCCGCACCGAACGCATTGTCAAAGTCGGAATCAGCGTCCGATTGCATGAAGCGCACGCCAAAACTGTGCGCAGGCGAGAGTTTGTGCACCAGTGACACATGGCTGCTGGTGTTGCGGTAGCCGTCGGCATCCGGGTTGGCACCGGGCAGTTGTGCGGTATCGATGGCTGAAAATCCGTCGGTGCTCACGCGCGACAGTCCCGCGCTGATCGACGTGGTGCCCAGGCTGGCACTCACACTGCTGGCAACTTTGCGTGACGCGCGAGGCCCCACCTCCAACGTCACATTGGCCGCAGGCTCGCGGCTACCGGTTTTGGTGAAAATCTGAATCACGCCGCCAATCGCACCTGAGCCGTAAATTGCCGACACATTGCCACGCACAATTTCGACCCGCTCAATGTTGTCAAGCATGAGGTGCTCCAAGCTGACCGCGCCAGATGCATCCTGCTTGTTTTGCGGCACGCCATCAATCAACACCAGGGTTTGCAGCGATGGCACGCCACGCATGAACACGCTGGAAACCGTCCCCATGCCGCCATTTTGGGTGCGCTGCAAGCCAGCTTCACGCTGCAGCAGTGTGACCAGGTCACTGGCCTGCGAGCGCTCAATGTCCTGCCGACTGATGACGCTGGTGTGTGGCAAGACCGAACCCAGTAACTGCTCATTGCGGCTGGCGGTGACCACCACCTCGCTCAAAGTCGCGCTTGGCGTTTGCGCCAGAACCGGAAAAGCCGCAAAAACAGCCAAAGCAGACGCGCACAGGCGCACAGGTGCGCGGTGGCACACAGAAAAAGCAAAAGATTTCATTGTTGAAAAGAACCATCAAAAAGCCCTCACCGTCGTCCCCGACAGTGCATGAGCGTCACGGTTGCACGCTTTTTAAGCGCACAGCCACCGTGTTGGCCGGTATCCGGGCTGGTGAAATCAACCTTGATCGCCTTCCCAAGCGCGTGTTTAAAAACGCTCAGTGGCAGTGATTAAAGCGGTGTCTTGCGACACGTCCACTTACCGTTGCGGGGGCAGCGCAGGTTAGGTTTGCTCATTCAAGCTCACCCCCCTGCTTCCCGTTGAACTGCGGCATGTGTGTCACACCGCGAGCACCAACGCGCTGGATTCTAGCCGGGCAAGCTTTGCCAAACCCTACAATGCAAAGCTATGTCGGAACTCACCCAAATAGACCAAATCGCCGAGCGCGTTGAGCGCTTGCTGGCGCGCTACGAACAACTCACGCACACCAACGCCCTGCTGCACCAGCAGGTTGATGCCCTCACGCAGGAGCGTGATTCGCTCAAAAGCCGCCTGAGCGCGGCGCGTGCGCGGGTAGATGCGCTACTGGAGCGCCTGCCGGACATCGCAGCCAGCCAGCCCGGCGGCCAAGCACAAGGGAACCCATGAAGCAGCTTGAGGTGCAAATCATGGGCCAGAGCTATTTGCTCGGCTGCCCCGATGGCGGCGATGCGCGTCTGCTCGACGCCGTTGAGCGGGTAGACACCGCCATGTGCAAGATTCGGGAAGCTGGCAAAGTGCGCGCGCGTGACCGCATTGCAGTGCTGGCCGCACTTAACCTGGCGTTTGACCTGACCGACCAGCGGCCCCAAAAAAGCGACCCTGTCCCGTCTGCCACCGTGGCCACGGGTGACGCAGCGCATCGGCTAAACGCCCTGCTGGTGCACTTGGACGACGCACTGGCCCGCAATGACCCGCTGATTTAGCGCAGCAGCTAATGCACCGCTGAAGTTGCAGGCGGCAACTCATCGGGCTGGCGAAAAATTTGCGCCACATCTACTGCGTCAAAGCGGTATTGCGTGCCACAAAAATCACAGCCCACCTCAATTTGACCGAGCTCCTGCATGATGCTGTGCGCCTCATCCTCGCCCAGGCCAAAGATCATTTTGCTGACCCGCTCGCGGTTGCAGGTGCATGAAAAATGCGGCCCCGCTTCGCCCTGCAGCGGCTCAAAACGCAGCAGGGTTTCGTCCCAAAAGAGCCGGTGCAAAATGGTTTCCACGTCCAGCGTCAACAACTCTTTGCGCTTGAGGCTTGAGGCCAGCACGGCGATGCGGTTGTAGTGCTCATTGATGCCAATCTGGTCTTCGTCCGCCTGGCTGGCGTTGCCCGACAGGTTGCCCGAGCCCGCCATCGGTAGGCGCTGAATCAGCAGGCCGGCGGCCACTTTGTCGTCGGCGGCCAGCACCAGCGTGGTGTCAAGCTGCTCGCTTTGCAGCATGTAGTGCTGCAGCACCTCGCTGAACTTTTCAAGTTTTTCATTTTTATCACCAAACAACGGTACCACGCCCTGGTAAGGCTGCTGGCCGGGTTGGCGGTTTTCGGGGTCCAGGGTGATGGCGCAGCGGCCCTCGTTGCCCACGTTCACCATCTGACTGAGCGTGGCCTCCCCCAGCACCTCGCCATTGACGGTGGCTGTGGCACGCAAGGCAAAGTTGCTTTGCACCTCCACCACGGCCAGCTTGACCGGCCCGTCGCCAAACACCTGAACAATCAACGAACCGTTGAATTTGATGTTGGACTGCATCAGCACGGCTGCTGCCGTCATCTCGCCCAGCAGCGCTTGCACCGGCTGCGGGTAGGCGCCGTGCGTGGTGTTGCTGGCACGGCGGCGCAAGATTTCCACCCAGGCGTCCGTCAGGCGCACCACGGCCCCGCGCACAGGCAGGCCCTCGAAGATAAATTTATGGATTTCAGACAAACGGTGTTCCCGGTTCAAGTTGAAGGTGCAGATGCAGATGCAGATGCCATCTAGGCGATTTTGTGCAGGCTGACCTTGAAGCGCTGCGCGTTGGCAACGTAGTAGTCCGCACTTGTGCGCAGGCCTTGCAGCTGCTCGGGTGACAGCGGCATGACCACCCGTGCCGGGCTGCCAAGAATCATGCAGCCATCGGGAAACTCTTTGCCCTCGGTCACCAGCGCGCCCGCACCCACCAGGCAGCCTTTGCCAATTTTGGCGCCATTGAGCACGATCGCGCCAATGCCAATCAGGCTGTCATCCCCCACGGTGCAGCCGTGCAACGTGGCTTTGTGGCCCACGGTGACGCCTGAGCCAATCGTCAAAGGCATGCCCACATCGGAGTGCAACACGCTCAAGTCCTGAATGTTGGTGCGTGCGCCCACGCGGATGGCCGACGTGTCGCCCCGCACCACCACGCCAAACCAAATGCCAACGTCATCGCCCAGCACCACGTCGCCCATCACCTCGGCGCTGTCTGCGACCCAGGCGGATTCCGCTATTTGCGGCGACACGCCATCCACTTCATAAATTGCCATCACGGTCCTTTGTTTTCAAGTTGCCTAGAATTGTAGGGAAACCCTGCACCGTATGAACCTGACCGAACCCAGCATCCCCAATCCACCGACCTGCCCATCTTCAACAAACGCATTACGCGGCGAGGCTTTGCGGCTGTTGCTGATTGAATCCACCCAGGCCAAAGCGGCGCAAGTGCGTGCGCTGGATGCAGCGCAATGGACCTTGGACGTGAATCACGTGTTGTCTGAGCCACCCAAGCTGCCCGGTCGGCCCCTGCGCCCACTGCTGGTGCAAGCGGCACAACTCAAAACCCGGGCGGTAGGCACCTTGGAAGGCCGCGCGAGTTTGATTCATGCCCTGACCCACATTGAGGCCAATGCCATCAATCTGGCGCTGGACATCATGTGGCGCTTTGCCGGCATGCCAGCCGACTTTTACCTGGATTGGTGGCGGGTGGCGCAAGAAGAAGCCCTGCACTTTGAGTTGCTGCAGGCACACCTCAAGCACCTGGGTTTTGCCTATGGTGATTTCCCGGCACACGACGGCTTGTGGGACATGGCCGAGCGCACCAAG
>JBBQSS010000092.1:0-10260 GCA_038213665.1 Burkholderiales bacterium | reverse complement strand
AAAATCCGCCGGTCCATCCCAGCACATAAACCAGTCCTCCGGGCTGTGACCCGGACCCAGAGAACCCCTGAAGATAAAGCCCGCCCGCCATACTGATGAACGACGCGGCACTCATCCAATCCGCAGCCACCGCCATGCCGTGGTACATGGCGGGAATGCGCCGACCAGCCACGTAATATTCGGTGGCTTTGGATGTGCGGCTGTAAATGCCCACGAGTGCATAGAAAAATACAGTCGCAAAAAGAAAAATGGCACCCACCCAAATTCTTCGCAAACCAGCCTGCTCAGCAAGCGTCAAGGCGGCCAAAAATAGCAAAAACACCAACACATACAGCGCAAATCGCTTGTGAATGCGCTTTGCATATTGGTCATATACCGGGTCCGGGACGACGCCCACACGCTCCTGACGATTGGCAAACCAGGCAAACAGCGCCACCACCAGGATAAAGATCAAGACGCTGCCCTGGGCTGCGAACCAGTAAGCCAGCGGCCACCCGGCAACAACTAGCTGCAAGTCACGGGCAAAAAAAACGATGCCAAAAGAGGCAATAAACCAGCAAAGTAAAAGCCAGCCTCGCAAGCTCGACACACTTGCAAAAGACTGGCTCTGAGCCAACGGCACTTCAGGATTCATCATCTACTGCTGATGAATCCTGCGGGCCGCAGACACCCTTGGTGCTTTCTATGAATTGGCAAGATTTTGCCAAGTTGCAACCACCGTGTCCGGGTTCAAGGAGATGGAGGAAATGCCCTCTTTCAGTAGCCAGCGGGCAAAGTCAGGGTGGTCACTTGGGCCTTGACCACAAATGCCGATGTACTTGCCCTCTGCGCGGCAGGCATTGATGGCCATGCTGATCAGCGTTGTGACTGCGGGGTCGCGCTCGTCAAAATCTTTGGCGAGTATCTCCAGGCCTGAATCTCGGTCCAGCCCCAAAGTCAACTGCGTCAGGTCGTTGGAGCCAATCGAGAAACCATCAAAGTACTGTAAAAAGTCTTTCGCCAAAATAGCGTTGCTGGGAATCTCGCACATCATGATCAGTTTCAGATCATTTTCACCGCGCTCGAGGCCCTGGGCAGCCAATAACTCAGTGACTTTTTTCGCTTGCCCAAGCGTGCGGACAAAGGGCACCATCACCTGCACATTGGTCAAGCCCATGTCATGGCGAACCCGTTTGAGGGCTTCACACTCCATGGCAAAAGCCTCACCAAAATCGGCACTGATGTAACGCGCTGCACCACGAAATCCCAACATTGGGTTCTCTTCTTCAGGCTCGTAGCGGCTGCCGCCAATAAGCTTGCGGTACTCATTGCTTTTGAAATCAGACAAGCGAACAATGACCGGCTTGGGCCAGAACGCAGCAGCAATGGTGGCAATGCCTTCGGCCACCCGATCGACATAAAACGCTCGGGGTGATGCATGGCCTCTAGCGACTGACTCCACTGCTTTTTTCAAATCAGTGTCTATATTGGGGTAGTCCAAAATCGCCTTGGGGTGCACACCGATGTTGTTGTTGATGATGAACTCAAGCCGTGCCAGGCCCACACCGGCATTGGGCAGCTGACAAAAATCAAAGGCCAGTTGGGGGTTGCCCACATTCATCATGATCTTGACGTCAATGTCGGGCATGGCACCACGCTGCACCTCGGTCACCTCCGTCTCAAGCAGACCGTCGTAAATGAAACCAGTGTCACCTTCTGCACAGCTGACCGTCACCAGCATGCCATCCTTGAGGACCTGGTCAGCGTGGCCGCAACCCACCACAGCTGGAATCCCCAGCTCACGTGCAATGATGGCGGCGTGGCAGGTCCGTCCACCACGGTTCGTGACAATGGCAGACGCGCGTTTCATCACGGGCTCCCAATTCGGGTCAGTCATGTCGGTGACCAACACGTCGCCGGGCTGCACACGGTCCATCTCGCTCAGGTTGTGAACTACCTTGACCGGGCCGGTGCCAATTTTTTGACCAATGGCACGACCTTCCACCAGCACTGCGCCTTTGCCTTTGAGCTTGTAACGGTGCTCGACTTTGCCGGCGGCCTGGCTCTTCACGGTTTCCGGACGCGCCTGCAAAATGTACAACTCGCCATCCAGACCGTCTTTGCCCCATTCAATGTCCATCGGACGGCCGTAGTGCGCCTCAATCACCAGCGCGTAAGCTGCCAGTTTTTGGACATCGGCGTCGGTGAGGGAATAACGATTGCGCAGTTCCGTGGGCACATCGGTGGTCTTGACCAGTTTGCCTGAGGCCGCTTTTTCTTCTGGCGAGGAAAACTGCATCTGGATCAATTTAGAGCCCAGGTTACGGCGAATAACCGCCAGCTTGCCCGCCTTGAGCATAGGCTTGTGCACGTAAAACTCATCGGGATTGACTGCCCCTTGCACCACCGTCTCACCCAAACCATAGCTCGACGTGATGAACACCACCTGGTCAAACCCGGACTCGGTGTCAAGCGTGAACATCACGCCTGCCGCCCCCAGATCGGAACGAACCATGCGCTGAATGCCAGCGCTGAGCGCCACATGCTCATGGGCGAAACCCTTGTGAACGCGGTAACTAATGGCGCGGTCGTTGTACAGCGAGGCAAACACCTCGCGAATTTTGTGCAGCACGTCCTTGATGCCGGTGACATTCAGAAAGGTCTCCTGCTGTCCGGCAAAAGATGCATCTGGCAAATCTTCTGCTGTGGCAGATGAGCGCACCGCAAAGCATGCGGTCTCGCTACCACCAGACAGCATGTCAAACGCGCGACGAATTTCTTTCTCAACCTCAGCGGGAAACGGCTGCGACTCCACCATGGCACGGATTTCTGCCCCAACCACGGCCAGTTCATTCACATCGTCGGTGTCGAGTGCGCTTAAACGCGCATTGATTTTCCCGGTCAAGTCACCGAACGTCAGGAACTCACGAAACGCATGCGCGGTGGTCGCAAAACCGGTCGGTACTTTGACGCCGTGGGGCAAATTTGAAATCATCTCCCCCAAACTGGCGTTTTTTCCACCCACCGAATCAACGTCGGTCATTCTCAGATTCTCAAAAGGGACGACCAGGTCGGTCGGTGTGAAAAGTGTTGACAAGGGAAAACTCCAGAAGTTAAAAAACAGCCCCGACAACAGATGCCATCAACCCTCTGTTGCCATCACGTAAACCTGCTCACTTTTTAGTTGTGTTGTGGAATAGGTTTTGCGCTTGAAATTTGGTCGGATAATGAATATTGTAGGCTTTGATAACGCCTTTAAATTAAACCCAAAATCCTGTATCCAGCATTCCCCCAGAGTTGCCCAACGTCCACCATATCCGCGGACTTTCCCTGATTTAACCCGAGCTCCATCATGCCCAACCGCACTGTTTTCTTTGTTTCTGACGGTACCGGTATCACCGCCGAAACCTTTGGTGGCGCCATTCTTAACCAGTTTGAAACCAACTTGCATTGCGTGCGCTTGCCTTTTGTCGACACAGTTGACAAGGCACACCAGACGGTTCGTCAGATCAACCAGGCAGGTGCCCATGACAACAAACGTCCGATTGTCTTCACCACTTTGGCCAATGAAGAGGTGTTCAAGGTCATCAGCGAAGGCTGTGAAGGCATGTTGATGGACATGTTTGGCACCTTTGTGAACCCCCTTGAGGTTGAGTTTGGCATCAAGTCCAACCACCGTATTGGCCGCTTCAGCGATGCCAGCAAAAGCAAGCAATACCAGTCGCGCATTGACGCCATCAATTTTTCACTGGACCATGACGACGGGCAAAGCCATCGTGATCTGGCCAGTGCCGACGTGATTCTGATCGGCGTGAGCCGCAGCGGAAAAACGCCGACCTCGCTTTATCTGGCCATGCAATATGGCCTTAAAGCAGCCAACTACCCTTTGATTCCCGAGGATTTTGAGCGTCAGGATTTGCCACCCGCCCTCAAACCCTTCCAGAAAAAGCTGTTTGGATTGACCATCCTGGCGGACCGCTTGAGTGAAATTCGCAACGAACGCCGACCCAACTCAAAATATGCATCGATTGAAAATTGCCGCCATGAAGTGAGGGAAGCCGAAGCCATGATGCGCCGCTCCGGCATTCGCTGGCTGTCAACCACCACCAAGTCCATCGAGGAAATCTCCACGACTATTCTGCAGGAACTTCGCCCGGAGCGACTTGCTTACTGAGTGCTTGAACCCGAGTTGATGCGTACCCAATACAAGCGCGGCGTACATCGCGTTTTTTACATCGGCTTGTGGGTGCTTTGCCTGCACTTGGCGGCACTTGGGCTTGTGCCGCTTGGCGCGCCGCCGGTCACTGCGGTCACGCCGACGTTTTTGGTTCAAATTGCGCCACTACCAGGGCCAATCAACAAGCCGCCGGAGCCAAGCGCTCAAGCTGCGCCCGTGCCCGACCGTCAAGTCACAAAAACGCGCCACTCGGCCAAGCCAATGGCGCTCAAACCACAAGCAACGAAGCCCAAACCGCAAGCAGCGCCGCCCTCCCCCGCAGAGGCTACGCACGCCACCACAACACTCGACAGTCTCGAAGCCGCCACAGGTTCAAACGTGGTGCCCCAAGCGACAAGCCTCCCCGCGCCAGTTAGCACAGAAGCCGGCAGCGCACAGACTGAGTCAGCGCTGGCTGGCGCACCCGCCAGCGTTCAACTACCCTCAAGCGATGCGGATTATTTGAACAACCCCGCCCCCGCCTACCCAGCCATCAGTCAGCGCCTGGGTGAGCAGGGCAAAGTGGTGATTCGCGTGTTGATCACCACCGAGGGCAAGGCGCGCCAAGCTGAGATTGACCAGTCAAGCGGGTTTGACCGGTTGAACCAGGCCGCTTTGCGTGCCGTGATGGGCTGGCGCTACGTGCCCGGCCAACGCGCAGGCGTGCCGCAAGACATGTGGTTCAACTTACCCGTCAACTTCACCCTGAAATAAAAGCCCTTAAAGCCCCAGTGCAGCAATGCCGGCGCGGGCTATTTGCGCGTCTTCTGTCGATTTCACACCACTCACACCTACAGCGCCCAGGCATTGGCCGTCTTTGATAATGGGCACGCCCCCTTCGAGCATGCCCGATACAGTGGGCGCACTGAGGAAAGAATGACGGCCGCCGTTAATGACGTCTTCGTAGACCTTGCTTTCGCGGCGCCCCAGCGCTGCTGTGTGCGCCTTGGCGGGTGCAATGTGGGCCGAAATGGCGGGCGCACCGTCAAGCCGCTGCAGCCAGAGCAAATGGCCACCGTCATCCACCACAGCGATGGTGACGGCCCAAACGTTTTGGGTTGCGCACGCTTCTGCAGCCTGGGCAATTTTTTTGACATCCGACAATTCGAGAACGGGTTTGCTTTGCATTGGGACATGGCCAGTAATTTTGTAGAGTGCCAAGCATAGCGCGCTTAAGCGCCACCCACTGTGATCAAAGGAGTCACGAGTATCCTCACAAAAAGTAGGCACCGTCACCGCACACCTGCCTTGCGTACTTTTTGTTCACTTTAAAATGAGCGCTGTGAATTTCAACCCTTTTAAGAGGAATCTACCCATGACCGACCACATTCAATCTATCGACCGCGGTTACGGCCACGGTGCCATGACCCAGGAGCGCAACAAAGTCTTGCGCAACACCTATTGGCTGCTTGCGTTGAGCCTGGTGCCCACCGTATTGGGTGCTTGGCTGGGCGTGGCGACCGGCATTACCCAGTCCTTGAGCGGTGGCGTGGGTCTGGTGGTGTTTTTGGGCGGGGCGTTTGGCTTCATGTATGCCATCGAAAAAACTAAGAACTCAGCCGCTGGCGTGCCGGTATTGCTGGGTTTCACGTTTTTCATGGGCTTGATGCTGTCACGCATGATTGCAATGGTGCTGGGCTTCAAAAACGGGCCTGACCTGATCATGACGGCCTTTGGTGGCACGGCTGGTGTGTTTTTTGTCATGGCCAGCCTCTCCAGCGTGATCAAGCGTGATCTGTCTGGCATGGGCAAGTGGCTGTTTGTCGGCGCGCTGGCCATCATGGTGGGCGGCATCATCAACGTTTTTGTGGGTTCATCGGCTGGCATGATGGCGATTTCGGTGGCGGCCATTGGTGTTTTCAGTGCCTATATGCTTTACGACCTGAAACGCATAGTGGACGGCGGCGAAACCAACTACATCAGTGCCACCTTGGCTCTGTACTTGGACATCATCAACGTGTTTCAAGCCCTGCTGGCCTTGCTGGGTATAGCTGGCGGCGAGCGCGATTAAGATCAGTGTCAGTCCTTTGGAAAAAGGCCCTAACGGGCCTTTTTTCTTGCTTTAAACAACCGATGAGTCAAACTCATAATTTGTTTGTTCAACCTATTCCATTTACCGTGATGCCCATGTCCAAACGCCTGCTGATTGTTGTTGCAGCCTTGCTGCTTTCAGCGTGTGATTTGCTGGGCTTGGGGCCTGACCCCAGAATTGCCTTAAAAGAAGCCGATGCCAAGGCCATTGGCGGCGCGTGTCGGTATGGTCTGCGCAGCATTGAAGACTGCTACACACTGAACAAGGGCATTAACAAGGCGGCGATCTTTGCCGGCTGGCGCGAAATGGACGAGTACATGCGCGAGAACAAGATCGAAGGCGTGCGCGCTGAAATTCAAGCACCGGCTTCGCCAGAAGCGTCAGCGGAACCCGCTGAAGAAATCATTCAAGGAACCAAGCCAGGAGCCAAGTAACTGCGCAATAGCGCGGCAAAAGTTAACGCTTTCAAACGCAACGCAGGTAAGGCGCGTTCACGGTGCGAGTTCAAACACCGCCATGCTCTCGACATGCGCCGTGTGCGGGAACATGTTCACCACCCCTGCTGCCACACAACGGTAACCGGCTTGCTGCACCAGCACACCCGCATCTCTGGCCAAAGTCGCCGGGTTGCAGCTCACATAGACGATGCGCCTGGGCGGTGCCCAGCTTGGTGCGCCCGGCGTGGCCGGATGGTCTGCCAAGCCCAGCTTTTGTTGGTGTAAATCAGCCAACGCCGCCACCAGCGCAAACGCGCCCTCGCGTGGCGGGTCAACCAGCCACTTGTCAGACACGCCATCTTGAATGAGTATGTCAGGAGTCATCTCAAACAAATTTCTTGCTACAAAATTTGTAGCTGCTAGCGCTTTATTTACGGGGGCTAGAGCCTGATTTTTTATAAAATTCTCACGCGACCTGGCAACCAGCGCTTCGCTGCCCTCAATGCCCAGCACCTCACGCGCCATGGTGGCGATGGGCAGGGTAAAGTTGCCAAGGCCACAAAACCAGTCAATCACCCTCTCATCCGGGCGCGCGTCCAGCAAGCGCAGCGCGCGCGACACCAAGACTTGGTTGATTTGCGGATTGACCTGGGTGAAATCGGTCGGCTTGAACGGCATACGGATGCCAAACTCGGGCAAAGCGTAGCTCAGTTCCTCACCCCCAACATCCAGCAAACACACCGTCTCTGGCCCTTTGGATTGCAGCCACCACTGCACTGTGGGATTTTCATGGGCAAACACACGCAAGCGCGCCAGATCGGCCTCACTGAGCGGCTCAAGATGGCGCAGCACCAGCGCAGTCACTTGGTCGCCACACGCCAGTTCAATCTGCGGACAAGTCTCTACCGCCTCCAGCGAGGCAATCAGCGCACGCAGCGGCATCAGCATGGCACTCACAAACGGTGGCAAGACCGGGCACACCTGCATATCTGCCACATACCGACTCTTGCGTTCATGAAAGCCCACCAGCACCGCACCTTTTTTGCGCACAAAACGCACCGACAGCCGGGCCCGGTAGCGGTAGCCCCAGGCCGGGCCTTCGATGGGCCGCAAAATCATGTCTGGCTTGACTTTGCCCAAGTGCCACAAGCTGTCTTCAAGCGCGCGCTGCTTGACGGCGATTTGCGCGCTGGTGTGCAAATGCTGCATCTTGCAGCCGCCACAGGCACCGGTATGCAGTCCAAAATGCGGGCACAGGGGATCAACCCGCTGAGAAGACTCCCGGTGCACTGCTGTCAGCGTGCCACGTTCCCAGTTGTTTTTGGTCCGGTTGATGTTGGCGCTGACGTATTCAAACGGCAGCGCACCATCAATGAACACCACCTTTCCATCCGCCTTATGGGCCACGCCCTGCGCTTCCAGGTCGAGAGATTCGACAAATAGCCAATCAGCAGGCACGGCAGCCGGTACGGCGATCTTGTCAGTCGGTTCAGACATAGGTTGGGTTTTCCGGGTGGCCCGCCAGACACGCCGGACGAGCTGGGGTGCAGTAGGCGGGTAGTTAGCGGGCAGGCAGATACTTGGCAGGGTCAACCGGTTTGCCTTGGCGGCGCACCTCAAAATGCAGCTTGACGCGGTCTGCATCACTGTTGCCCATTTCGGCAATTTTTTGGCCTTTTTGCACCGCCTGGTCTTCTTTGACCAGCAGCGTACGGTTGTGTGCATAAGCAGTCAAAAAGACATTGTCGTGCTTGAGAATGATCAGGTTACCGTAGCCACGCAGCCCGGCGCCCACGTAAACCACGCGGCCGTCGGCTGCCGCCACGACAGCATCACCAGCCGCGCCAGCAATGTCCAGCCCCTTGTTTTTCACCTCGTCAAAGCCAGCCAGCACCACGCCATTGGCAGGCCAGATCCAGTTGACGGCGCCTTCAGCAGCGGCAGGCTTTGCCGCACTGGCGGGTGCGCTGGCGGCCAGCGCCACAGGTGCGGCGGAATCGGTCACCACAGGCTTGCTGACCGGCTTGACCACGACACCGGTTTCCACCGGTGGCACGACTCGCAACACTTGTCCCACTTCGATGCGGTTGAGGTTCTCCACATTGCTCCAGCGGGCAATGTCCTGGGGACTCTGTCCGTTGTCGATCGCAATGCGTCTTAGCGTATCACCCGGCTTGACGGCGTAATAGCCGGGTTTGCCTGCGTTCTCGGAACCTTGGGGCGGTTTGACCAGTACGCTATCGGCACTTGGCGGCGCAGAGGCGCTGCCTGAGCTCGGCAAGCGTTCCTCTACTGGTGCCCGGTTCAGTCCTTTGCTGCTGCAGCCCGCCAAGGTCAGCACTGCCACCACCAAACCCAAGCTCAAACGTCGATTCAAATCATTCATGTATTCCCCTGTCATGCAACACCTGATTTTAGGGGAACGAAGTGCACCGCCTCCATGACCGTCTGGCGAATGCCCTGCGCGGTCTTGTCAATCACCACCAAGGCCTGGCGCGCCGGGCTTGCAGCCCCTGCACACACCGGCGCCACCAAACGGCCGCCTACCGCCAGTTGGTCGATCCAAGCCTGCGGCACGGCTTCACCCCCGGCAGCGGCAATGATGCCGGCGTAGGGCGCGCCCCTGGCGTAGCCCACCATGCCGTCACCAAACAGCAGGTGCACATTGGCCAGACGCAGGGGCCGCAAGTTGTCACGCGCCTTGTCGTGCAGGCCGCGCAGGCGTTCAATCGAATACACCTCGCTGCACAACAGGCTCAGCACCACCGCCTGGTAACCACAACCGGTACCAATTTCCAACACCCGACCCAAGCGGCCCTGGTTGCCTTGGCGCAACAACTCCAGCATGCGGGACACCACTCCCGGTTTGGAGATGGTTTGCCCCAGACCAATCGGCAAACTGGTGTCCTCGTAGGCCTGATTCACCAGCGCCGTATCGACAAAACGGTGGCGTTCGATGCTGCCCATGGCCTGCAACACCAGGGGGTCGGCAATGCCCTGCTGCGCCAGTTTGGCCGCCATGCTGCGGCGCAACGCACTTGAATCCATGGCCAAACCATGCGCGCTGCGCTCAGTGCGCTCTTGCGCCACTGTGGGGCGCGTGGGGGTGGCAACGACGTGCAGTGACTCCAGACGCGCCGGAAAACCGGGCCTGACCTTGATGCCCGTGGGCTTGTGCAAGGTCATCAGGCAGGCTTGCCGGGGATGGCGAGTTTTGACGCAGTTTGCGCCCAGTAACTCAAATGGTCGTGGTCGGTCAAATCGACCTTGAGCGGCGTCATGGCGACGTGCCCATGGGCTGTGGCATGAAAATCAGTGCCTTCGGCTTCATCTTTGGCGGCGCCCGCAGGGCCAATCCAGTACATGGTTTCGCCGCGTGGGCTTTGCTGAGTGATGACCGGCTCAGCGGCGTGGCGACGCCCCAATCGGCACAGCTTGACATGCCCGATCTGATCCAGAGGCAAGTTGGGAATGTTCACATTCAACAGCCAGGGCGTGGCACCAATCAGGTTTTGCTCGACCATCTGCAACACTATTTCGCGCGCCTTGGCGGCAGCGGCGTCCAGATGCAGCCAGTTTCTCTCCACCTGGGAAAA
>JBBQSS010000091.1:0-10417 GCA_038213665.1 Burkholderiales bacterium | reverse complement strand
CTGATGGTGGCCCACGACCCGCAAGTGATCAAACAGGTGAGCGCCGAGGCAGGGGCCCACACCTTGCAGGCCGCACAGGCCCTGCTGGATGCCGCTGGCTTGCCCTACGAGAGCGAAGTGGCCTCGGGCGATCCGGCGCACACGCTGGTGGACCTGCTTGAAAATTATGGCTGCGACCTGGTGGTGATGGGTGCCAGCGGCATCAGCGCCTTGCGCAGCGCCTTTCTGGGCTCGGTCTCCAACGAGGTGTTGCACGCCGCCGGCGTGCCAGTGATGATCGTCAAGGGCGGGATCGAAGCCGAAGACAACGCTGACGTCACGGAATAAGCCGGGCTTTTAAAATCTGGCCATGTTCACTGAATCTGGATCGCGCACATGGCCTTGTTGATCACCGACGAATGCATCAACTGCGATGTCTGCGAACCCGAATGTCCGAACGATGCCATTGCCATGGGGCCGGAGATTTATGAGATTGACCCCCGAAAATGCACGGAATGTGTTGGGCACTTCGACGCGCCGCAGTGTCTGCAGGTGTGCCCGGTGAGCTGCATCCCGGTGAACCCGCATTGGGTAGAAGACCAGGAAACCCTGTGGCAAAAATACCGGCGCCTGCAAGCCGGGGCTGCGCCGCTTGCCCATTCCGCCGGTGCCACGGGTGCATCCACTGCATCCACGAAATAACTTCTGCACACTCGCCCGGCACCACCATCACGCAGTGGCGTAGCGGGCGCTCGGTGTCCCTCAGTCGGGCTTGGCCGATTTTTTCTTGCTGGCTTCCTTGTTCACGGGTTTTTTGTCCGAGCCCGGCACCAGCGCGACGAAGGCCTCGGGCTTGTAGGTCGGCGACTTGAGGCGCTTGGGCGTGATCAAGCCGACCACGTTGTGGGTGTCGCGCGGCTTCACAGGCGCCGTCGCTGGTGGTGCTGCCGATTTTTCTGCTGGTGACCGGATCATGTTCGCTTTTTCCTGCGCCATCCGCTCTTTTTCAAGCAATTTTGCCTGCTTGGCGTCACTGCGCATGGCGGCATCGGTTTGCCGTTTTTGTGCGGGTGTGCGCGCATCGTCAAAATGCAAGGTGCTGGCACCCGGGCAGGGTGTCTGGCTGTAATTGCTGCCGCATTTGTAGATGTTTTGAGCCTGTAGCCCACCAGATAAGCCGATAAGCAATATCAAAACAAGAGCAGAGTGGCGCGTTCGCCCCGGCGCGACTTGGCGATTTTTTTTCATGTGCTGGACGCCGGTGGTATGAATGAACCACTTGCGGGGACCGCCAGCGGTGTCGCGACCAGCGGGCGCGGTGGTTTGGGCCGAGGTGGTTTGCTGGTGTGGACCAACAGCGTGGCCTGCGTCATGTCGCCGGACAGGAAGTGCGGCAAGGCCTTGAGTGCCCGGTCTATCGTCTGCTCAATGGCAATGCGGTGGTCAGGTGAGGGTTTTTTCAACACCCAGTGAATCACTTCGGCCTTAACGCCTGGGTGGCCAATGCCTAAGCGCAGCCGCCAGTACTGGTCGGTGCCCAATTGGGCGTGAATGTCGCGCAAGCCGTTGTGTCCGGCATGGCTGCCGCCGAGTTTGAGTTTGGCCTCACCGGGGGCAATGTCGAGCTCGTCATGTGCCACCAGAATGTCCTGCGGCGGAATCTTGTAAAAATTGGCCAGTGAGGCGACAGATTTGCCGCTCAGGTTCATGAAACTCTGGGGTTTGAGCAACCAGACCGTTTGCCCCTGCACGCTGATACGGGCCACCATGGCGTGGTGGCTCTTGTCCATGGCCCAGCTGGCCTTGAGCTCGCGCGCCACTGCGTCAATCCACCAAAACCCGGCGTTGTGGCGGGTGTCTTCATAGTCCGGGCCGGGGTTTCCCAAGCCTACAAATAGTCGAATCATGGCAAGATTATGCAAAAGTGATGAGGCAAAAAAAACGGCCCACAAGGTGAGCCGTTTTGCAAGCCGCAAGGGGGCTTATTTTTTGGCAGCTGGTTTAGCAGCCGGTTTGTCTGCTGGCTTTGCGGCCGACTTGGCTGCCGGCTTGGCACCAGCTTTGCCAGCTGGCTTGGCAGCCGCGTCGGCCTCAAGCTCAGCCGCAGGTGCCTCGGCGGCGGCAACCACCACCACGGACACCACGACAGGGTTCTTGTTGCCGCCGCGGCGGACTGCACTCACGCCCTTGGGCATTTGAATCTCGGCCAGATGCAGAGAGGAGCCCTTCTTCAGGCCGCTCAGGTCCACCTTGATGAACTCAGGCAGATCAGCCGGCAGACACAGCACGTCAAGTTCGCTCATCACATGGTTGGCGATGCAGCCTTCGGCCTTGATCGCAGGTGACTCTTCGTCGCCAAAGAAGTGCAACGGCACCTTCATGTGCAGCTTGGTGGTGGCATCCACGCGTTGGAAATCCACGTGCAACACGAGCTGCTTGAAGGGGTGAACCTGCACGTCGCGCAACAACACCGGGCTCTCGGCGCCGTCAATCTCCATACTCAACACGCTGGAGTGGAAGGCTTCTTTTTTCAGCGCATGCCACAAGGCGTTGTGATCGATTTCGATCTGTTGGGGGGCGGCAACGCCACCGTAAACAATGCCTGGTGTGCGACCGGTGATGCGGAGACGGCGGCTCGCACCCGTACCCTGCTTGGAACGCTCAAAAGCGGTAAATTTCATATGCATAACTCCTGGAAGAGTCCACCGCGACCAGTGTGACCCTGATTAAAAAAGCCAGACACCCACGACGGGTGCGCTGGCCACTGAAGGTTCCGATCAAAAAAGATTTTCTTGATCAGAAAACAAACTCATCACCGACTTGCCTGCAGCGATGCGCTGAATGGTTTCAGCAATCAGTGGTGCTACATTGAGCTGCCTGATTTTTGGGCAGGCCAGGCCTGCCTGGCTCAGGGGAATGGTGTTGGTGACCACCACCTCATCAAGCGCTTCACCATGGGTAATGCGGTCAATGGCAGGGCCGGAAAAAATGGGGTGCGTGCAGTAGGCGTAGACTTTTTTGGCGCCGCGCTGTTTCAGGACTTCAGCGGCCTTCACCAAGGTGCCTGCGGTGTCGATCATGTCGTCCATGACAACGCAGTTGCGGCCTTCAATCTCGCCGATCACATGCATGACTTCGCTGACATTGGCTCTGGGGCGACGCTTGTCGATAATGGCCAGATCGCAATCGAGCTGCTTGGCCAGGGCGCGGGCACGCACCACACCGCCCACGTCGGGCGACACCACAATCAAGTCGTCGTAATTTTTTTGCCGCAAATCACCCAGCAGCACGGGCGAGGCGTAGATGTTGTCGACCGGAATGTCAAAAAAGCCCTGAATCTGGTCGGCGTGTAGGTCCATCGTCAGGACCCGCGCCACGCCAACGGCTTGCAGCATGTTGGCCACGACTTTGGCCGAGATCGGTACCCGGCTGGAACGCGGGCGGCGGTCTTGCCGGGCATAGCCAAAATAAGGAATCACGGCGCTGATGCGTTCGGCTGATGCGCGCTTGAGCGCATCCACCATGATCAGCAGTTCCATCAGGTTTTCATTGGTGGGGGCGCAGGTGCTTTGAATCACAAAGACATCCCGGGCACGCACGTTTTGCTTGATTTCGACAGTTACTTCACCGTCCGAGAAGCGTCCGACGGAAGCGTTGCCCAGCTCGGTCTTAAGACAGCGTGCAATGTCGGCTGCCAGCGAGGGATTGGCATTGCCTGTAAAAACCATGAACTCAGGGGGTTGATCGGCTTGCATGAGAATCCCAACGTATAAATCGCTATGTGCTTGGGTGTGCTTGTGGCGCACACCTGAATAATTTGGCAGGGGAAGAAGGACTCGAACCTTCGCATGCTGGAATCAAAATCCAGTGCCTTAACCAACTTGGCGACTCCCCTACGCGGGTGACTCATGAGACATGAGTCACCGAAAACTTGCACAACCTGCTTTAAGTGGCCAACCGTAAAGTGGGTGAACCGACAGATTGTCACATTGTTTGACTTGAAAACCAGGTGGCGCCTGAGTATTCTTGTCTTGCAATGTTTGCGCAAACACGGCGCTTCCAGAGCCCGTCATTCTGCCATCAAGCCCTAAGTTGTTTAACCAAGCCAGGGCTTGGGAAATACCAGGACAAATTTGCTGAGCGATGCTCTGTAAGTCGTTATGGCCAAAGCCATATGCGTCTGCAGCGAAGCCTGAAATTATAGCGGGCTCGGTGTCTCTTTTTAATTGCGGATGTAAAAAAATTCCTTGAGTGGCGAGTCCTTCGGATGGTTTGACCACCAGAAACCGGGCCGGCGGCAGCGTGACAGGGGTCATTCTTTCCCCGATACCGCTAACCCAGGCGTTGCGGCCGCCAAGAAAAAAGGGCACGTCTGCGCCCAGCGCCAGACCCAGCGGCAGCAGGGCATCCAGGCCAAGGTTCAGTTGCCACAAGCGGTTAAGCGCCAACAGGGTGCTGGCCGCGTCAGATGAGCCGCCGCCCATACCCGCCTGGGCGGGTATGCGCTTGTCGATGGCAATGTGCGCGCCCAGGCGAGTGCCGCTGAGCTGTTGCAGGGCGCGCGCTGCACGCACCACCAGGTCAAGCTCGGGCAGCGGCGTGCTGAGGTCTTCGCGGCTGATGTGCCCATCTGATCGCAGTTCAAAATGCAGGGTGTCGACCCAGTCGATCAGCATGAACACCGACTCAAGCAGGTGGTAGCCGTCTTCTCGCTGCCCGACAATGTGCAGGAACAGATTGAGTTTGGCAGGGGCAGGGATGTCGTACAGCGATTTCATGGCGACTTGTCTGTGGCTCAGGGTTCCAGCACCAGGCGCAACTGGGCCTGGGGCAGGGGTGCGAGCCGTTGTGCCGTGATTTTGCCTTGCGCGAATTGCGTCAGGTCGACCTCCCATCCGTCCGCTGGCATGCCACGCCCTTCAAGCCACGCAAACAGGGCAAGCACTGGCACGTCTGTCCCCAAGAGGGTTTGGATTAGCGGCGAGAGTCCGGCATAGGTGCGTGTGTCGCCCTGTGATTTAAGGGTGGCCAACTCAGCGTTCCAGCGGATCGCGGCGGCGGTGTTGCCCAAGGGGGTAAAAAAAGTCAGCTCGCCGGTCTCTGGCGTGCCGGTCAAATCAAACGCAGCACTGAAAGACTGGCGCTGTGACCCCGGCTCATTCGGGCTGGCTTCGACCTGCATAGCCAAGCGCCCGTGCCAACTCGATAAATTTATGCCATTTTGGCCTGTAGCCCTTGGTGTGATTGCGCATCCAGCTATTAAAAATATAGCAAAAAGTGCACTGAGCAGGGCGCCGGCGCGGCGCCTCACAAGGCGACCTGAAGACGTTTCAGGGTATTCGCCAAGGTCTCATTGTCCGGGTTGATTTTGAGGCCTTCGCGCCAAACTTGCAGCGCTTCAGGCTGGCGCTTGAGGGTCCAAAGCACTTCGCCCAAATGGGCTGCAATTTCGGCATCGGGCTTGTCCTTGAAGGCGCCTTGCAGCAGTTCCAACGCAGCGCTGAGGTTGCCACTGCGAAATTCAACCCAGGCCAGGCTGTCGATGATGAACGGATCATTGGCGGAAAGTGCCAAGGCCTTGGTGATCAGGGCCCTGGCCTCCGGCAGACGCAAGCCGCGCTCTGCAAATGAGAAGCCCAGCGCGTTGTAGGCGTGCGGGTCCTCGGGTTTGGCGGCCATCAAGCCGCGCAGCAGGCCTTCCATCTCATCGAGCTCGCCCAGCTTCTCATGCAGCATGGCAAGGTCATACGCCAGGTCCAGGTCATCCGGGTTCTGGGCCAGGCTGCTTTGCAGTAGGCTGCGGGCACGGGCAAACTGCTTGTGCTCCCTGAGCAGTTGCACCTCGGCTGACTGCTTTAACCGCGCATCTTCGGCAGAGCGCGCAGGCTGGTCGCGGATCAGCGTCAAGGCCTCTTCCAGTTGACCTTGGCGGGCCAGCAGGACGGCGCGCTGAATTTGGGCGCGCAGGGCATCCTGCGGGTCGTCAACCCGTTGCAGCCAGGCATCAGCTTGTTTGAAATCCTTGCCTTGTTGGGCAATTTGCGCCATGGACAAAAAGGCCTGTGTGCGCCCGCGACGGAATTCAGGGCGTGGCCCAGATGCGGGGGTGGCTTCGGTCAGGTCAAGGTAGCGTTGCAACTGGCGCTGGGCCTCTTCCATCTGGCCCTCCTGCAGGGCCAGTGCGCCGTGGATCAGCCAGGTATCGGGGTAATCGGGGTTTTGCACCCTGAGGCTTTCCAATTGCGCCTTGGCGTCAAGCTCGCGTTTGGCGTTCAGCAACGCCTTGACGTAGGCCATGCGAAATTCCGGCCGGGCGTGTGGCAAGTGTTTGTGTACCAGGTCTTCTGCGGCCGCCAGTTCCGGGCTCATCATGGACAGTGCCAGCAAAGCCGGGTGCTCGGCGCGCGGGTCCATGCGCAACCCGCTGGTCGCAGCACTCAGGGCTGATGGTTTGTCTCCCGCGCTCAATACCATACGCCCCATCACCGCCCAAGCTGTCGGGCCTAAAGCCGGACTTTGAAGGTAGCCCGCCAGCGCTTTTTTTACGGTGTTCGTGGCCACGGCACGGTCGTTGGCGCGCTCAAACATGCCGGGAATGGACCAGATCTCGTCGCGTTGTTCTTTTATGGGAGTCAGCGCAATGTCGCGTTTCAGGGGCTCCAGGGTGTCTGCAACGCGGTTGAGTGCCAGCAACACTTGCAGGACAAACCGGTTGGCCTCTTTGGATGCAGGCTTTGCCTGGACCCAGGCACGCGCCGCCAGCAGGGCTGATTCGCCCGAGCGGGCTTGCAGCGCAATTTGCACCGCACGCCGGTACAGGTCGGGCTCATCGGTCTTGCGTGCGGCATCAAGAACCAGTGAAAACGCTGTCGCAGGTTCTTCGTTGCGGGCGCTGAGCTCGCCCAGCATCAGCTGATAAAACAAGGCGCTGTCAAGTGCCGAGCTTTTGGTGTTGGGTGTTGAACTGTTGAGTGTCTGGCTTTGCGCGGTGAGAGCAAGCAGCAGCAAGGGCATTAAAAGACGGTGTTTGAGGCGCATACGGTCATAATAATTCATGTCTGTGTTTAATATTTTCCATGCCCGAATTACCTGAAGTTGAAGTCACGCGCCTGAGTTTTGCAAACGACATTCAGGGGGCCCGTGTGCTGGCCGCGCACGTGGGTAAGCCCTTGCGCTGGCCGCTGGGTTGCCATGCCGGGCAATTGGTGGGGCGGCAGGTGTGCTCGGTGGGGCGGCGCGGGAAATATCTGCTGATTGAAATGGACCTGGGGTGGCTGCTGGTGCACCTGGGCATGTCAGGCAGCTTGCGATTTGCCCCTGACTTGCCACCTGCCGGCGTGCATGACCATTTTGAGTTGGTGACCACGCTGGGCACGTTGCGGCTCAATGACCCCAGGCGCTTTGGCGCGGTGGTTTATGTCGAGTCTTTGGCCGGTCCTCAGGCGGACAAGCTGTTGGGTCGGCTGGGCATGGAGCCCTTGTCCGGGTCTTTTGATGCGCTGCAGTTTCAGGCCGGGCTTAAGCCACGCAAGGCGGCCATCAAGCAGGTGTTGCTGGCCGGTGATGTGGTGGTGGGGGTCGGCAATATTTATGCCTCGGAAGCGCTTTTTATGGCGGGCATTCGTCCAGGCACCGGTGCGGCTGTTTTGAGCAAACCACGGGTCATGCGCTTGCACGCCGCGATTCGGGAGGTGCTGGCGCGCGCGGTGGAGAGAGGCGGCAGCACCTTGCGTGATTTTTCAAGTGCCGACGGGCAGGCTGGGCACTTTCAGCTCGAAGCCATGGTGTACGGCCGCGCCAATCAGCCGTGCAAAGTCTGTGGCACCCCCATCAAAATGATCCGACAGGGCCAAAGGTCAAGCTTTTATTGCCCCTGCTGCCAGAAGCGCTGAGGCCGGACCATTTTTTTGCAGTGCTATATTGAAACCAAACTGTTAGCCCGGAGGCCCATTGGGAAGTTCATTTAACGAGAAATTTGATCAGCATGGCGTATGGCGACGCGAATTTGCCTTGCGCTTGAAGCTGCTCGCGCAGTGGCTGAAAGACCAGGATTTGCTGGATGCATCGGTTGAAGACCGCTTGCACCGCCTGGAAGCCCAAGTGCGCGTCGACAAGGTGATGGTGGCTTTTGTGGCCGAGTTCTCGCGCGGCAAGTCGGAGTTGATCAACGCCATCTTTTTTGCCGACTATGGCAGGCGCATCATGCCTGCCAGCGCCGGGCGCACCACCATGTGCCCGACCGAGATGGGTTATGACTCCGAGGTGCCGCCCTGTTTGCGCCTGTTGCCCATTGAGTCACGCTTGCAGCCGCAAAGCCTGATGGAGTGGCGCATGGCGCCAGAAAAATGGGAGCGCATTGATCTCGATGTGGCCAATCCCAAGCAGCTCGCCGAGGCGTTTGCCAAAGTGGCTGAAACCCGCCAAGTCACACCCGACGATGCCAAGGCGCTTGGGTTTTGGCAAGAAAACTCAGCCCAGTCCGGCGTTTTGCTGGATGCACAGGGCCTAGTTGAAGTGCCCAAATGGCGCCATGCCTTGATCAACATTGCACACCCGTTGCTCAAGCAGGGCCTGGTGATTCTTGACACCCCCGGGCTCAATGCGATTGGTGCAGAGCCCGAGTTGACGGTGAGTTTGATCCCGCAGGCGCAGGCCATCGTCTTTATTTTGGCGGCGGATACCGGCGTCACCCAGTCTGATCTGTCGATCTGGCGCGAACACTTGGTGCAAGACGACCGTGACACCTCAACCCGCGTGGTGGTGCTCAACAAAATTGACACGCTCTGGGACGCGCTGGACAGCCCGCAGCAGGTGCAGTTGCAGATTGAAGGGCAAAAACAAAGCACGGCGCGTATTCTGGGCGTGCCGGCAAACCAGGTGGTGGCGGTGTCGGCGCAAAAAGGCCTGCTGGCCAAAGTCAATAACGACGCCGCCTTGTTGCAGCGCAGTTGCTTGGGCGCGCTGGAAGACGCGCTCAGTCAAAACATCATGGGGCGCAGGCAGAGAATTCTGGCCGCAGCGGTGGCCCGTGGCATCCATGAATTGCGCAGCGAGACCTCTCGCGTGGTGCACATGCGTCGGGGCGATTTGCTTGAGCAATCGATGGAACTCAAGGGCTTGCGTGGAAAAAACACGCCGGTGATCAAAAACATGCGTTCGCGCATCACCCAGGAGCAGGCTGAATTTGATGCGGGCGGCGTCAGAATTCACGCGGTGCGCTCGGTGCACCTGAAATTGCTGCGTGAGATATTTGCGTTGCTGGGGCCCAGCAACCTGAAGACGGAAATGGGCCAACTGACGGCTGCGCTGCAGCAAAAAGGGTTTAAATTGGGTGTCAAGCGTGCCTACGGCGACACCTTCGAGCGGCTACGGGTCAACATGCAGCAGGTGCATGCCAAAGGGATCGAAATTCACGCCATGTTGAAGGCGACGTTTTTGCAGTTGAACACCGATTACGGTTTTTCACTGCAAGTGCCAGATGAGCCCCAGGTGGATGCGTATTTGGAAGACATGCTGTTGATCGAACGCAGCCATGTGCAGTACTTGGGTTTGGGCAATGCCTTTCGTCTGGCGCAATTCGCCTTTTCTGATCGCCTGGTCCGGGCCTTGTCAACCCGCCTGCGTATCGTGCACGAGATGGCGCTGACCGATATTGAAGCCTGGAGCAAGTCCGCTGCGGCGCAGCTGGATGCGCAACTGCGTGAGCGGCGCAAGAATTTTGCGCGCCGCCTGGAGGCCATTGACCGCATTGCCCAGGCGTCTGGCGGGCTGGATGAGCGCATTGAAGAAATCAGCAGCCGCAGTGCGGACCTTGACCAGGTGGAGCGCAAGCTGGCTGAATTGACCGACCATTTGATTCAAATGACAGCACCTGAGCGATTCGGTGTGGCGATGAATGACCCGGCCGGGTGAGCCTTTGGCAGGCCAACCCGATCAGTTTTTGGCGCAGGCTGTGGTTGCTTGGCAGGCGCAGCATGGCCGGCATGACTTGCCTTGGCAGAACACCCGTGACCCTTACCGTGTCTGGCTGTCTGAAATCATGCTGCAGCAGACCCAGGTGACCACGGTACTGGATTATTTTGGTCGTTTTTTATCTCGTTTTCCCACTGTGGCGGCGTTGGCGCAGGGCTCGCTCGATGAGGTTTTGAGTCTGTGGGCTGGGCTGGGGTACTACAGCCGGGCGCGCAACATGCATCGCTGTGCCCAAGAGGTCATGCGCCAGCATGGCGGGGTGTTTCCAGCCACCGCCCTGCAGTTGCAGGGCTTGCCAGGTATCGGGCCGTCTACGGCGGCGGCGGTTGCGTCGCTGTGCTTCAGTGAACGGGTTGCCATTTTGGACGGTAACGTCAAGCGGGTGCTGACGCGTTATTTGGGCTTTGACGCTGATCTGGCGCAGGCAAAAAATGAACGGCGTCTGTGGCAAGAGGCCACGCACTTG
>JBBQSS010000090.1:0-10499 GCA_038213665.1 Burkholderiales bacterium | reverse complement strand
CCTGCACACCACTGAGACATTTGTCGAGATGGCCGAGCGCCTGGTAGAGTTGGGCTGCGACTCGATCTGCCTGAAAGACATGGCGGCACTGCTCAAGCCGCAGGCCGCTTTTGACATTGTCAAAGGCATCAAGACACGTTGCGGTGAGAGCGTGCGCATTCACGTCCATACCCACGCCACCACCGGCGTCACGCTGGTGTCGCTGATGAAGGCCATCGAAGCCGGGGCCGACTGTGTGGACACTGCCATCAGCTCACTGAGCCTGGGGCCCGGCCACAACCCGACCGAAAGCTTGGTGGCCATGCTGGACGGCACCGGTTACCAGGCGCTCGGCCATCTCGACAAATGTCTCGGTGGTGTGCAATGGGCTGACCGTGTAGCAAATGGTGCCTTGCGCGTGCTTGCCGTTGCGGCGCACGGCTTGCACCGAATGACGGATGTTGCGGATGTCGTTGAGCGCATCAAAGATGCGAAAGACATCCATGCCGTTGTCGGACGCCTTGTCCACAAAGCGGTCCACCACGCTGTCTTCGTAATGGCGATAACCCAGCAGGTTTTGCCCACGCAACAGCATCTGCAGGCGCGAATTGGGCAACAGGGTACGAAACGTTCGCAAGCGTTCCCACGGGTCTTCGTTGAGAAAGCGGATGCAGGCGTCAAACGTGGCACCGCCCCAGCATTCCACCGACCAGTAGCCTGCCTGGTCAATGTCGGCGCAAGCCGGCACCATGTCTTCAAGTGCCATGCGTGTCGCCAGCAGGCTCTGGTGCGCATCTCGCAAGCACAATTCCGTGATGTCGATGGTTTTGGTCAATGGAAACTCATTTCTTGAAAAAACGGGTACAAAGTTGGCTGGCGACGATGCCTGCGGGTTGTTCACAGCAGCCAAAGTAGTGCAGTCAAATACAGGGTTGTCCCTAATATTCTATCGAGTGTGGGAATAGGTCATTTGGTCAGGACATCAGAGCCCAGAGTCAATTTTGACCGCAACCCAGTTTAGGGTTTGACCCAGGTCTGCCGGGGCGGTGGCGTGTTTTTAAGGCACGTGACCTGTGTGGTCATCCTGCGGCGGGCCGTCGCGGTTGAACGTGACCACATGGTCCACCTGCGGCCGAATGCCAATCCACTCGCCCAGTGAATGGTCATGGTGGCTGGGTACCAGCGCCATCACGCTGTCGCCCGTGGTCAGGCGCAGTGTGTACAAAAATTCTGCACCTCGAAACGCTTTGCGCATGATTTGCGCTTTGACCGGCGCATCGTCGTCGTGCACGATGTCGTCGGCGCGCAGCAGCACATCACAGACACCGTTTGGGTAAGCGTTGGGCAAGGGACATTCGGTGACGTTGTCCAAGGGGCCCAAAGGGGTTTGCACCACCACTTGTCCCGCCACGTCCTGAATCACGGCTGGGGTGAACACGCCGTGGCCAATGAATTCGGCGACAAAGCGCGAGGCTGGACGGTGGTACAGCGTGTAAGCGTTGTCCCATTGGTGCAATTCACCGTGGTTCATCACGCCAATGCTGTCGCCCACGGCAAAGGCTTCGAGCTGATCGTGGGTGACAAACAGGGCGGTGGTGTTGGCGGCTTTCAGGATGCCACGCACCTCGTGCGCCAGGCGTTCGCGCAAGTCCACGTCCAGATTGGAAAATGGTTCATCAAGCAACAGCAGGCGCGGCTTGGGCGCCAAGGCGCGTGCCAGCGCCACGCGCTGTTGCTGGCCGCCTGAGAGTTCGTGCGGAAAACGCGACTCCTGGCCTTGCAGCCCTACCAGTTCCAGCACTTCGGCCACGCGGGCTTGCCGTTCGACACGGGGCAGGTGGTCAATGCCAAAGGCCACGTTACGGCCAACGCTCAGGTGGGGGAACAGCGCGTAATCCTGGAACACCATGCCCACCTGGCGCGACTCCGGCGCCAGTGACAGACCGGCCTTGCTGACCACCTGGCCGCCCAGACGGATTTCCCCGCTGCTGGCTGACTCCAGACCGGCCACGGCACGCAGCAAGGTGGTTTTGCCACAGCCAGACGGGCCAATTAGCACGCCAATGTCGCCGGCGCGCAGGCCAAAAGACACGTGACGCACGGCCGCCGCCGCCTGGCCGGCATACGTGACGCTGAGTTGGAGGACTTCAAGAAACATAAAAATGATTGTAGATGCCTACAATTCGCATTTGCATCGCCTTTTTACCCTTTCCCTCCATTCATGTTTTTGTCCCGGTTACGCCAGTTTCTGTTTTTGTTGTTGATCGTCATCTTTATGCTGCCGGTGCTGGCGGTGATTGCCTCCTGGCTGTCGCTGGATGGAGCTGATGGCGCGGCCATGCAGATTTTGCGGGAGATGGCGCAAACCGTGCTGCCGGATTATTTGGGCACCACGTTTATTTTGAGCCTGCTGGTGGGCGCGGGTGTGGTGCTGGTAGGCTTGTCTTGTGCGGCAGCGGTGACCTTGTTTGACTTTGCCGGGCGGCGATTTTTTGAGTGGGCGCTGCTGTTGCCGCTGGCCATGCCGGCTTATGTGGTGGCTTATGCCTACACCGATTTCCTGCAATTCAGTGGGCCGCTGCAAACCGTTGTGCGCGAGGCCACGGGCTGGCAGGGCCGGGTGTTTCCCGAGGTGCGCAACGTCGGCGGCGCGGCCTGGGTGTTCATTTTTTCGCTTTATCCCTATGTGTACCTGTTGTCGCGCACCGCCCTGGGCGAGCGCGCTGCGCACTTGATGGAAGCCGCGCGCCTGCTGGGTGCGCCGATGCGCCGCCGCATGCTTGAAATCGCCTTGCCGCTGGCACGCCCGGCGGTGGCTGCCGGCACGGCGCTGGCGCTGATGGAAACCCTGGCGGACTTTGGCGTGTCGAGCTACTTTGGCATTCAAACCTTTACGGCAGGCATTTACAAGGCGTGGTTGTCGATGGACAACCGGCTGGCCGCAGCCCAACTGGCCACCGTGCTGCTGGCGCTGGTGGCCTTGCTCTTGTATCTGGAGCGCCGGTCGCAGCAAAAAATGCGTTTTGCCGCCAGCCGCGGTGCGCGGGCCGGGTCTATGGATGCCCGGCCACTGCGCCTGACCGGGGCGCGGCTGGCACTGGTGTGGGCGCTGTGCGGCATCCCGGTGCTGGCGGGGTTTGTGTTGCCGGTGCTGTTCATGCTGCGCCCGCTGATGGCCGACTGGTCGGTGCTGTCGTGGGTGCCGTTTATGGGCTGGGCCTTCAACAGTGTGCGTTTGGGTTTGATCAGTGCGCTGCTGGCGGTGGCGCTGGCGTTTGCCTTGGCGTTTAGCTTGCGGCGCCGCCCCGATGCACCGACGCGCTGGGCGGTGCAACTGGCTGGCCTGGGTTATGCCGTGCCGGGGGCGGTGATTGTGGTGGGCTTGCTGCTGCCGGTTGGGTGGGCGCAGGCCCGTTGGCCCCACAGTGGTGTGGGTTACCTCATGACAGCCACCCTGTTTGGCCTGGTCTGGGCTTACCTGGTGCGCTTCTGTGCCGTGGCGCTGCAATCGGTGCAGAGCGGTTATGCGCGCATTCCGGCCAGTTTTGACGAATCGGCGCGCATGCTCGGCAGCGGCGACTGGGGCTTGCTGCGGCGGGTGCATTGGCCCTTGCTCAAGCGCTCCACTGCGGCGGCTTTGCTGCTGGTGTTTGTGGATGTGATGAAGGAGTTGCCCGCCACGCTGGTGCTGCGGCCCTTCAACAGCGACACACTGGCAGTGGTGGCCTACCAATTGGCGCGTGACGAGCGCCTGGGTGAGGCGGCGCTGCCTTCGCTGGCACTGGTGCTGGTGGGGTTGATCCCGGTGATCATGCTGAGCCGCACTTTGCGCCATAACCAAGGCTGAACGTAAAATTAAAACTTTTACTTGATGGTTGTTGTGGGTTCACAGCAGCACCAAACTTCACGCCTGAATCGTTGGACGCCAAGAATTCCCAAGGACACCGCTATGCCGCTGCAATCATTGACACAAGGTAAAGAGACTGTGGTAAAGACCGACCAGACGTTTGAGTCGGCCGCAGACTTGTTTCGGGTGATGTCTGCGCCCATGCGCCTGAAAATCATCAGTTGTCTGCGCGACGGTGAAAAAAATGTGAGCTACCTTCTCACCAAGGTCAACACCACCCAGCCAAACATGTCTCAGCACCTCAACACGCTTTACCAGGCGGGCATTCTGGGCAAGCGCCGTGACGGCGTGCAGATTTTTTACCGCATCATCGACCAGCGCATCGTGTCGATCTGTGAGGCCGTGTGCCACGAGGTGGCGCGCACCGAAACGCACCCGCCAGCCTGACGGGCTGCGAGTTTGAGGGTCACATAGCCCATATGGGTTACAAGTTGCCACCCTTCGTGGTGATAGACGCTCAGGAGTGCGTCAACAAAAATAAGCGAATCGTAAAGGCATCATTCTTTAAAGATTGATGCCTGCGTAAAGACCAGACTATTTGGTTACAAAACATCAACTTATGGAGACATCCCATGGAATTTAATAAAGAATTTGACGCGTCCGGCCTTTCTTGCCCGCTGCCCATTGTCAAGACCAAAAAGGCCTTGCAGGACATGACTTCAGGGCAAATTTTGCGCGTGATTTCCACCGACCCCGGTTCGGTGTGCGACATGGCGGCATTCGCCGAGCAGACCGGCAATGCCTTGATGGAGCAGGGCAGCGAAAACAGCAAGTTTGTGTTCTATCTCAAAAAGGCTTGAGCCCCACGCAGACAAATCACTGAACAACCCATCCCGGAGCGCACGCATGGCAACCAAAAAAATGGCCCTCATCGCCACCAAAGGCACCTTGGATATGGCGTATCCGCCGTTTATTCTGGCTTCCACCGCAGCGGCGCTGGGCTGGGATGTGCAGATATTCTTTACCTTTTACGGTCTTCAATTGCTGCGCAAAGACCTTGATGGCATCAAGATCAGTCCGCTGGCCAACCCGGCCATGCCCATGCCCATCCCCATGCCCGTGATGGTGCAAATGTTGCCCGGCATGGAGTCTATGGCCACCATGATGATGAAAAACAAAATGAAGTCCAAAGGTGTGGCCTCGCTTGTGGAGCTGCGTGACATCTGCCTGGAGGCCGAGGTGAAGTTTGTGGCCTGCCAGATGACGGTGGACTTGTTTGAGTTCGAAACCAGCGAATTTATCAAGGATGTGGAATACGGTGGGGCTGCAACGTTCATGAAATTCGCAGGCGAGTCAGACGTTTGCCTGTTCATTTAAGCTGCCATGAAAAAATTACTTTTAGGCTGCGTTCTGCTGTGTGCTGCGCAATTGGGCTGGGCTTTGTCGCCCTACCTGCAAGCTGACAAATTAGCCCCTGCAGAGCTGTCCATCCAACTCTCGCAAGTCGAAAAAAAGCTCAAGTCTGAGGGCTTCACGGTGCTGGGCAGGCACACGCCCAAGGGCATTGCGGGTCATGCCATCCTGGTGGTGTCTGACCCCGACATGCAAGACGAGATCCGCGCCTCGGGCACCAACAGCAGCATCATTGCTGCAGGTATCCGCGTTGGCGTGGGCAGTGACGGCAGCGTCAGCTACATCAACCCGGACTACTGGTACCGCGCTTATCTGCGCGGCCAGTACGGCGGCGCCAGCAAGGCATCTAAGTCAGTGCAGTTGCGTTTGGCGAAGGCGTTGGGTGAGGGTGCCGGGTTTGGCGGTGATGTGCCGCAAGGCGAGCTGGCCAACTACCGCTACATGTTTGGCATGGAGCGGTTTGACTCGGAGAACAGCCAGCTCAGTACCCATGCCAGTTTTGAGGAAGCGCTCAAAGCCGTGCAAGGCAACCTGGCGCGTGGCGTGGGCGATACCCAGCGCGTGTACGAGGTCGTCATGCCAGCGCAAAAAATGGCCGTCTTTGGTGTGGCCATGAACGCTGCCAGCGACGGTGAAGGCTGGTGGGTGAACAAGATTGGTGCGAACCATCCGGCTGGCCTGCCCTATGAGGTGTTCATTGTGGACAACAAGGTGTACGCCCTTTATGCGCGTTACCGCATTGCCTTGGCATGGCCGGCCTTGAGTATGGGCCAGTTCATGGGCATCATCAACGCCCCTGAAGCAATACGCACCACGCTGTCACGCGTGGCAGCGGCCAATGTGCCCGGCAATTAGCAACATTTGAACTCTGGAGCAGCAATGACCGAAGCAGCGAATCCCACCAACCTGGTGGTGTGGGGCGGTTTTATCCTGGCCTTTGTCTTTGGTGCAGTGGCCAACAAAACCAATTTTTGCACCATGGGAGCGATCTCGGACGTGGTCAATATGGCGCACTGGGGCCGCATGCGCATGTGGCTTTTGGCGATTGCCGTGGCCATGATCGGCACCACGCTGCTGTACTACTCTGGGCTGGTGGATTTGTCCAAGTCGATTTATGTGCGCAGCAGCTTGCCCTGGCTGTCGCTTTTGGTGGGGGGGGTGCTGTTTGGTGTGGGGATGACGATTGCCGCAGGTTGCACCAACAAGAATTTGGTGCGTCTGGGCGGCGGCAGCTTGCGCTCGCTGGTGGTGCTGGTGTTCTTGGGGATTTCCGCGTACATGACACTCAAGGGTTTGTTTGGCCAGTGGCGCGCCAGCTTTCTTGACCCTGTGACGCTCGATTTGTCACAGTGGGGGTTGGCTGGCCAAACTCTGCCGCAGCTGCTGGCCAAGGTCTCTGGCCTGGCTGAAAAACAGGCCTTGCTTGTGGGCATGGCGGTGGTGGTTTTTGGTTTGCTGGCCTTTGTGCTGAAAGACAAGCGCTTTCGCGGCAACCTCAATCAGATGTTGGGTGCCGTGGTGCTGGGTTTGCTGGTGGTTGGCGGTTGGTACCTGACGGGTCATGTCGGCTACGGCGAAAACCCGGAGACCATGGAAATGGTTTTTTTCGGCACCAACACGCGGACTTTGGAGTCGCTGAGTTTTGTTGCGCCCACCGCCTTTAGTCTGGAGCTGCTGATGCTTTGGACTGACGCCTCAACGCGTGTGACCTTCGGCATCGCCAGTGCCATAGGTGTGGTGCTGGGATCTTTTGCTTATGCCATCAGCACGCGTCAGTTTCGCTGGGAAGGCTTTGCCTCGGTGGAAGACTTGCGCACGCAACTGCTCGGCGCTGTGTTGATGGGGTTCGGTGGTGTCACTGCGCTGGGCTGTACGGTTGGGCAAGGGCTCACCGGTGTGTCAACACTGGCGCTGGGCTCTTTCATTGCGTTGGCCAGCATCATCGCCGGTTCAGCCGCCACCATGCACTACCAAAACTGGCGCAGTTAAAGCGAATGGCACTTGTCTTTGATGTCGAAGAGTCGAACTTTGAGCCCCTTGTGGTTGATCGCTCGCGGCACGTGCCGGTGCTGCTTGATATTGGCGCAGACTGGTGTGGCCCGTGTCTCATGCTGACCCCTTTGCTGGCGCGGCTGGTCGCCAAATACGCCGGTCAATTTGTTCTGGCAAAGGTGGATGCCGATGAAAACATGCGCATTGCGGGCAGGCATCAGGCCAAGGGATTTCCGACAGTGATCGCCTACAGCCACGGGCAGCCGGTAGACCGCTTTCACGGCATGCAGACAGAAGGTCATCTGCGTCACTTTTTGGATAAATTGATTGCCCACCATGCGGCGCAGTCCCATGCTGATCCGGCGCATGAACCCGGCCAGGCGCGCAATTCACCCCTCTCAGAAAGAACCCCCACACCATGAATCTTCCAGCACGCGACGGCGATGGTTATTTGACCGACATGGGCGAATGGACCGAGGAAATTGGCCGCGCCATGGCACAGGCCGACAGCTTTGAACTTGACGATGTCAAGTGGGCACAAATCCTCAAAGCTCGCGAATATTACGAAGAGTTTGGCAGCGTGCCGCCAATCCGTAAATTTGCCAAGTACCTTGAAGAAGACCAAAACAGCGTCTTCAAACTTTGGATGACAGGCCCCATGAAGCCCATCACCAAGTATGGCGGTTTGCCCAAGCCCACGGGCTGCGTTTAGGTCGGTGTTGTTGGGGGTGCGCGGCGGCGCAGTTGCCAGGCCACAATGCTTTTCACGATGTCACTCCACGGCAAGTCCAGCAGGCTGGCCTGGTCGGTTTGCGCGCGCTGCACCAGGTCATGCACATCCAACTCGGGCGCCGCAAGCGCTGCCTGTAAACCACGCAGACCACCGCATTGCAATTGCATGGCTTTGGCGTGGACGATGGGTACGCCGGGGCGGGGCAGGCGCAGCACAAAGGTGGCGCGTTCTCTGAAAAGGCTCTGCAACGTGCTGCAATTGATGCGCGCCACCTCAAACGTGCAGGCCACCACCTCGCGTTCTGCCAGTGACAGCCGCCTAAACAAGCTGCATTGCGCACAGCCGGCCAAAATCGCTTTCTCGAAGACGCAGGGTGACGGGTTGGCAGACTGACGCGACGACTGATAGGCAAGTTCGTCCACTTGAACGCTTTTAATCATCACCCTTGGGGCCGGCAACGCGCAGCTGGCACAGCAACTCTTCTGCCTGCAATTCATTGTCGGCAAACATCACCTTGATTTTGATGGCCGGATCGGCCGGCTCTGTGGTGCGCAAGACTTTGGCTAGGGCAGAGGCTTTTTTGAAGCTGTCACATTCGCTCAGCTTGTCCAGTTGCATGAAGGGTTTGACGCGGAAAATGTAATAGGGCATGCGGTGATCTTTCTAGAGGGGTGGCGAAACTGGCTCTCAGACGTAATATTTGGAGGCGCGACGACGTCCGGGCAAGGCCTTTTGAACGATGACGCCGCGCACACAGCTGAGGTCGGCGACGGGTTCGTCTGCAAACGCCGGGTTCAGTGCATGCAAGGCCCAGCCAGCCTCAGTGCGCAGCAGCTGTCGGAAGGTCCACGCCTCGTTGTGCAAAGCCAGCACGTAGGAGCCCTCTTTGGCCAGGCCTTCGGGCTCAATCAGGATGATTTCGTTTTCCAGGAACTCAGGCGCCATGCTGTGGCCCATCACCATCAGCGCAAAAGACAGTAAAGTCAACGGGCCGGGCCAAAAGGCGGCCGCTAACGCGTGGGCCGCTGGGGGCATTTCGCGCGCAAAGGTCAGAACGCGTTCCAGGCGATCCGTATGAACGATGAGGGGGTCGTTATAGGGGCGGCGTTTGGCGGCGAAGATGGACAAGACAGCCGCCATATTGTAGGCATTGCCGGCCAAGCCGTAAACCGTTTCGGTCGGAATGCCAACCAACAGCCCTTGTTCCAGACAAAGGGCAGCCCACTCCAAGTCGATACCGACCTGTAAGGGGCTGTAAGTGGGAGAGGGAGACTAAGTCATAGCGTATGCCATAGGTTTGGTTGGTTGTTTAAGAAATAGGGAATATGGGTATACAACATCCTACAAAATTCGTTCCGCACAGGTTCAAATTCAAATTTGGGATTTTTTCCTGTCTTTCAGGATTCCCATAACTTTGTTTCCCACCGGCAGTTAACGAATTTTGAAGCGAACCGACTTTTTATTGGATTCGCATATTTTTTGTCCTGTCTGAACCTGCCCCTATGACCCTCACAGAAGCTTATCTGCAAGAAGACCCGCGAATCAGGCCCTTCTACGCACACGATTGGCGTGAACCGGACTGGCAAGAAATCCTCAGACAGCGTGCGCAGCATCCGCCCATCAACAGGGAAATACTCATTTCAGTTCTGCAGAAACAGTACCACTTTTTGGATCAGAAAGCGGAAGCCACTCGAAATTTAGAACGCCTTGCTGACCCCAAAGCCGTCTGCATCACGACGGGACAACAACCCGCGCTTTTCGGCGGGCCGATGTATAACCTCTACAAAGCCATAACTACAATTCGCACCGCCCGCAAAGCTGAAGCCATCTTGAAAGTGCCCGTCATCCCGATTTTCTGGGTGGCAGGCGAAGACCACGACCGTGAAGAGTTAGACCACACCAGCATTGATTTCATTCATACCCTGCGGTACACAGATTTATCGGTTGGCCCGGTTGGCCGACAAATCATAAACGAAAGCATCAATGAACTGGAGATACAGAACGGCCTGATTGGCGGCCCGATGCGCAAGCACTGGCAGGCCGGAACGCGCTGGGAATTGGCGTTTGTGAAGGGCTTGCATGAACTGTTCGGGGAATGCGGCATGTTGTTTCTCAATGCGGACGATGCGCAACTCAAACAGACGGCAACTAAGCTTTGGCGGCGCGAACTCTTCGACCGCGCGTCTTTTCGGCCTATTGAGTCGCAATCGGCAGCTCTGAAAGCAGCGGGCTTTCGGCAGCAGCTGCATCAGCGGGAGATCAACCTCTTCTGGCTTGAGGAAGGTTTTCGTGAACGCATCGAAGCCGTGGGCGGGGGTTTCCAGACGGCCGATGGCTCACGGAGCTGGACCGATCAAGAAATGGAACAGGCACTTGCCGAGCAACCCGAGTGCATAAGTCCCAATGCAGCTTTGCGGCCTGTTTATCAGGAGACTATATTACCCAATTTAGCTTATGTGGGTGGCTGGGGTGAAATCGCCTATTGGCTACAACTGAAATCGGCCTTTCAGGCTTTGGGCGCGTTTTATCCGCTTT
>JBBQSS010000089.1:0-10519 GCA_038213665.1 Burkholderiales bacterium | reverse complement strand
ACGGGCGACGCCCTCAGTGACGAACTGGCCACACGCATTGGCTGTGTGATTGGGTCAGGCATTGGCGGTTTGCCCATGATTGAGCACATGCACACCGAGTTTGTGCAGCGCGGTGCGCGCCGAATTTCGCCGTTTTTTGTGCCGTCCACCATCATCAACATGATCGCCGGCCATGTGTCCATTCAATTTGGTTTCAAAGGCCCCAACCTGGCCATCGTGACCGCCTGTACCACCGGCCTGCACTGCATTGGCCAGGCGGGCAGGATGATCGAGTACGGTGACGCCGATGTGGTGGTCGCTGGCGGATCGGAAGCGTCGGTGTCGGTCCTCGGTGTCGGCGGTTTTGCGTCCATGCGCGCCCTAAGTACCCGCAATGGTGACCCGACGACCGCATCGCGTCCGTGGGACAAAGACCGAGACGGTTTTGTGCTGGGTGAGGGTGCCGGTGTGATGGTGCTGGAAGAATATGAACACGCCAAGGCGCGTGGTGCCAAAATTTACGCGGAGTTGGCAGGCTTTGGCATGAGCGCCGACGCTGGCCACATGACCGCCCCCAATATGGACGGCCCGCGCCGTGCCATCGTGAGCGCCTTGCGCAACGCGGGCGTCAACGCCGACCAGGTTGATTACGTCAACGCGCATGGCACCTCCACGCCTTTGGGTGACTTGAACGAAACCAACGCCATCAAGGCGGCACTGGGCGAGCATGCGAAAAAAGTGGTGGTGAACTCCACCAAATCCATGACCGGCCATCTGCTGGGTGGCGCCGGGGGCCTGGAGTCGGTGGTGACGGTGTTGGCACTGCACCACCAAAAGAGCCCGCCGACCACCAACATCTTCAATCAGGATCCAGCGTGTGACCTGGACTACTGCGCCAATACCGCCCGTGACATGAAGATGGACGTGGCTGTCAAAAACAACTTCGGTTTTGGTGGTACCAACGGCTCACTGGTGTTCAAACGCGCACCTTGACCCTTGCCTGGTGCAGACCCACTGCTTCAGTCCCTGGTTTTTGCCATGCATAGCGCCCCAGCCGTCAGCTTTCCGGTGGGGCGTTCGCGTTTTCAGGGCGGCTTGATCGGGTTGCTGATCGCCTGTGGCGTCTTGACCGTGACGGCCTGGAGCCTGCAGGCGGATGCCTTGGGGTGGCGCCACGGGCTGGCCGCCAGTGTTTGCCTGGCGACATCGGTGTGGGCGGCCTGGCATGGGTGGCACACCCCCAAAGGGAGTCTGGCGTGGGATGGGGCCGCCTGGTACTGGGCGGTCGATGCGCAGTCATCGGTGGTCGCGCCTGAGGTGGTGATCGACCTTCAGCAGCTTGTGCTGTTGCGCCTGCGTGACCCTGCGGGCGCTTTCGTCACCTGGGTTTGGCTCGACGAAGCCTTGAACCCGCTGCGTTGGGTGGCGTTGCGCCGTGCGCTCTACACCCGCACCCGACGCCCTGGCGACGCTTCAGTCGATGCGCTGAGTTCTCCAGATGACGCGTTAAGGCGTGTGTGGTGACTCCTCCTGAGCCGCCTACATCGCCGCCCGCAGTTGACAACAGCGATGCTCTGCTGGTGGCGCGTGCCGTGGCGGGTGACCAGGGGGCGTTCGAGCTGCTGGTGATCAAGTACCAGCGCCGCGTTGAGCGCCTGATTCGCCGCATGGTGCGTGATGTGGACCTCGTGGAAGACATTGCCCAGGAAACTTTCATTCGCGCTTACCGTGCGCTGCACCAGTTTCGCGGCGATGCACAGTTTTACACCTGGCTTTACCGCATTGCCGTCAACACGGCCAAGAAGTTTTTGCTGGAACTCAAGCGCGACCCCACCTTCACCCAGGCCGCCCTGTCGTCCAGTGAAGATGAAGATGAAACTTTTCACCGCAGAAACGAATCAATCACCTACGAGACGCCAGAGTCGGTGCTGGCAGCCAAAGAGATTGCGTTGGCGGTCAACGCGGCGCTGGAAGCCTTGCCGGAAGACCTGAAGCAGGCACTGACATTGCGGGAAATAGATGGCATGAGCTACGAAGACATCGCTGCACTGGTGAATTGCCCAATGGGCACCGTGCGCTCGCGGATTTTCAGGGCACGTGAGGCGGTGTCTGCCAAGGTCAGGCCGATGCTTGAGAAGCAAACCGGCAAGCGCTGGTAGCACGCGGATGAGGTGTATGACGAGTTCACTGGTGAGTTTTCGCTGCGAAAACTAGCTATTTGCAAAGAAGGTAACGCATGGTTGATCAATTTATTGAAAGCGCAGAACGGGTGTCCGCGCTGGTCGACGGGCAATTGCAGGGCGACGCGTTTGCACAAGCCTTGGCTGACCTGGAATCCAGCAGCGAAGCACGGGCAAACTGGGCCACCTACCACTTGGTCGGCGATGTGATGCGCTCGGGCGGGCGCACGGTGCGTGCACACGACCCTGATTTTGTGTTGCGCCTGCGCCGGAAGCTGGCCAATAACACTATTGAATTAATAGCTGTACCCGCAGAAGATATAAGGGCTGTAGGCCTAAAACACTCAAAATCTGTCAGCGCCAATGAAGTCTCCTGGCGGCGCGTGGCCGGTGTTGCATCCATCGCGCTGGCGGGTGTGTTGGCGTGGCAGGGCCTGCATTGGGCCAGTTCTGCCGATCCAGCCAGCGCGCCGCAACTGGCGCAACAAAATGCAGCGCCATTTGTGCCTGCACCGGCGTCTGTGGCGCGGGCGGGCACCAACTCTACCCCTGCGGGGTCGGCCTTGATTCGCAGCGATGGCTCCTCTGCATTGGCCATGAACGCCGAGCCGGTGATGATCCGTGACCCGCAACTTGACGCGCTTCTGGCGGCGCATCGCCGTTTTGGTGGTGCGTCTGCGCTGCAGGTGCCCGCCGGGTTCGTACGCAATGCCACGTTCGAAGAGGGTTTGCGTTGAACCTAGACTCCTCAGTTGGACGCGCCCGAGTGGGCTGCGGGCGGCGCGTCTGGGTAGGCGAGACGACGCGGCAGGCTACTGCCTGCAAGGAGGAGCAACGCCCCCAGGCGCGCCGCCAGCGGCTCAATCGGGTGCGTAGCGCTGTCAGCCATAAGGTGACATTGATCAACGCTGAAACACTTAATGTCCATCGCGACGTATTGAACCCAATGAGCGGTCAACTGAGGAGTCTAGGTTGAAACGTCACGCCGTCTGGGTGTTGGCATGGGCGGTGATGGGCTTGGCGCAGGCGCAAGTGAGCGTGCCGCCTGGCGCCAGTTCGGTCGCGGCCATCGGTCCGCAAAGCGTTGGGCAATGGCTGATGCGTCTGCACCAGGCAAGCGGGCGGCAAGCTTATGTGGGCACGTTGGTGGTAACCACCGGCAAGTACATGTCTTCCGCGCGCATTTGGCATGTGTGCGAAGGCACGCAACAGATCGAGCGGGTCGAGGCCCTGACCGGTGTGCCGCGCTTGACCTACCGGCGCAACGACCAAGTGGTGACCTATTTGCCGACCAGCCGGACGGCTGTTGTCGAAACGCGCGCCTCCCTGGGCATATTTCCTGACGTGGTGAGCCGTGCGGACCCGTCCATTGCGCAGTTTTACCAATTGAAGTCCGCTGGACAGGGACAGGGCCAGGTGGCAGGGTATTTGGCGGACGTGGTTCAGCTGGTGCCGCGAGACGGCTGGCGTTTTGGTTACCGCATCTGGACCGAGCGGGCCACCGGCCTGGTGGTCAAGTTGCAAACACTTGACCTATTGCAGATGGTGTTGGAGCAGGCGGCTTTCTCTCAACTGCAGTTGGCCGAACCCATCAGTTGGGCCAGACTCAGCGCCATGATGGACAACATCGAAGGTTATCTGGTTAAAAAGCCGGAACTTATCACCACTACCGCTGATCAAGAAGGCTGGCGGTTCAATGCACCAGTGCCAGGGTTCAAACCGATAAGTTGCCAAAGGCGACAAGAGGGTGGGTCCATCGTCAGCCGGGGTCCGTTGCAGTGTGTGTTCTCTGATGGTTTGGCGTCGGTGTCGCTTTTTATTGAAGCCTTTGACGCCGCAAGCCACCGCCAGCACCAGCGTCTCACACAGCCTGCCATGGGTGCCACGCACATGTATACGCACCGGTCAGGCGACTGGTGGTTCACGGTGATCGGTGAAGTGCCGCAACAAACCCTGCAAAGGTTTGCCCAGAGTCTTGAGCGGAAAAAGTAAGTCACGACGTCTTTGTCGGTTTGTTTTGTAAAGGTGAAAAATGATGCGATTCAATTGGAAGAGCTTATGTTCTTATGCGCTCAGTGGCGTGTTGATGGCGACCACATCGACGCTGGTATTGCCCGTGAGCACGGCCAGCGCCCAAGTGCGGGCACTGCCCGATTTCACCGACCTGGTGGAGCTGGTGGGGCCCTCGGTGGTGAATATCCGCACCGTAGAGAAAGCCGCTGCGCGCCAGGGTGAGGGTGGTGGTATGGACCCGAACATGTTGGAATTTTTCAAACGGTTTGGTTTGCCAATACCCAATCTCCCCAACGGACCGCGCTCGTCCCCGCCACCCAACCATGGTCAGGGGCCCGGTGAAGGGCAACCGCGCGGTGTCGGGTCAGGTTTTATCCTGACCTCTGACGGCATGATCATGACCAACGCGCATGTGGTCGACGGCGCCGATGAGGTGTTGGTCACACTCACCGACAAACGCGAATTCAAGGCCAGGATCATTGGTGCGGACAAGCGCAGCGACGTGGCGGTGGTCAAAATTGACGCCACCGGCCTGCCTGCGGTCAAAGTGGGTGATGTGGGTCGGCTCAAAGTGGGCGAATGGGTGATGGCGATTGGCTCGCCGTTTGGCCTGGAAAACAGCGTGACCGCTGGCATTGTGAGTGCCAAGCAGCGTGACACCGGTGACTACCTGCCGTTCATCCAGACGGACGTGGCCATCAATCCGGGCAACTCCGGTGGCCCGTTGATCAACATGCGCGGCGAGGTGGTGGGCATCAACAGCCAGATTTACTCGCGCTCGGGTGGTTCCATGGGGATTTCGTTTTCGATTCCGATGGATGAGGCGGTGCGGGTCAGCGAGCAACTGCGTGCCACCGGTCGGGTCACACGTGGGCGCATTGGTGTGCAAATTGACCAGGTGACCAAAGACGTAGCTGAGTCGATTGGCTTGGGCAAACCGCGCGGCGCGCTGGTGCGGGCGGTGGAAGACGGTGCGCCGGCCGACAAGGCAGGGGTGGAGGCGGGCGACATCATCATCAAGTTTGATGGCAAACCGGTGGACAAATCGAGCGATTTGCCGCGTCTGGTCGGCAGCACCAAACCGGGTACCAAAAGCACGTTGACGGTGTTTCGTCGCGGCACCACCAAGGACCTGACGGTCACTGTGGCTGAAATTGAAGCTGAAAAACCAGTGCAAAAAGCCGCCAACAAGCCCGTCAAACCCAATGAGTCCCCTGCCGCGCAGGTGCTGGGTCTGACGGTGAGTGAGCTGACCGATGGCGTGAAGAAAGAATTGGGCGTCAAAGGCGGCGTACAAGTGGCGTCCACCGAGGACGCTGCGGCACGTGCGGGCTTGCGTGAAGGTGATGTGATCATGGCCGTGGCTAACGTGACAGTCGGCAACGTCAAGGAACTGGAGGCCGTGTTGACCAAGCTGGACAAATCCAAACCGGTCAATATTTTGTTCAGGCGCGGTGAATGGGCCCAGTACACCGTGATCCGTCCCAATTGACGGGGTGGTGCGGGGATTTCCCCATGATGTTGATAACCTGTGTATAAAATGCAAGCCCTGAAGCCCTGCCGGGCGGGGCTGCCGTTTAAGACGGAACATCAGGCGGATTGCCTACAATAGACCCTCAACTTCTGCAGTTGCCAATCAAGTTGGTTCAGGGCGCGTCTCCTTTGACCGCGCCCTTTTTTCTGCTTGCGTCTTTTTGGTTTTTTATTTACTAATTTGGTTTCCCTGGATGAATCACATCAGAAATTTTTCGATCATTGCCCACATTGACCATGGCAAATCGACCCTGGCTGACCGCCTGATCCAGCGTTGCGGCGGCCTGCAAGAGCGCGAAATGGAAGCTCAGGTGCTCGACTCGATGGACATCGAAAAAGAGCGCGGCATCACCATCAAGGCGCAAACGGCGGCATTGCATTACACGGCCAAAGACGGTCAGGTTTACAACCTGAACCTGATTGATACCCCGGGCCATGTGGACTTTTCCTACGAGGTGAGCCGTTCGCTCTCCGCCTGCGAGGGGGCGCTGCTGGTGGTAGATGCCAGCCAAGGGGTTGAGGCCCAGACCGTGGCCAACTGCTACACCGCCCTCGATTTGGGCGTGGAAGTGGTACCGGTCCTCAACAAGATGGACCTGCCCAACGCCGATCCCGACAACGCCCGCTCCGAAGTGGAAGACGTGATTGGCATTGATGCGTCAAATGCGATTGCCTGCTCGGCCAAAACCGGCATGGGCATTGAAGAGATTCTGGAGGCGGTGGTGGCCCGCATCCCGCCACCTCGGGGCAACCCTGCCGGGCCATTGCGCGCCATGATCATTGACAGCTGGTTTGACGCTTATGTGGGTGTGGTGATGCTGGTGCGTGTGGTCGATGGCCGCCTGGTCAAAGGTGAACGCATCAAGATGATGGCGACCGAGACCACCTACAACGCTGACAGCCTGGGTGTGTTCACGCCCGCCAATGAGCCGCGCCAATCGCTCGAAGCCGGGGAGGTGGGCTACATCATTGCTGGCATTCGCGAACTGCAAGCCGCCAAGGTGGGCGACACCATCACCCTGATCCGTCCGGGTAGCGGCGGCGCCGCGGCGACTGCCACCGAGGCCTTGCCGGGCTTCAAGGAAATCCAGCCGCAGGTGTTCGCCGGGCTTTACCCGACCGAGGCCAACCAGTACGAAGGCCTGCGCGACAGCCTGGAAAAACTCAAACTCAACGATGCCTCCCTGCATTACGAGCCCGAAGTGTCGCAAGCCCTGGGCTTTGGATTCAGATGTGGCTTTCTGGGCCTGTTGCACATGGAAATCGTGCAGGAGCGCCTGGAGCGCGAGTTCGACCAGGATTTGATCACCACCGCCCCGAGCGTGGTCTACCAGGTGGTGCAGGCTGACGGCACCGTCAAGATGGTCGAAAACCCCTCCAAGATGCCTGACCAGGGCCGTCTGGAAGAAATCCGCGAGCCCATCGTCACCGTGCACCTGTACATGCCGCAAGAATATGTGGGTGCGGTGATGACGCTGGCCAACCAGAAGCGCGGGGTGCAGATGAACATGGCCTACAAGGGTCGCCAGGTGGTGCTGACCTATGAGATACCGCTGGGTGAGATCGTGATGGACTTCTTTGACAAGCTCAAAAGTGTCTCGCGCGGTTATGCCTCGATGGACTACGAGTTCAAGGAATACCGGACCGCCGATGTGGTCAAGGTCGATATTTTGCTCAACGGTGAAAAGGTCGACGCCTTGTCCATCATCGTGCACCGCTCCCAGTCGGTGTACCGGGGCCGCGCGGTGGTGGCCAAAATGCGTGAAGTCATTTCACGCCAGATGTATGACGTGGCGATTCAAGCCGCCATTGGGTCCAACGTGATTGCCCGCGAATCGATCAAGGCGCTGCGCAAGAACGTCATCGCCAAATGTTATGGCGGTGACATTTCCCGCAAACGCAAGCTGCTTGAAAAACAAAAAGAAGGTAAAAAACGCATGAAGCAAATTGGCTCGGTCGAAGTACCGCAAGAGGCCTTCCTGGCCATTTTGAAGGTGGACTCGTGATGCAGGCTCTGACCTCGTTGATCCTGGCGGCTTTTGCTGCCTACGTGGGTGCCTGGTATTTTGGCCGGGTGGATGGCAACTTTGCGTTGCTGTTGTTCCTGGCCACGGTGGTCACAGGTGTGTACTGGCTGGCCGAGCGTTTTTACTTTTTGCCGCAGCGCCAGAAGGCGGCGGCTGAACTGGAAGCCAATGCGCTCAAACGTGCTGAAGAATTGCACAAGCAAGGCATCGGCAAGGTCGACAGCGACGTGACCGAGGCCAAGCGCCATATCCTGGCGCAGCCCTGGTGGCTCGACTGGACGGCGGGCTTGTTCCCGGTGATCATTGGGGTCTTCATCTTGCGCTCGTTTTTGTTTGAGCCCTTCAAAATCCCATCGGGCTCGATGATTCCGACCCTGTGGGTGGGTGACCTGATTTTGGTCAACAAATTTCACTATGGCCTGCGCCTGCCGGTGCTCAACACCAAGATCACCGAAGGCACGCCACCGCAGCGCGGCGATGTGATGGTGTTTCGCTACCCGCCCAAGCCGAGCCTGGACTACATCAAGCGTGTGGTCGGTGTGCCAGGTGATGAAGTGGCTTACCTGAACAAGCGCCTCACCATCAACGGCACAAGCTTGCCCACCAATGCTTTGCCAGAATTTTTTGACGAAGACACCATGCGTTACTTCAAACAGTTTGAAGAAACCCTGGGCGAGAAGCCGCACCGCATGCTCAATGACGACAACCGCCCGGCGTTTGTGCCGGGTGCTGATGAGTTTGAGTTCAAGGCCAATTGCCGCTACAGTATTGAAGGCGTGGTGTGCAAGGTGCCGCAAGGGCATTACTTCATGATGGGTGACAACCGCGACAACTCACTGGATTCGCGCTACTGGGGCTTTGTGCCGGACAAAAACATCGTGGGCAAGGCGTTTTTTGTCTGGATGAACTTTGGCAGCCTCAAGCGCATCGGCTCGTTCAATTGATCGGAGATAAATAATGGCAAGTGCTCAAAAGCGCAGGCAGCGTGGCATGTCTTTCATTGGCTTGCTGTTCGTGGGTGGCGTGCTGGCCGTGACAGGTGTGGTGGTGGCGCAGGCGATACCTACGGTGATCGAGTACCAGGCCGTGCTCAAAGCCGTCAACAAGGCCAAAGATGGCAACACGGTGCCCGAGGTGCGCAGCATTTTTGACAAAGCCACCAGCATTGACAACATCAGCTCGGTCTCAGCCAAAGACCTTGAGGTCACCAAAGAGGGTGACAAAGTGGTCGTCAGCTTTGCCTACCAGCGTGAAATTCACTTGGCGGGCCCGGCTTACCTGACGCTCAAATACGCGGGCAGGTCCCATTGAACGCACAGGTGATGGTTTGAATGCGGGCCTGAGCGCGCTGCAACAGCGCCTGGAACACCAGTTTGGTGATGCCAATTTGTTGATGCGCGCGCTGACGCACCGCAGCTTTTCTGCCGACCACAACGAACGCCTGGAGTTTTTGGGCGACGCCGTGCTGGGCGTGGTGGTGGCTGACATGCTCTACCAGCGCCTGCAGAATTTGCCCGAAGGCGACCTCTCCAGGGTGCGCGCCAACCTGGTCAAGCAAGACACCTTGCACCGGTTGTCGGTGTCGCTCGGCTTGCCTGAGGTGATCCGATTGGGTGAGGGCGAAATGCGCTCTGGCGGACAAAAACGCCCGTCGATTTTGGCGGACGTGCTGGAAGCCGTGATTGGCGCGGTGTACCTGGATGCGGGCTTTGTCGCGGCGCAGGCGCTGGTGCAGCGCCTGTACCAGGCGGTGGAAATCAATCCGGCCATGGACGCCATTGGCAAAGACCCCAAGACGGAGTTACAAGAGTGGCTGCAAGGCCGCAAGCTGAAACTGCCCGCCTACCGTGTGGTGGCCACGCTGGGGGCGGCGCACAAACAGACCTTTGATGTCGAATGTGAAATCCCTGAACTCAACCTGTCCGAGCGCGGCATTGGCGGCTCACGCCGGGCTGGCGAGCAGGCCGCAGCGATTGCCATGCTGCACACCCTTAAATCCAGAGTGAACTGATGAATACTACAAAAGATATAGCTGCTGACGCAGATGACACGGGGCCTACAACCCAAAATAACCTTGAAGATCTGTTGGCTGGCATGCGCCGTGACATGCGCCCCGCCGGTGCCGCCGAGGCACCTGTGGCGGGGCAGCGTTGCGGCCTGATTGCCATTGTGGGCAAACCCAATGTGGGCAAGTCCACGCTGCTCAACGCGCTGGTGGGGCAAAAGATCAGCATCACCTCGCGCAAGGCGCAAACCACGCGCCACCGCATCACCGGCATGCACACGGTGGGTGCCAGCCAGTTTGTGTTTGTCGACACGCCGGGTTTCCAGACCCTGCACGGCAATGCGCTGAACAAGTCACTCAATAAGACCGTGGTGGGCGCGGTGGCCGATGTGGACCTGATTTTGTTTGTGGTGGAGGCCGGCAGCTTCACGCCGGCGGATGCGCGGGTGCTGGCGCTGCTGGGCAAAAACATTCCCACGCTCTTGATCGCCAACAAGCTTGACAACATTCACCGCCGTGGCGACATTGCGCCCTGGCTGCAATCCATGCAAGACAAACACAGTTTTGCCGAGTTTGTGCCCATGTCGGCCAAGAGCGCCAAAGACATTGAGCGCCTGCTTGACATCTGCGCCAAATACCTGCCCGAACAAGCCTGGTGGTATGCCGCTGATGAACTCACCGACCGCAGCGAGCGCTTCATGGCTTCCGAGATGGTGCGCGAAAAGCTGTTTCGCCTGACCGGTGACGAGCTGCCCTACACCTCGACCGTCATCATCGACAAG
>JBBQSS010000088.1:0-10703 GCA_038213665.1 Burkholderiales bacterium | reverse complement strand
ACCGAGCCGGGTCAAGGCTTCGCCGACGCGAATCATGGGCATTTTTGACTGTTGGTCCAGCGCCAACATCAATTGCTCGGGCGAAACCACGGCGTTTTCCACCAGATAGTCGCCCAGTTTGCGGTTGCGCAAGCTGCTTTGCTCGGTGGCGGCGTGCTCGACTTGCTGTGCCGTCACCGCCTTCTGGCTGACTAGCATTTGCCCAATGTGGTCGCCCAGGCTGACGCTTGAAAACGCCTCGCGCGGCACCAACACGCGCTCGACCGTGCCATGCTCATCGAGCGGCGTGAACACAAACAGCCCGAAGTCGGTTTGCACATAACCCACCGTCATGCCTGACACGGTGCTGCCGTTTTCCAGCTTCAGGGTGTATTGCACGGCGGCGTGGTAGCGCAAGATGTCCTGGAATTGCGCGTCGCTGACCGCCTCCTGGGGATGAATCGGTGGCTTGAGTGTGAGGCGGCGAAACTGCGAAAAGGCCAGCGGCATGGAGGTCTTGCTGTGCTCGATCTGGATCACAACGGTGCGCTCTGCGGGTACGACCGACACCAGCGTGCAGTTGCGCACGGCCCCGTTCAAGCCTTCAAGCTCGCACGCCTGGGGCGCTGACCAGGGCTCGGCCGTGGCGTAAATGGCATAAGGCGGCGTGGGCCAGACAAAACCTGTGGTTTTGGCCGCTTTTGGGGGGGCAACGGGCAGCAAGCTCAATGACGCCACATCATCCGGGTCGCCGGGCAAGGACATAGACGCAAACATCAGCACTCCTGAAAAATCAAGGGCTCTATCATGCCCGATTGCGCACAACGCATGGCCGCGTGGGTGTGATTCCAACCGGTGCGGGCTGGAAGCTCTGCATTGCGCAGCGCGTTTGGGTTTGTGTGCGTGTTCAGGCGGCAGTGTTGCCTTGGCGCAAGCCTCTAAAACCAGCGTAATTTTTGCGTTAACCTGCCAAAGCGGCACATTTTTTTGATTGACCACGTGCCCGGAGAACACCATGTTTGACTACCTCATCATCGGCGGCGGCTCGGCCGGCTGCGTGCTGGCGGCGCGCCTGTCGGAAGACCCCGCCATTCATGTCGCCCTGCTCGAAGCCGGCCCGCCTGACCGCAGTGTGCTGATCCATTGCCCGGCCGGCCTGGCGGTGATGGCCAAGTTTGGCCTGAACGGCTGGGGCCAGAACACCACGGCGCAACCCGGCCTGAACGGGCGCAGCGGCTACCAGCCGCGTGGCAAGGTGATGGGCGGCTCCAGCTCGCTCAACGCCATGATCTACACCCGGGGCCACCGGGCCGACTACGACTTCTGGGCCGCCCAAGGCAACCCCGGCTGGTCTTATGCCGAGGTGCTGCCGTACTTTAAAAAAGCCGAGCACAACGAGCGTGGCGCGGATGATTTTCATGGCGCGGGCGGGCCGCTTAATGTGAAAGACTTGACGCAACCCAACCGCTTTAGCGAATTGTTTGTGCAGGCCGGCGAGCAGGCGGGTTACCCGCGCAATGCAGACTTCAATGGGGCCGAGCAGGAAGGTGTGGGCATGTACCAGGTGACGCACAAACATGGCGAACGTTACAGCGCGGCCAAAGCCTACGTCACCCCGAACCTGCAGCGCCCCAATTTGCAGGTGTTCACCGGCGCCCTCACCACCCGCATCCTGCTGGAGAAAAAGCGTGCGGTGGGGGTGGAGTTCGAGCACCAGGGCCAGACCAAACAACTCAAATGCCAGCGCGAGGTGCTGCTGTGCGCCGGTGCCATTCAGTCGCCCCAAATCCTGATGCTCTCAGGCATTGGCCCCAAAGCCCATTTGCTGGCGCACCACATCGTGCCGTTGCATGATCTGCCGGGTGTGGGCCAGCACCTGCACGACCACATTGACATGGTGCAGGTGGTGGACGTGCCCGCTGCCAAAGACCTGTTTGGGGTGTCTGCGGCGGGGGCGCTGAAGATGGCCAAAGGCGTGTTCGAGTGGCGCCAGCAGCGCAGCGGCATGCTCACCACCAACTTTGCCGAAGCCGGGGGTTTCATTAAAAGCAGCCCGGACGAGGCCATTCCTGACCTGCAGCTGCATTTTGTGGTTGGCAAACTCATCAACCATGGCCGCACCACCACGCTGGGCCACGGCTTCTCATGCCACGTGTGCCTGCTGCGCCCCCGGAGTTATGGCAGTGTGACGTTGGCCAGCCGCAACCCGCAAGACCTGCCGCTGGTGGACCCGGATTTTCTGGCCAGCCGAGACGACATGGACCGCATGGTGCGCGGCTTCAAGCTGATGCGCCAGATTCTGGCGCAGCCGGCGCTGGCGCAATTTGGCGGGCGCGAACTGGCCGCCACCGCCCAGGCGCAAACCGACGCCGAGATTGAGCAAACCATTCGCAACCTGGCCGACACCATTTACCACCCGGTCGGCAGCTGCCGCATGGGGCCGGGTGACATGGATGTGGTCGACGCCCAACTGCGCGTGCACGGCATCCAAGGCCTGCGCGTGGTGGATGCGTCCATCATGCCGCGTGTGGTGGGTGGCAACACCAACGCGCCCGTGATCATGGTGGCCGAGAAGGCCGCTGACCTGATCAAGGCGGCAGCACCGGGGTAAATTTTGGCCCGTGCTGCAAAATTTTATTAAAAATGCACGCTAGCCCTTATCCCGTAAGCGCAGATAGCTATAGTTTTTGAAGCGTTCGTCCGACCCCTGGGTGGCAGGACGGCGGCCAGATCAAACCCCACACGGTGCGCCAGCGTACAGATTTATCAGGTGTCCAGGCTTAAACTGGGCCGCCGGGTACCGCCGCACGCAGGGTGTCGCCACCGATCCGGGTTTGCAGTGGATTGACACTTACCGGGGAGACCATGAACACCCAAGCCAAGAATCCAGTCGGTCGACGAAAAAAACATGAATGGCTGCTGCTGGCGCTGGCGCTGGCGCTGATCGGCTTGTTCATTGTGGGCGTGCTGGCCAGGGAAAATACCCGCATGCAGGCCACCGAGCGTGACCGGCTCACGGTGCTGACCCGCGTGATTGCCAGCGATATCGAGGAAAACCTGGCCGCCGCCAACCGGGCGCTGGAAGGCGTGATCAATGACTTCCTCGGCCCGTCCGGCCCGGGCAGTTCAAGCGTTGAAGTGTCGCGCCGTCTGGCCGGGCTGTCCGACGCCATGCTGGGCATTCGCGGCATCGTGGTGCTCAACACCCAAGGCCTCGTCACAGACGCCAACCGCCCGGAGCTGATCGGTCTGGATTTCAGTCAGCGCGACTATTTCAAAACCGTGCGCGACAAGCCGAGCAAGACCACGTTGTACCTGTCCGCCCCCTTTCAATCGGTTCAGAACGACCTGGTGGTGTCCTTGGCGCGTATGGTGGCGGGCCCGGACGGCGCGTTTGTCGGCCTGGTGCTGGCCACGCTGGACCCGAAATACTTCACCAGCATTTTCCAGCCGATTGTTTATGCCCCAGATGTCTGGGCCTTTTTAGACCACAGTGACGGGCGCAAGGTCATGAATTTCCCTGAAAAACCGGGCTTGAACGGCACCACCGTCAACCACCCTGACTCATTTTTCAGCCGCCATCTGCAGAGCGGTCAGCGTGACAGTGTGGTGGTCGGCAAGGCGGATGCCACCGGTGAACAACGCCTGTTTGCCATGCGCACGATCCAGCCCGCCGACCTGGCGATGGACAAAGCGCTGGTGATCGGCATCAGCCGCCTACAGTCTGTGATGGCACTGCCCTTGTACCGCCAGGCATGGACCGATGCCTTGTTTTACGCCCTGCTGGTCGTGGTCTGTTGCAGTGCCTTGTACTGGGTGCAACGGGGGCGCATGCAGATTGAGGCCTCGAACGCAAACCGGGAGCGCGAGCGGCACGAGGCCGATGAGCGCCTGAAAGCCGCCCAACGCCAGGCCAGCCTGGGCAACTGGGCCTGGGACATCGGCAGCAACACCCATGTTTGGTCGGAAGAAGTGTTTCGCATTTACGGGCGCGATCTGGCCTTGCCGCCCGCCGGGTACCCGGAAGTTGAGCCGTACTTCACGCCCGCCAGCTGGACCCTGCTGTCTGGTGCCGTAGAGACCACACTGGCCACCGGCGCAGCTTACAAAATAGATGCCGAGGTAGTGCGCCCCGATGGCAGCCACCGCTGGATTACCGCTCGGGGTGATTCCCAACGCAATCCCGAGGGGAAAATTGTCTGCCTGCAAGGGACGGTGCAAGACATCACCGAAAAAAAGCTCCTTGATCTGGAGCTGGCCCAACACCGCCACCATCTGGAAGAACTGGTGCAAAGCCGCACCCTGGATCTGGCCGCCGCGCGCGATGCGGCCGAAGCCGCGAATCGCGGAAAGGCCGAGTTTCTGGCCCACATGAGCCACGAAATTCGCTCCCCGTTGAACGCCATTCTGGGGCTGGCCTACCTGCTGGAGCAAGCCCACCCGGACAAAGACGCGCTCGACATGGTGCACAAGATAAGAACCTCCGGGCGCACGCTGCTGGGCATCATCAATGACATTCTGGACGTGTCCAAAATTGAAGCCGGCCATTTGGTGATCGAACAAGAGCCGTTCCGACTCGACGACGTGATCGACAACCTGGCCGACGCCATGGGGCTGGCCGCAGGCAACAAAAACATTGAACTGGTCATTGGCCCCCTGCCTGCCGGCCTGTCGATGGTGCGGGGTGATGCCTTGCGGCTTGGGCAGGTGCTGAGCAACCTGACCAGCAACGCCATCAAGTTCACCGCCGCCGGCCGGGTGGTGCTGCATTGTGAACTGCTGTCGCGTGACGATGAACACGTCATGCTGCGTTTTTGCATCCAGGACACCGGCATTGGCATAGCGCCGGCGCTGCAACAACAGGTGTTCACGGCCTTTACCCAGGCCGACAGTTCAACCACCCGCCGCTTTGGCGGCACCGGTCTGGGTTTGACGATTTGCCGACAGCTGGTGCACTTGATGGGGGGCGAGATTGGCTTGACCAGCACCCTGGGGCAGGGCAGCGAATTCTGGTTCACAGTGCCGCTGCAGCAAATTGCCAGCGCCGAGTTCTCATCGCCCGACATGGTGCGTGTCGATGCCTTGATTGCCGACGACAGCGATGTTGCCCTGCATGCCCTGAGCGCCATCGCCGAGGGACTGGGCTGGCAAGTCAAGGCGGTGGATTCGGGGGCCCAGGTGCTGGCGCAGGTGCTGCAACACAAAGGCGACAAGTTGCCCCATGTCGTGGTGCTGGACTGGAAAATGCCCGGCCTGGACGGTCTGGCCACCGCGCGCGCCATCCGCGAAAGTGTGGCGCAGGACGAATGCCCCATCGTCATCATGGCCACCGCCTACGCGGTCGCCAGCCTGGCCAGCCAGCCCGGGGCCGACCTGGTGGATGCGATATTGCACAAACCAGTCACCGCCTCGACGCTGTACAACGCCGTGCTGGAGGCGCAGCACCGGCGCTCGGCCCACGTCGGCCTGCCGCGCGCCTTGTTGCAAACCCCCAGCAACGAACTGTCCGGTGTGCGGGTGCTGATTGTTGACGACAGTGACATCAATCGCGAAGTGGCTCTGCGCATCCTGCGTGAGCAGGGCGCCATCGTGACCCTGGCTGAAGACGGCAAGGCCGCGCTGGACTGGTTGCTGGCACACCCGCTGGACGTGGACCTGGTGCTGATGGATGTGCAAATGCCGGTCATGGACGGCATTGAAGCCACGCGGCATTTGCGCCAACTCCCGCAATTCAACGACCTGCCCATCGTCGCCTTGACCGCAGGGGCCTTCAAGGCCCAGCAGGACGCCGCCCGTGCCGCCGGCATGAATGAATTCATCAGCAAACCTTTTGACGTGCCCGCCACCATTGCCTTGATTGCCCGCCTGCGGCGCCCCTCCGACACGGCCCAGGTCGCGGACCCCCCGGTGCCACCCGCCACGCCCGCCGACGTACCGGGTCAAACGGAGCCGCCTTCGGTTGATTTGGCGGTGATGGACGTGGCTCAGGGGTTGCAGATCTGGAAGGATGTGCCGTCTTACCAAGACTATTTGCGCCGCTTTGTGAGTGCCTACGGCTTGGCCGTCGACGTGATCAATGCCCGCCTTGCCTCGGATGACTTGGCGGGCGCAGCGGCGCTGGCGCACAAACTCTCGGGCGTGGCTGCCAACCTGGCCTTGCCCGATATACACCGTCTGGCGGGCGAGGCGGAGCGGGTGCTGGCCAAGGGTTACGACCCGACCCTGGTGCTGGCCCGGCTGGGCTTGGCGCTGGGCCGCGCGGTGACAGAAATCGCGCAGTTTGCCCCGCTCGCGGTGGCCGATGTGGCGCCTGACAGCCCCGAGGACAATCCAAAGGCGCTCAAAGCACGGCTGATCGAACTGCTGGCGGCACTCGACACCGACAACCCGGCCCCGGCGCTGGCTATCTTGGCGACACTGGCAAAACAGTTGCCGCCCCACGCGCTCTCAGGCATCTCGGAAAAATTGCAAGGTTTTGACTTTCGTGGCGCCGAAGCCGGCACGCACCAGCTCGCCAGCGCACACGGCTTGTCACTCAAGGACTAGGCATGAGTCTTCAAACCATTCTCATCGTTGACGATGAGCCCGCCAACCTGGCCCTCATGCAAACCATTCTGGCCGACAGCTACCGGTTGGTGTTTGCACGCAACGGTGCCGAGACGCTGGCGGCCATCACCAAACACCAGCCCGACCTGGTGTTGCTGGATGTGGGCTTGCCCGACACCAATGGCTACGACCTGTGCCGCAAGATCAAAAAGCTTGACGTCGCCCAGGGTTTACAGGTGATCTTTGTCACCAGCTTTGCCGACTCGGCGCATGAAGAGGCGGGTTTTGATGCCGGTGGCGTGGACTACATCAGCAAACCGGTGTTGCCGCAAATTGTTCGTGCGCGGGTCAGTTCACAACTGTCCATGGTGCGCGCCACGGTGCTGGAGCAAAGTTACCGGGATGCCATTTTGATGCTCGGCCAGGCCGGCCATTACAACGACACTGACACCGGCGCCCACATCTGGCGCATGGCCGCCTACACACGCCTGTTGGCGCAAGCCTGCGGCTGGGATGCCGAAGCCTGCACCCAGCTGGAGTTGGCCGCGCCGATGCACGACACCGGCAAGATCGGCATACCGCGAAGCATTTTGCGCAAGCCCGGTCCGCTGGACGCGCAGGAATGGGGCATCATGAAAACCCATCCCCAGATTGGCTGCGACATCTTGCAAATGAGCGCGGCCCCGGTGTTCAAGCTGGCCGCCGAAGTGGCCATGCGGCACCATGAGAGATGGGATGGCACGGGTTACCCGGGGGGCTTGAGGGGCGAAGAAATTCCAAAATCAGCGCGCATCGTCGCGCTGGCCGATGTGTTTGACGCCCTCAGCATGAAACGGTCGTACAAGGCGCCCTGGGCCCCGGAAAAAATCCTGGCGCATATCCAGGGCGCTGCCGGTGCCCACTTTGAACCCTCGCTGGTGCAGGTTTTTTGCGACATCCTGCCCCAGTTTCTTGAGGTTCAGGCCTTGTGGGCCAAAGAAGAGCCAAATTGGCCTCTAGCCCTTATTAAATAAGCGCAAGCAGCTATTTAATTGATAGCTTCTTGCGCCTGTTCTCCGCCACCCAGGGCGTGCCATGGCCATGGCCGGGTCAGCATCATGGCATTGAGGTCAGCGCGCTGACGTTGTGCTGCAAATCGGGCTCACTTGCGTGGTATGCCCAGACCAGAGTTTGCCGATGAAGGCGCTGGCCTGATCGGCCGGCAAGGGGGTGCTGAACAGGTAACCCTGGATCCAGTGGCAGCCGATGCCCGACAAAAATTCAAGCTGGGCATCCGTTTCAACGCCTTCGGCAACCACCTGCATGCCCAGTTTCTGCGCCAGCAGCATGGTCATCTCGCAAATGGCGGCATCGTTTTCGTCGGTCTCGATATCCTTCACGAAGGAGCGGTCGATCTTGATGATGTCGATGGGGAAGAGTTTGAGGTAGGCCAGCGACGAGTAGCCGGTGCCGAAATCGTCTAACGCCAGCTTCACCCCGAGATCGGTCAGCGTCTTCATCATGACGATGTTTTTCTCGGGCGCCTGCATGGCCATCGACTCCGTGATTTCCAAGTGGAGATACTGCGCAGGCAAGCCGGACCGCACCATGCACTGTTTGACCATGTGGGGCAATTCCTCGTCCTGAAACTGGACCGCACTCAGGTTGACCGACATGTGCAAATCAACAAAGCCTTGGTCATGCCAGCGCCGGAGTTGCTGGCAGGCCTCGGCCAACACCCATTTCCCCAAGGGAATAATCAAGCGGGTTTCTTCTGCAATCATGATGAAGTCGCCGGGGCAAATCAAGCCGCGCGCCGGGTGTTGCCAGCGCACAAGCGCTTCGACCCCCACCACGCGGCCACTGCGGGGCTCAATCTGCGGTTGATAATGCAGAACGAACTGGCCTTCTTTCAGCGCGATCTCCAGCTCACGTTCAACCGACACCCGCTGGCTGACGTCCGTTCTCATTTTTTCCGTGTAGAACTGGTAGTTGCCCCGGCCAACCGCCTTGGCATGGTACATGGCAATATCGGCAATCTTGATAAGCTCGTCAATCTCGGCGGCGTCGTCCGGGTAAAAGCAGATGCCAATGCTGGGTGCCGTGCGCAGTTCCTTGGTGGCAACAGAATAAGGCGTGCTGATGCGCTCGACGATGCTGGCGGCGAACTCGGCCACAGCCGTGTTGCCATCGACGCCCGAGAGGACGATGACGAATTCGTCGCCTCCGAGCCGGGCCACGATGTCGCTGTCGCGCACCGATTGCGCCAAGCGCTGCGCCACCTGAATCAGCAATTGGTCGCCAACATTGTGGCCGAGCGTGTCGTTGATGGTCTTGAAATGGTCGAGGTCAATCAGCATGACGGCCAGGCGCTTGTCAAAACGCCGGGAAAAAGCGATGGCCTGGTCCATGCGCTCGTGCAAGCTGAAACGGTTCGGCAGACCGGTCAAGGCATCGTGGTGGGCGAGGTGGCGAATCTTGTCCTCCGCACTCTTGCGGTCCGTGATGTCTTCAAAGTTGCCGATGTAGTTGACGACTTTTCCGGCCCCATCACGCACCACCGAAATGGACAGCCGCTTCGGATAAGGTGTGCCACATTTGCGCCGGTCCCACAGTTCGCCTTGCCAGTGGTCCTTGTCGGCCAGCGCGGCCCACATCTCCTGATAAACCTCCTTGGGGGTGTCGCCGGACGAGAGAAAACGAGGGTTCTTGCCGATCACCTCCTCTGGGCTGTAGCCGGTGAGGTGGGTGAACTCCTGGTTGACGGTCAAAATTCGGTTGTCCGCGTCGGAGATCAGGATGGCTTCGCCGCTGTTGGAAAACACCTTGGACATCAGGTGCAGCGAATCTTCGGCGCGCTTGCGCGCAGTGATGTCGCGGGCGATGCACAGAACGCCAATAGGGTTGCCCTCAACGTCGGGCAAGGCGGTTTTTGTCGTCTCCAGCAAGATGGGTTGGCCGCCTGTGGCGCGGGTTAGCCATTCCTCGTTGACTTTCGGCGCACTGGCCGCGATCGCTTCCTTGTCCTTGGCGCGGAAGAAGTCGGCCAACTCGGCGTCGAAAAAATCGTGGTCGGTCTTGCCCAGGATGTCGGCAACGGGCGCGCCGAGCATGTGCCCAAACGCGTGGTTGCAGCCCAGAAAAACACCCTGAGCATCTTTCAGCCAAACCGGGTCGGGCAGGGTGTTGAGCAGGGCCTCCATCTGGCCCCGGCTTTCGCTCAGGCGCAGGTTGGTGAGTGAGAGGTTGGACAGGTAATCCGCCAAGTTGACGATGAACCTCATCACCGCCCGCACCCGCTCCCGGCTGACGCGCGGCACCTCGTGGATGGCGGCCAGGTAGTCCACCGGGTCATAGCCAAAGCGCTCGGCTTGCACGGCGAAGAAGGCATCGTCAATCACGTCATCGTCGTAAAAGAACTGACCGCAAAACAAGTTGCCAAGGTGCTGGTTGCCCACAAATACCGGCGTGACGACATCCCACAAACCGTTTTTGCACTTGTAGTCAATAAACTTGCCCTCTTCCAGATGGCCGATCAGGAAGGTGTCGCTCTCGGTGCAGTTGGCGCACGAACTGGGCACGGCTCGGTGAAACCCGGTACACGCCCGTTGCCAGCCCGCACCTTGCAAGATGTTGCCCTTTAAATCGAGCAACGCGGTGGGCATACCGATCAGTGCCGTGAAATCGTCCAAAAAGGAAGTCAGCGGTTTGATGTCAATCAGCGATGCCACGGAAACGTGCGACACCGGGTTCGCCAGCTTGGCCTGAACGGGGTCGGACAACAGGTCGCTGCCTGACCAGCCGGTGTGCCAACTGACGGGTACGCCTTCCAATGGCTTTGAGCCGACCGTTTTCATTGCAACTTCTCCTATTGGACAAAACCGACCTTTCACCTCCGTGCAAGTCTTTTGCCGAAGTATAGAGAGTTCCAGGCGATGAGTGCCCCCGCCGCCAGCGCATCGAGGTGGGCCAGGCCACGTCGTTTTGGGTGTCCGCCAGCCACTCGGTGAGTGTCGTCTTCACGACGCGCGACATGGGCGACGAAGGGCTCCTTTGATGGCTAAGGTGATTTCCTGCGAAAAATATACCCATCTGACTTGTCTTTTTGTCCATCTGCTGCGTTGCAAAAACGGTTGTATAGCTCGCTATACGCCCATTTTTACGCCTTGCAGCTGAACAAAAATCCTGCGTCATCTGGG
>JBBQSS010000087.1:0-10772 GCA_038213665.1 Burkholderiales bacterium | reverse complement strand
GGATCGTGTCATCAAAAATCAGCACGCCATCGTCATGCTCCACCAAACGCACGGTTGGCTTGACTTGGTGCCACAAGTCCTTCGAGGTGTAGTCCTGCGCTGATAAAAACCGCGTAATCTGGTCATGACTTACATCCCCATCGACCATCGCTGACAAACCCGTCGCCGTTGCCGCACCGAAAGTGCTCAGCAAATAGTCCGTGTACAAATCCAGGTTAGGTTTTTTCATCCGGCAAGCCTATCAGAGGTGGCTGCGTAACATCAGCTGATAAACCACTTTCAACGAATCATCGGCGGCGCTCGCTTTGGCCAGCCAGCAACCGGCGTTCAACGCTCTGCATGGTGTACCTCGTTCAGAATGATTTGTGCATTGCCCCACTGATTGCGCGTTACCTCACGGCTTGCGCGGTCGGTGAAGTCCTGTTCAGCCTCCCCCGGCTTGCGCACCCACTCTTGCCCGTCATCGGCGCGGCTACGCACCAGCGCAGGGACCCGCGAAACATCATCAGGGCGCGGGCGGCTTGGTGCGTTCCTGCCAGGGCTTCACGCTCGAACCAAACCTGTAAAGCACCCTCGCTCACGTCAACCAGCGCCAGCAGTGGAAACAATGGCCCCGGTCGGGTCAGCCCCTGCCCTCGCTTCTTTGGCACGCCACCAGCCCCGGCCATCGCTTCAATGTCGGCTCGGTCGCCCGGCTTCCATGCGTCCTTACGCTTGGGGCGGCCTTCGCTCAAGTAGCGCGGCCATAGGTTGCCCACGGTCAGGGACTGTTCTACAGCCAGCGCATCGGCTGCGGCTTGCTCGGCAGCGGCGGCTCATCTTGTCGGGTTGAGTCCAGCGTCAGATTGCTTGACGCATCACACATCTGCAGCGCATCGGCCAGAAACCATGTTGTGCGTGTCGCATTCAAAAAAAACCCAGCGGGTTGGGCTGGGTGGAATCCCTTTCGGGCACGCTTTCTGGGATTTATTCAAAGCGCGGGGCTTAGGAAACCCGAAGTGAATGTACCCGCTGGGGCTGGTGTTGGATGTTCGCTGGCGAACACATTGAGACATTTATTTAACCCGCGTCGAAATTTACTTCAGCCTGGGCCAGAAACAACCAGGTCCGCGCGGCAGCCAGCTGTGCAACTTGGCTGGCCACGAGACAGCGCCAGCCCATCACACTTCGCCGGATGAGCTTGGCAGCGGGCTGGCCAAGACCTTGTCGACTCGCTTGCCGTCCAGATCGACCACCTCAAACAACCAACCTTCGCACAGGATTTTTTCGCCGGTTGCAGGCAGGTGGCCGCTGACCGCCATTAACAGCCCGGCCAAGGTGTTGTAACGACCGCGCTCCTCCAGCGGCAAGTCATCCATGTCAAGCCGGGCTTTGAGCTCACTCACCGGCATCATGCCGTCAAGGAGCCAGCTGCCGTCGTCGCGCTTGACAGCCCAGGCCTCGGTTTCGGCACGGGGCTGCAGTTCACCGGTAATCGCCTCCAGCAGGTCATGCGGCGTCAGCAAGCCTTGCACCACGCCGTATTCGTCCACCACCAGCACCAAGCGCCCGACCTTGGCGCGAAACTGCTCCAGCAACTCCATACCGCTCAAAGTTTCCGGCACAAACGCCGCAGGGCTGACAAAGTCTTCCAGCTTGCCGGGTGTGACTGCACCAATCGCCAGCATATGTGCCACGCTGATTTTGCCCACCACATCGTCAAGCGAACCACGGCATACCGGGTACCAGGAATGGGCACGCTCCGCCCCATCTGCACCCACCTGCTGCAAGGCTTGTGCGATGCTGTCATTGGCATTAAGCCAATCCACTTCCGCACGCGGCACCATCAATGAGGTCAGGGGCCGGTCATCCAGGCCAAAGACGTTTTGCACCATTTGATGTTCGTGTTCTTCAATCACACCGGCATCCACGCCCTCTTCCAGGCTGGCGGTGATTTCTTCTTCGGTCATGGTGCGCAATGCGTTGGCGTCAATGCGCAACAGTTTCAACATGGCCGCAGTGGACCCCGACAACAGCTTGACAAATGGACCAAAGGCCTTGGCCAGCCACAGCATGGGCCGCGACACCCAGCACGACACAACTTCGGGGTACAACTGACCAATGCGCTTAGGCACCAGTTCACCAAAAATGATGGTGGTGAACGTGATCATCGTCACCACCAACGCGGTGGCGGAAATGGCGGCCGCTTGCTCTGCCACACCCCAGGTTTGCAGCCAGGATGCCAGGCCCTGGCTGAATGCAGCCTCGCCCACAATTCCGTTCAACACACCAATTGACGTGATCCCGACCTGCACGGTGGACAAAAACTGGTTAGGGTTGTCCAGCAGTGCCAGCGACGCTTGCGCGCCCTTGTCACCCGCTTCAGCCATGGTATTTAACCGTGACTTTCGGCTGGCGGCCAGCGCCAGCTCAGACATGGCAAACACGCCATTGAGCAACGTCAAAAAAACAATCAGCAAAAATTCCATGAAACCCAAACGACAATAAACACCATGGCACTTTACATGATTGGCGACGTGCAGGGTTGCGACCACGCCTTGCAACAGTTGTTAAACGACATTTCGTTCTCCCCCAGCCGGGACACGATCTACCTTTTGGGCGACTTGGTCAACCGCGGGCCAGACTCTGCGGCAGTATTACGCCGATTGATGGGCTACGGCACCTCGGCACAATGCCTGCTGGGCAACCATGACTTGCACCTGCTGGCCACCTCGGTGGGGGCACGCGAGCCCAGCCGAAAAGACACCTTGACAGGCGTGCTGCAGGCACCCGATCGGGACGCAATGCTGAACTGGCTTCGAGCGCAGCGTATGGCGATGCTGCTTGAACATGAAAACCACGCTTATTTAATGGTTCACGCGGGCGTGCTTCCTGAATGGACAGCGGCACAAACTATTGCACTTGCCAAGGAAGTTGAGACCATGCTGCGTGGCCCTGATCTGAATGATTTTTTGCACCAGATGTATAACAACAAGCCAGACGTGTGGGACGAGGGGCTTTGCGGCACTGCGCGCTTGCGCCTGATTGTCAACGCGCTGACACGTTTGCGGTTTTGCAGCGCCCAAGGCGTGATGGAGTTTGATGCCAAAGAGGGGTTGGAGAGCGCCCCACCAGGCTATATGCCCTGGTTTGATGTGCCGGGGCGCAAGACCGCAGACGTCACCGTGGCGTTTGGCCACTGGTCAACCCTGGGCTGGCTCGACCGTGACGATGTGCTGGCACTGGACTCCGGTTGCGTCTGGGGCGGCCATTTGAGCGCCCTGCGGCTCGGCACCGGCTCGGCAGCGCAGAAACTCATTCAGGTCAAGTGCGACCAGGCCCAAAAACCTGGCAGATGAAGCAAGCCGCAGCGACTCAGGCGGCTTTGAACAATGCCGCCACTTTGCGTTTGGTTTTGATGTTGCTGGAAATGGTACGCACGCCCGGGCGGGCGGCGGCGGCTTCCCAAGAAGGCACCACATCGGGGACCAACGCAGGTGCCTCATAGGGCTTGTCAAAAAACGGGTCGTTTGACAACTTTGGACCACCTCTGAACTCATTGCGTGGCGCACGGGGCGTCCGGCCAACAAACTCCTCACGGCGTACATCACCCGCTTCTTGCTGGTAAAGCCTGCGGCCATCATTGATGTGGCCTTGTTTGCGAATGTCCGGCTGGTCTTCGTCAAATTCGATCGCTTCAAGCTCAATCTTGGTTTTAAGCAGCTTTTCAATCTCCGTGACCAATCGAAGATCGCTCTTGGCGACAAAAGTCACGGCCAGACCCGCAGCACCCGCACGCCCGGTGCGGCCAATACGGTGCACGTAGTCTTCTGCATGAAACGGAATGTCAAAGTTGAACACTGCCGGCACATCCTTGATATCGAGGCCACGCGCAGCGACATCGGTGCACACCAGCAAGTCAACATCACCGCGCTTGAAGGCTTCAAGTGCCTTCAGGCGCTCATCCTGACTCTTATCACCGTGCAAGGCGGTGGTCTTGAGGCCTTCATGCTCCAGTGAGCGCGCCAGCCGGGCACAGCCAAGCTTGCTGTTGACAAACACAAACGCCTGCTTCATGCCGCGAGACTTCAAAATCTGGTGCAGGGCGTGGCGCTTGTTGTCACCCTCCACGCTGTAGAAATGCTGCTCCACAGTAGAGGCTGCCGCATTGGAGCGAGCCACCTCAATGGTCACCGGGTCTTGCAGGTAGCTGCTGGCCAGGCGCTTGATCTCAGGTGAGAACGTGGCGGAGAACAACAAGGTGATGCGCTGTTTTGGCAGGTAGCTCAGAATACGTTGCAGGTCTGGCAAGAAGCCAATGTCGAGCATGCGGTCGGCTTCATCCAGCACCACATATTCCACCTGATTGAGCACACAGTTTTTCGCCTCAATGTGGTCCAACAGCCGTCCCGGCGTCGCCACCAGCACTTCCACGCCCTTTTTCAATTCAAGGGTTTGCGGCTTCATGTCCATACCGCCAAACACCACTGCGCTGCGCAAATTGGTGTATTTGCCATACAACTCAACTTGCTCTGCCACCTGCACCGCCAATTCGCGGGTAGGCAACAGCACCAGGGCGCGCACCGGGTGGCGCGCCGGTGAGGTCGAGGCGTTTTCGTGCTGGAGCATGCGCTGCATCAGTGGCAAGGCGAACGCCGCCGTTTTGCCGGTTCCGGTTTGTGCGGCACCCATCACGTCCCGACCTTGCAGCACCACAGGAATGGCCTGGGCTTGGATCGGGGTCATGGTCTCGTAACCCATCTCGGCCACCGCGCGGGCCAGAGGTGCGGCCAGTTGCAACTGGGCAAAGGCCATGATGGGGGTGTCAGAGGTCAGTTCAGCGGAAATTTCAGAGGTCAGGTCGGTCATTCAATGCCAGGGTTCAGATGCTATCGATCCGATAGCCGGGGTTGCCCCAAGGAACGGGGCAAATCCCTATTATCCTCCAACACTCACAATTGGCTTGCCGCGAAGGTGTCGCAACCCTTGACGCTTCCGTGGTTCAAGCCCTGATTGAACCAGCGCTGGCGTTGCGCGCTGGTTCCGTGCGTGAAACTGTCGGGCACCACTTGACCGCCACCGGAGCGCTGCAGCGCGTCGTCGCCAATCTTGGATGCAGCGTTCATGGCTTCTTCCACATCGCCCTGCTCCAGCAACTGGCGCGCGGCTTGTGCATGGTTGGCCCACACGCCAGAAAAGCAATCCGCCTGCAACTCCAGGCGCACGCTCAAGGCGTTGTACTCAGCCTGGCTAACGCGGCCACGCATTTGCTCCATCTTGGCTGTAATGCCCATCAGGTTTTGGACATGGTGACCCACTTCATGGGCAATCACATAGGCCTGGGCAAAGTCGCCAGGCGCACCCAGCTGGTTTTTCAAGGTCTCGTAAAAACCAAGGTCGATGTAAACCTTTTGGTCAGCCGGGCAATAAAACGGCCCCATCGCCGCCTGGCCCTGCCCGCAGGCGGTGGCCGTGGTGCCACGAAACAGCACCAGTTTTGGCTCTTGGTAAGTGGCCCCGCCCTTGGCGAACACATCTTTCCAGACGTCTTCGGTGTCGGCCAGCACGGTCGACACAAAGGCCGCCATGCGGTCATCGGCGGGCGGCTTGCGCGCTGGTGTCGATTGGGTTTGCGCCTCCGGGCTGCCGCCGCTGAGCACGTTGAGCACCGTCAAGGGGCTGACCCCGAGAAAATACGACACCACCAAGGCGATGGCCACCGAGCCCAGGCCAATGCTGCGCCCGCCAAGGCCCCTGCCGCCGGAAGAACCGCCACCACCCCGGCGGTCTTCCACGTTGTCAGACTGACGGTTTCCGTCCCATTTCATGCTGGTGCTCCCTGTGCTGACTCATAGAAGAAATTCAGCGTAAGCGCTGAGGGCTCAAGCCTTGGGCAAGGTCACGCCGCGCTGACCCTGGTATTTGCCGCCGCGGTCTTTGTAGCTGATTTCACAGACTTCATCGCTCTCAAAAAACAGCACTTGCGCGCAGCCTTCGCCGGCGTAAATCTTGGCCGGAAGCGGCGTCGTGTTGCTGAATTCAAGGGTCACGTAGCCTTCCCATTCAGGCTCAAACGGTGTCACGTTGACGATGATGCCGCAGCGCGCGTAGGTGCTTTTACCCAGGCAAATGGTCAGCACATTGCGTGGAATACGAAAGTATTCAAGGGTGCGGGCCAGCGCAAAGCTGTTGGGCGGGATGATGCAACTGTCGCCATGAAAATCAACAAAGCTTTTCTCGTCAAAGTTTTTCGGGTCGACCACCGTGCTATGGATGTTGGTAAACACCTTGAATTCGGGTGCGCAACGGATGTCATAGCCATAGCTGCTGGTGCCATAACTCACAATTTTGTTGCCGGCCGCGTCCTGACGAATTTGGCCAGGTTCAAAGGGCTCGATCATGCCGTGTTGCTCTGCCATGCGGCGGATCCACTTGTCACTTTTGATGGTCATGAGAACTCAACTCCTAAAGTTAGTGGATTGTAAGCAGTGACATCTTCTTCACTCGCTCTGACTCTTTGCGCAAGCCAGACGGAGTGACTTCCCTAATTTCTGCGGCGAAACCATTGGGACGAGAGTCTGGCGGCCTTCAAGGGCAAGCTATGCCAAATCATGAGTTTTCCGAACCAAACCCCAGCCTGTGATAGCTGGCTGATGTTTACCGCCCCGATTTTTTTAGATCCCAATGTCATCATTCCACGCGAGGAGCATGGCCTCATCGCGGACCTATGTGTTGCCGCTCACCCGCATCAACCTTGCGCACGGGGTGACGAATTCGTGGGTGTGGCAACTCAAAAACATTCGTTTTCCAGCTGGTCCAGCCACGCCAGCCCGACCTCATCGGCGTGATGCTCGAACAACTCCCGGATCGGGTTGACAAAGCTGGCCAGCAGCAACTGATCATCGCAGCGCATGCCTTGCGTCGCATCGCGGCGTTTGGAGAAATAGGTCCAAAAAGGATCGTCAAGGTCCCGGGTATGGGACTCGATGCGCGCCATCATCCGGCTGGCTTGGCCGTCAAAGTCGATGCCCTTGAAGCTGCGGTAGCGGTCAACGGGGTCGCTGGCCAGAGCGGCTTCAGGCGGGGCCTCGAAGGTGGTGCTCATCAAATGTTCTTCTTGCCCTGCAAAAGCTTGGCTTTGTCGGATGGGCTGTAGTGGTCAAAGTGGCCTTGGGCGGCGGCAACGCGGCGGTGCGCCATGCGAATGGCTTCGATCTTGCCGGCCGGGGCGAGCGGCGAGACGCATTTCTCCAGCGCCGTGCTGCCGCATTTTGGGCACGCGGGCAGCGTGTCAGAGCGCACCAGCGCCTCAAAGGGGTGGCCGCAGGTTTTGCAGTTGTAGTCGTAGATGGGCATGGTGTTCTCCAGGGCGATTCAATCCGGGCTGGCGCAACGCTCGGTGGGCGAGGTGCAGCCCTCCAGTGTGACGGGTGATGCAGGGTTCGTGCCAAGTCCGACCCACACCGCCACGGCTGCGGTCTCGAACCCGACATGACAAGTGGCGTTGTCGGTGCGCTGCATCAGCGGGCGGCGAATCAGCAGCGGCTCTTGCAGCAACAAGGCCAGCGCGGCCTGCGCATCCAGCGCGCCGGGGGCCACGTCGCCGCTTTTGACGCGGGGTGCGGCGCGGTTGAACCAGTCTGGCACAGGCCGTGGGGCCAGAAAGGCCAGCAGGCGGTCAGGGGTCCAGTGGGCGGTCAGCAGGTTTCGCCGTTCCAGCGTGTGGCCGGCGGCTTCAAGTGCGGCACGCTGGCGCGCATTGCCGCCACAGCCGGGTTTTTCATAGAAAACGATGTGGGTCATGGTCAACTCCTTCTCTCGGACAACAGGTGGGCATAGGGTGGCTCGGTGGCAATGCAGGCATCGGGCAGCGGCGCATCGAACTGGGCATGGGGAACGGCATTCAAGTGCAACTCTGCAGGCAAGCTGCGGCGCAGCAAATCGCCTGCGGCCACACGGCGTGGCAGCAGGCGCCAGAGCTGGGCCAGCGGCATGCGGGCGCGGGCGTCAAAGTGTTGGGCGCTGCGGCGTTGGCGGATCAGTGTGGCGGCGGGCTGGGTGCTGCGCGCCAAGGCATCCAACGGGTCTGACATCTGGATCGATTTTATTGGATGTTTTAGCCATCTAGCCCTTATAGGATATGCGCTAGCAGCTATTAAATTAGTAGTTTTTGTTTGCGTTGCGACAGCGACCTCATCCATCACCGGCCAGCGGTACATGGGGTGCGGGTCAAGCCGGTTTGCCACACCTTGCCATGGGCTGGGCGCGGGCCAGTTGAATGGGCTGTCAGGCACGGCGGGGGTGGGTGGTAACTCAAACAGGGCAGCGGGCTCTTCGCGTTCGGCTTTGCCAAAGTCTGCCTCCCGGCCCAGCCCAAGCAGCGCCGCCAGTTGCAGGTTGCCGCTTGAAGGGTTGACGCGCATGGCCCAACGGTCCGGGCCGTATTGCTTCCAGGCCGACAGCGCGAAGCCGAGTTCGAACAGCAGGCCGATGGCGTCGCGGTCCAGCGAATGCGGTGCGATGCGGCCGGGCTCGAACAGATCAGCCCAGGGGGTCGTCAAGTGGTCGGCCTGGAGGGGTAGCGGTGTCTGTGGCGTATCGGTGTAGCGGCGAAACGGGTCGGGCTGGGCGTCCCAATCCAGCGTGTCGGGGCCAGCGGTATAAGCCGTCAGGTGGTGTTTGGTGCGCTCGTGGTAGGCCTGCACGGTGACGACATGGCGCGCGGAATGGGTTGTCTCAGCCATGGCTTGACTCCTTCAGGCGTTGGGCCAGTGCCAACAAGCCGCTGGTCTGCTCGGTGATGGCCTGCACGGTGGCCGGCTGCAGCCGACGCAGCCAGCGCTGCGGCAGCCTGGCTGCGCCGCAGCGCGCCCCAGCCAGCATGCCCACCAGCGCACCCGTGGTGTCGGCATCGTCGCCCTGGTTCACCGTGGCGACCAGGGCGTCCTCAAAATCGTCGTGCAAAATCAAATAATGCAGCACCGTCTGTACCGTGTCAACGACATAGGCCGTGGCATAGCCACGGTAGGGGCTAAAGCGAAAAGCCGGGTGCTCTGTGACCCACTTTGCCGCCCACAACCGGCAGTTTTCAGGGTCTGTGCCGTCAAGCAATAGCCCCAGCAGTCGGCCCAGTCCCAGGGTGGCGGCATCAGACAGCGGGTGGTGGTGCGTCAGGCGCGACTGGGCGATCGACAGGCGTTCAAAGGCGGCGTCGTCACCCCGTGTCGCCAGCACCGCAGGCAGGTTGCGCATCAGCGCGCCGTTGCCGCCATCACCCGGGTTGTAGTCGCCCGCCAGCGTGCCATCGTGCAAGTAGCGCAGGATGCCACGGCGGCAGGTGTTGCCGCAGTCCACTGGCTTGGCCTTGAACCAGCGCACATAGGCGTCGGCAATGCCGCGAATCAACGTGTCGTCACCGCTGGCATGGCTGATCAAGGCCGGACTGCCAGCTTGCAGCAGCGCGTCCCCCAGCGCCAGGCTCATGGTGGTGTCGTCAGTGACCTGGCCCCGTGCCAGCTTCAGCCAGCCGCCGCCGATGATCTCGCGGTGCACGCCGTATTGCGCGGCAATTTCACGCGGGCGCATGAATTCCACCGTGGCGCCCAGCGCATCTCCCATGGCAAAACCCAGGTATGCGCCCAGCGCGCGGTCATGCAATTCATTCATAACGGGCCATCACGTCATAGTCGCCACCGAGGGCCAGCACCTCTTGTTCACCTTGCAGCACCTGGCCGGGCAAAAGCTCAGGAAACACCAGCACCTTGCACATGGGCACCTGCACTTCAAACACCCAATCGCCAAAACACGAGGCGTCATGGGCAGACAGGCTAAACGACACCAGGTTGTTCAGGCGCACGGTGCAGCGGCGGTTTTGCAGGCGCCCGGAAATCACTTGTTCTTCGCACTGGTTGCTGCCCCGCCACAATTTGAGGTGCAGCGCAGCAGTGTTGCTTTGGCTGCGCAAACGGCGCAAGGCCCATTGGCAAAACTCGTACAACAGGTCGATTTGTTGGTAAATATTGTTGTTGTTGTGGCGACTGGCGGCTTTTTCCTGCAGATAGGTCATCCACGCGTCTGAGGGAAAACGCGCCAGCACGGCCTTGTGGTAACTGGGCGCCAGGCCAAAGCGGCTTTCAACCCAGCCTTTCAGCACGGCACCGGCGGGACCGTTGGCATCCATGCCCCAGCCTTGCAGCAGCCGGCGCCAACTGTTGCGCCAGCGTCGCTGCTGCGCCGCTGGCAAGGTGGCCAGCTCATGGGGTTCCGGCTTGCGCAAACCAAAAGCGAGGCTCAGGTAAGTCACAAACACCTCGCGTGCCTCGTGTATGTCCTGGCTGCGCTCAAGTTGCATGAACAGCGCTTGGTGGTCGTCCAACGTGCCCGCAATGGACAGGGGCTGTGGCTGGGCATTAAACGCCGTGCTGGCCAGCACCCGCGCCGGCACGCCCACCAGGTTGGTGCCGTACCAGCGCGCAGACTGCTCAAGGGCATCGTCTACTGCCGAAGCCATGGGTTTGGCGCTTGAATTCCAGATTCCGTCGCGAGCAGCCCGAGGTCACGCCGAGAAGCGCAGCCGTACTCCTGTACGGCGAGCATCGCAGGTGTGAGATCGGGTTGCGCAGCAGGAATATGGAATTCAAACAGGGCGGTTATCGTTCGGGTTGCGCACCGGGCCCATCAACTTCAGGCCTTCCTCATAGGTGACGACGTCAAAGGTCACGTCGAACTTGAGCGCGGCGTCGGCCACGGCCTCGAGCTTGCCGGGAGTGTCTTTTTTCTTGAGGTCGTTTTTC
>JBBQSS010000086.1:0-10895 GCA_038213665.1 Burkholderiales bacterium | reverse complement strand
GCCAGATTGCGCATGCGCCAGACTGGCGCAGCAAAGGGCACTGGCCAAGGCCACATGCTGCAGGCCGATTGCCATGCCGTTTGAAGAAGAGTATTTGTTCATGATGTTTGATGCGGGTTGATGGAAACGGGGAGCGCACTTTAAAGTACGGTCGTACTAATTTTGCTTGATGCTGCTAACGAGCACAACATGATGTCGTCATCCGACGCACCTTTTTAGGCGTTTCCCCAACAGGGGTTTTCCCTAATTTGGTGCGTCTTAGCTGGGTGTTAATGGCACCGATCGTCACAAAATTGCGCTGCTGCGGCTTCCGGTATGCAAGTTGTGGCCTGTTCGGGTTATCCCCAATGACAGATGTGTCGCAATGCGGCGACACAATGACGTGATGAAGGGCATGTAACTTGCTTGGAATCAACCCGAAGGGCATATTTTTGCTGTCTTCATGGTGAAATAAATCCCGTGATGTTTTATTCGCCACTTCAAAACAGACTGCTCACAGCGGTTTTGATTTTTCAACCTTAGGAGTTTTTATGAAAAAAAGTTTAGTAGCTTTGGCTGTGCTCGCAGCTTCCGGCGCCGCAATGGCTCAATCTTCCGTGACCCTGTACGGGATTGCTGACGTTTGGATTGGCAGTGTCAAGGCTAATGGCGTTCGCGCCACCCAGATGGTTAGCGGAGGCGTGAGCACTTCTGCTTGGGGTATGACTGGCTCTGAAGACTTGGGCGGCGGCCTGAAGGCTGTTTTCAAGCTTGAGCAAGGTATCGAGTTGGACACCGGTGCGGCTTTAGGGTTTGACCGTCAAGCTTACGTTGGTTTGAATGGCAGCTTTGGTGAAGCTCTCTTCGGTCGCGTATGGACTGCCTATGACGACGTTAACGGTAGCAGCAATAGTGTTTTTGACTCTGATCTGGCTGCCACTTCAAATGTGTTCAAGAGCGATAAATACACAAGCAACCCCAATAATGGCATTCGCTACACCAGCCCATCTTTTGGCGGCTTCAGCGGCGCAGTGAGCTACTCGCTTGACGAAAAGAGCACGGCTGTGAACACTATCCAAGCAACTGCCTTCAACGTGCAGTACGCCAATGGTCCTTTGGCGGCACAGTTGGGTTATCAGACTGAAGAAGTGTATGGCGCAGCTAATTCAGATGACTACTTGCGTCTTGGTGCGTCCTACAACTTTGGCGTAGCAACTGCTAAAGCCTCATACGGCGCTGTGGAATATGCTACTGGTAACGAAGTTGCTGAATACCAAATCGGTGTAGATGTCCCCCTCTCTGCCGCTATGACTTTGTCAGCTGGTTATGCAAGCTCTAAAACAGAAACAACGGCTGGCGCCAAAGTTACTGATCGTGAAGGCTTTGGCATTGCAGTGGCTTATAGCCTGAGCAAGCGTACAACCGTCTACGGTGGCTACCATCGTTCTACTGAAGACAATGCAGTTGGTGTTGAGTTGAACAATACAACCGTTTACGCATTGGGCGTTAAGCATACGTTCTAATTTGATACTGACGCAAGTCAGTTGAAGATGAAAACAAAAGCCGCCGTCGGGCGGCTTTTTTGCGTGGTGCGCCCAGCATGGGCGCACGCCTGCAGGAACAAGTCCCGTCAAGTGCAGGATGGCCAATTGGGGTGGCTATTTCACTGCTGGCAAGGGGAGCCCTTGCCACATCGTCACCATCGCTAAAATCCGTCAACTGTTGGCGGTATTTCATTGGCGCATCCCGAATCGCGACAGGTGCAAATTTCACTTGTGACATACCAGGAGGGTGGCATGATCCACATCAATCCAGAAGCCTTGAAGCCCCTTGCCCGCAAGTACATCTGGTGGAAAACGCCGGATGTGGCTGTGACCACGCCTGAGCGGGTGGTCGCCCAAGTGATGAACATCGGCGACTACGCCGATGTTCAGTCGCTTGCCTTACAGGTTGGCGATGAGGTTCTGCGTGAGATATTGACCCACGCAGAAGCCGGGCAGTTCAACGAACGCTCATGGGCGTATTGGCACTATCGTCTCGGGTTGTCCAGCGTTGGTCACGTTCCTGCGTTGCCGGTGCGGCGGTTCGCGTGAACACGTTCAAGCCTCGCATGGATGCATTGCCTTCTGCGCAGCAACGTCTGTGGCCCCAGCTTCGCAGCGCGTCGGATCTTGGCTTTACGTTGTATGGCGGCACCGCCATTGCATTGAGATTGGGCCATCGCGATTCTGTCGATTTCGATTTTTTCTCAGAAAAGCCGCTTGATCGTCAAACGATCAAAGCGGCTTTTCCATTTGTGGCGCGATCCACGACGATCCAAGACCAGGGCAACACTTGGGTTGTGCTGGTTCCCGACGGTGATTCGGAGAAGGACCACGTCAAGATATCGTTCTTCGGCACGATTGCCTTCGGGCGCGTTGGAGAGCCGGACTTCACTGAAGATGGTGTACTGCAGGTGGCCTCCTTTGACGACCTGATGGCGACGAAAGTCAAAGTCGTTCTCCAGCGCGCCGAGGCCAAGGACTATCGCGATGTCGCCGCGATGGTCAAGGCCGGGGTGAGCTTGTCTCGCGGGCTTGCATCTGCTCGTTTGCTCTTCGGCCCTAACTTTCAGCCAAGCGAAAGTCTGAAAGCGCTGGTCTATTTCAACGACGGCGACTTGAACACACTAACAACCGCTGAAAAAACCGCCCTTGTTGAGGCTGTGAAAGCAGTACGTGACCTGCCCGATGTAACCCTTGTTTCTAAGCGTCTTCACTCCGTAGCGTGAACTGTGCAACAGGCATCCTCAGAAACGTGGGAGATACAGACGCACACCGCCTTGTCGAGCGTTCCGCTGCTATTGAAAATTCACGATGTCGGTCGATGGCACTTTAGCGGTACTGCACCGCGTTGCCCACACACTTTTTGCGATGCTTGCTGATCGCACGTATTGCAGAACGCACCGGTGGGGTGCGATGCGGTGTAACGAAGCGTTGCAAGCGCCCCACACTTGGGCGCGAAAGACGTGAACAATAAGGTCAAAAGCTGGGTTTTGTTCTGCAGGGCTGTTTAAATACACCCAGCTTCTGCTTTGGAAGTGGATCGAAGTGCCGATGTGGCGCTTTACTGAAAATCAACTCTTGGAGTAACTCTCAATGAAAAAATCGCTAATCGCGCTGGCCGTTCTGGCTGCTTCCGGCGCCGCTATGGCCCAGTCTTCTGTGACTTTGTATGGCATTGCTGACGTTTGGGTTGGTCGCGTCAATACTGACAACGGCGTAACAGACACCTCGACTACTCTCATGCATTCCGGTGGTGTAAGCACATCACGTTGGGGTATGAAGGGTACTGAAGATCTGGGTGGCGGTTTGAAAGCCAATTTCCAGTTGGAGTCTGCTGTCAACATTGATGATGGTGCAAGCGCTGGTTTCAACCGTCAGGCATGGGTTGGCTTCTCTAGTGGCTTTGGTGACGTTCGCCTTGGTCTCGTTAGCTCGCCATTTGACAATGTTCAATATGCTTCAAACGGTGTTTTTGACTCTGATTTGTCCCCTGTTAACAACCCTGCCGGCGGTGTATTCCGTTCAGCAAATGGCTACATAGGCAAGCCTGCCAACACAATCTTTTACAAAACTCCTAACTTCAGTGGTTTTGGTGCCGAAGTGAGCTATTCGCTGGATGAAAATGCAGTTGTAGGTGGCTTGACAGCACCAGCCATCACTTCCCTCAACTTGACTTATGCTGCAGGCCCATTGGCTGCGCAATTCGCATACCAAATTGAAGACCGTAACACCACACTCGACGATGATTTCTCATTCGCTCGTTTGGGCGCGTCTTACAACTTCGGCGTTGCAACTGTCAAGGGAAGCTATGGTCGTGTTGAAAATGCGACAGGTACCGTTGCCGCTGCAACTGCAGCTCATACCGCTGGCGCAAGCACAGACGAATGGCAAATCGCTGTAGACGTGCCTTTGTCCTCAGCGTTGACTGTGTCTGGCAGCTACGCAGAATCGACCGATGATGCAACTCGCACCATAACTGAAGTGACACGTAAGGGTTTTGGTCTGGCTGTTGCCTATTCGCTGTCCAAGCGTACAACCGTTTACGGTGGCCTCAAGATGGCTACCCAAGAACAAACGCGTGTACGCGACATCGATACCACTGTGTATGCAGTGGGCGTTCGCCACGCGTTTTAATCCAACGCTGGCACAAGCCAGTTGACGGTTAAAACCAAAAAACCCCGCCGTGGCAACATGGCGGGGTTTTTTTATGCCATTTCGGCCTGTAGCCCTCATGCCGTATGCGTGAGCAGCTATTGAATATGAAGCACTCGTCTCGCCGCCCGGTTGACTGCGCGGTTGGCAGCGTAATGCACCCGCAAGTCATGGATATTGGCGTGCGCAGTGCAGCAATGCTAAAGTGCCCCCATGAGTTCCATCACGTTTGATACCTTGAAATTCGCCAATCGCCTGAAAAGCGCGGGGATGAGCGACGAGCAGGCGCAAGCGTTCGCCGAAGCCCAAAAGGATGTCTTTGCAGAGGCACTCGACACACCGCTGGCAACCAAGATTGATATTGTTCGATTGGGGGCCAAGCTCGATCACGAAGCATCATTGTTGAAATGGATGCTAGGTGCGTTGCTGGCAGTAGCTTTGGCCAATTTTGCCAAGCAGTATTTCTAACCTTTCAGGGAAAACGTAGGCAGACAAGAATCCTCAACAAAACCCCGCCGTGGCAACATGGCGGGGTTTTTTTATGGGTTTTAGGCCTCTAGCCCTTATGGTAGATGCGTGAACAGCTATTGAATGTGTAGCAATATTTTCGCCGGCCGGTTGACTGCGCGGTTGGCAGCGTGATGCACCCGCAAGTCATGGTTATTGGCATACGCGAGGATGACGGTTCTGGGGGGGCAGAATCGAATGACCGGCCCGGCTGGCTGATATTCGCCGCAGTCGAACCGGCTGCAAATGGCAATGATCACGCTTGCAATTTTCCCATCATGCTAGACTGCCCGGCATGAGCAGCATCACTTTCGACACCCACAAATTCGTGCGCAAATTGCAGGAAGCCGGCTTTGATGAAAAGCAGGCCGAGGGTTTAACTGACGCGATGCGGTCGGCTATTGACGAGTCGGAATTGGTCACCAAAAAAGACCTTCAAATTGAGCTTTCTCCGATCAAAGCAGACCTGAATTTACTGAAGTGGATGATGGGTGCTTTGGTCGCGATTGCTATCGCCAATTTTTCCAAGCAGTTTTTCTGACCCTTCAGGCAAAACAGAATCGGGCTCGAATCTCAAAAAACCCCGCCGTGGCAACATGGCGGGGTTTTTTTATGGGTTTTAGGCCTCTAGCCCTTATGGTAGATGCGTGAACAGCTATTGAATGTGTAGCGATATTTTCGCCGGCCGGTTGACTGCGCAGTTGGCAGCGTGATGCACCCGCAAGTCATGGATATTGGCATGCGCAAGGATGACGGTTCTGGTAGAAGCCAGAATCGAATGACCGGCCCGGCTGGCTGATATTCGCCGCAGTCGAACCGGCTGCAAATGGCAATGATCACGCTTGCAATTTTCCCATCATGCTAGACTGCCCGGCATGAGCAGCATCACTTCCGACACCCACAAATTCGTGTGCAAATTGCAGGAAGCCGGCTTTGATGAAAAGCAGGCCGAGGGTTTAACTGACGCGATTAACTGACGCGATGCGGTCGGCTATTGACGAGTCGGAATTGGTCACACGGCGCGATCTACGTGAATTTGAACTTCGACTGGAGCCTCGTTTTGAATCGATCAAAGGCGATATGGCTGTGCTGAAGTGGATGATGGGCGTCTTGATTGCAATGGCTGTCGCCAATTTTTCCAAGCAGTTTTTCTAGCCCGCCTGACCCATTTGTAAAACCCAGCCATGTCAGCCTATCAAATGGGCCAGGCTCGGATTTATACGGACTTACGTTGACCTCATTTGAAGTGTGTGCCTAAAATGCACACATGATGACTCAAAAAAACTACAACTGGAACGCTGATAAGAACCAGTTGTTGGTGCAGGAGCGGGGTATTTCATTCGAGCGGATTGTTTTTGAGATAGCCAGCGGAAATGAACTGGCGGTGCTTGAGCATCCCAATCAGGAAAAGTATCCTGGCCAAAAAATTTCAATGGTGCAAGTTGACGACTATGTCTATGCCGTGCCATTTATTGAAACCGAGCGCGAGTTTTTTCTAAAAACCATTATTCCCAGCCGCAAGGCGACCAAACAATACAGGAGCAATCCATGACACCGAACGCAAAATACGACAGTGAAGAGTTGGAAATATTGCAGGCTTGGGAAGCTGGCACCTTGAAACCTGCCAACGGAATGGACGGACAGATCAAGTCGCATCAGGTGGCCGCCGCTGCCACGTTCAAGAAAGACCAGCGGCTGAACATCCGGATTTCAACCCGGGATCTGAGAAATTTGCAAGCACGTGCTCTTGAGGAAGGGGTGCCCTATCAAACCTTCGCCGCCAGCTTGTTGCACAAGTTTGTTAGTGGGCATTTGGTGGATCACCGCCTTTAAGCCGCCCTGTCAAAAAACTAAAAGGAAAACTAAAAGGGGCCAGGCTCGCTTTATCTCGAAATACCGGGTTGTTCAGGTCAAGTCGGACCAGTGCATTTGGCGGATTACTGGCTATCAGAGGCTGGCGTGTTGGCATCTACCTCATTCCATTTCCATATCAATCCGACATGTTGTTGCGCCGCCTTGCCGTGCGAGTGCACTGTCTGCGGCTTCGCGCCTAATGTCGTATCGATCTGCAAATGGAATCAGGCGTTCTGATCGACTCGGATGTTCTGATCTGGTTTGCGCGTGGTGACGCGCGCGCCATAGGGGCTGTTGGGTAGATCGCGGACAGCACATCATTTGTCGATAATGAGGGCACTATAAGGGCCCATTTTCAATGCTTGATATTGTTGTTTTGTTTTTTATCTTCGGTCTGGCCGCCGGGCTACTGCGCTCCGAGCTCAAATTGCCTGCGGCACTTTACGACTCGCTGTCGCTGGTCTTGCTGTTGACCATTGGCCTCAAAGGGGGCGAGGGTCTGGCCCAGCAGGCCGTGCTGCCTTTGTTGCCGCAGCTCGGTCTGGTGATCGTGCTGGGCGTGGTGCAAACACTGGTGGCCTTTGCCGTGCTGAGTTTTCTGGGAAAACTTGGGCGTGCGGACGCCGCATCCACCGCAGCGCACTATGGTTCGGTGAGTGTGGCGACCTTTGCGGTCGGCGCCAATTGGTTGACATCACGCGGTATCGCGTTTGAGCCCCAGTTGGCCATTTTTCTCACGGTCATGGAGGTTCCCGCGATTTTGGTCGGTATTGTTTTGGCGCGTGGGATCGGACAGCAAACGGATTGGCGCGCGTTGGCGCATGAAACGTTTTTGGGCAAGGGGGTGACCCTTTTGCTCGGTGGCATGCTGGTGGGCTGGATGGCTGGCCCGGTCGGGTTGGAGCCAGTCAAAAGCCTGTTTTACGATCTGTTCAAAGGCGCACTGGCGTTGTTCTTGCTGGAGATGGGGTTGATCGTGGCGCACCAGGCGGGCGAGTTGCGCAAGCGCGGCCTGTTCATCATCGCTTTCGGTGTGCTGATGCCGCTGTTTTCTGCCATGCTTGGTCTGGCCTGCGGACTGGCGCTGGATTTGTCGCTGGGCGGTGTCACGCTGCTGTCAACTTTGGCCGCCAGTGCGTCTTACATTGCGGTGCCGGCCACCATGCGACTGGCAGTGCCCGAGGCCAATCCGGTGCTTTCGCTGGCGGCTGTGCTGGGCGTGACCTTCCCTTTCAATATTTTGGTGGGCATACCGCTCTACCACCGGCTGGCCATGCAATTCACAGGAGTGGCGCCATGACGCTCAAAACCGGTACACGAACTTTGTTGACGGTCATCACTGAATCGGCGATCGAGGAGTCCCTGCTGCGCGATTTCGACAGATTAGGTGTGCGCGGTTACACCGTCTGTGACGCCCGTGGGCGTGGCAGCCGCGGGGTGCGCAATGCAGCGTGGAGTGCATCTGGCAACATCCGCATCGACGTTATCTGTTCGCGCGCCTTGGCCGAAACCGCCTTGCGACATGTTCAGGCGCGTTACTACGACAACTACGCCATGGTGGCTTACCTTCATGATGTGGAGGTTTTGCGACCTGAAAAATTTTGATGAAAACGAGTTTATGACCCAACCCCTGCAACATCTTCTTGACAACAACCGCGCCTGGGCCGACCGCATGGAAATGCAGCGCCCGGGTTTTTTCAGCCAGCTGGCGCACCAGCAGTCGCCCAAATACCTGTGGATTGGCTGCTCTGACAGCCGCGTGCCCGCCAACGAGATCACCGGGCTGAACCCCGGTGAGGTGTTTGTGCACCGCAATATTGCCAATGTGGTGGTGCACTCTGACTTGAATGCGCTGTCGGTGATCCAGTTTGCCGTGGATCATCTCAAGGTCGAGCACATCATGGTGGTGGGTCACTATGGCTGTGGCGGTGTGTTGGCGGCGCTGCGCGGCACCCGTGTGGGCCTGGCTGACAACTGGCTGCGCCATGTGCATGATGTCAAGCTGCGGCATCGCCGCCGCCTGGACCATTTGACGGTGGCCGAGCAGGAAGACACTTTGTGCGAGATGAACGTGATTGAGCAGGTGGGCAATGTCGCTTTAACCAACGTGCTGCAAGACGCCTGGGCGCGCGGCCAAAAAGTGGCCGTGCATGGCTGGTGTTATGGCCTCATGGACGGTCTGGTGAAAGACCTGCAGGTCAGCATGCAGAACCCGAACGAAGTGGTCAGCGTGTTTCGCAACGCCTTCAAGCGCTACCCGCGGCCGATGGCGTAGAGCCCAACTTGGCAGCCGCCACCAGTGGCTCCATGTTTATACATAAAAACACCTTCTAGCCCTTATAAATAAAGCGCTAGCAGCTATATATAGTAGAGCAGACATGTTTCCCACCCGCCTTGACTCCTCGGTTGCCTACGACATTGCCAAAGCCATGATGGACGGGTTTAACCGCCATTACCGGCTGTTTCGCACCGAATCGGCGCGCGCCAAGCACCGCTTTGAAACGGCCGACTGGGCGGGTCAGCAGCGTGCCCAGCGTGAGCGCATCGAGTTTTATGACCTGCGGGTGCGCGAGTGTTCCAACCGCCTGGAGCGCGAATTCAAGGCCGGCGAGCAGCCCATGGACATCTGGCATCAGGTCAAGCTGCATTACATCGGGCTGCTGGTAGACCACCACCAGCCGGAGCTGGCCGAGACGTTTTTCAACTCGGTTACCACCAAAATCCTGCACCGCAGCTACTTCCAGAACAATTTCATCTTTGTGCGCCCGGCCGTCAGCACCGAGTACATTGAAAACAGCGAAGCTGAGACCCGCCCCACCTTTCGTGCCTACTACCCAACGCCTGACGGCATGCACGGTGTGCTGGTGCAGATGGTCAAAGACTTCGGTCTGCACCGCGATTTTGAAGACCTGGCGCGTGATGCCGCCTTGGTCACGGCGGTGATCAGCCCGCTGCCGGGCACCAGCAAGCTGCACGCCAACTTTCAGTTGCAGGTGCTCTCGAGCCTGTTCTACCGCAACAAGGGGGCTTACGTGGTGGGCAAGCTGATCAACGGCTTTCATGAAGTGCCCTTTGCGCTGCCGATTTTGTACACCAAGGGTGAAACCCATCTGCGCATTGACGCGGTGTTGCACGGTGAAGATGACATGCACATGCTGTTCAGCTTTGCGCGGGCCTATTTCATGGTGGACATGGAAATCCCCAGTGCCTACGTGCAGTTTTTGCGCAGCATGATGCCGCGCAAGCCGCGCAATGAGCTGTACAACGCGCTGGGCCTGGCCAAACAGGGCAAGACGCTGTTTTACCGGGATTTTTTGCACCATCTGCGCCACTCGACCGACCAGTTTCGCATTGCACCGGGCATCAAGGGCATGGTGATGCTGGTGTTTGATTTGCCCAGCTTTCCGTACGTGTTCAAGGTCATCAAAGACTTTTACCCACCGCCCAAGGAAACCAGCCGTGAGCAGATCAAAGGCAAATACCTGCTGGTCAAGCAGCACGACCGGGTTGGGCGCATGGCCGACACGCTGGAATACAGCGAGGTGGCTTTTCCGCGCAAGCGCTTCACCGATGAATTGATTGCAGAGATTGAAAAGTTTGCCCCCAGCCAGCTTGAAATCAGCGACCGCGACCGTGACGGCCAGCTGGAGGTGATTTTGAAACATGTCTACATTGAGCGGCGCATGATCCCGCTCAACATCTACCTCCAAGATGCCTTTGACGCAGGCGGTGCCGACCCGACCAACACCACACCGGCGGCAACACAGGCCCGGGCGCAACTGACGCGGGCGGTGGTTGAGTACGGCAACGCCCTGAAAGACCTGATTGCCGCCAATATTTTCCCGGGCGACATGCTGTGGAAAAACTTTGGCATCACGCGTCACGGCAAAGTCGTGTTTTACGATTACGACGAGATTGAATACATCACCGACTGCAAGTTCAGAAAAGTGCCCATGCCGCGCAATGAAGAAGAAGAAATGAGCGGCGAGATCTGGTATTCAGTTGGCCCCAAGGACGTGTTTCCTGAAACCTTTGGCCCGTTTTTACTAGGCAATGACGCCGTGAGGCAAGTGTTCATGAAGCACCACGCCGATTTGCTGGAGGCCAGTTTCTGGCAAAACCACCAGTCACGTATCAAACAGGGGCATGTGTTTGATGTGTTCCCGTATGAGCAGGACAAGCGCTTCAATCTGGACGAAGGCATTAACTTTTAGTATGCTTACCTCGACTTACCTGACTTGAGGATTTGAAATGACGACCGCGACCAAGCCCCAAATCACCAACACCAACACAAATACCAGTACAAACACGGCCACCACAACCTTGAGTACCAAAGGCCAGGTCGTTATTCCCAAGAGC
>JBBQSS010000085.1:0-10895 GCA_038213665.1 Burkholderiales bacterium | reverse complement strand
AGGCCTTGGCCGTGCCACCAAATTTGGCTGCCAGCACCGAGGTGATGGCCGCTGTCAGGGTGGTTTTGCCATGGTCAACGTGACCAATGGTGCCCACATTGACGTGGGGCTTGGTTCGTGCGAATTTTTCTTTTCCCATTTTCAGACTCCGAAAATTAAAAGACGGTCAAATAAAAAGGCAACAAGCCTGCAACAACCACCTTGATGTCACACACCAAAATGGTGCCCATTCCGGGAATCGGACCCGGGACCTCTCCCTTACCAAGGGAGTGCTCTGCCACTGAGCCAAATGGGCAATATCTCTTGACGCTGGAGCGGGAGACGGGAATCGGACCCGCGTCATTAGCTTGGAAGGCTAGGGTTCTACCATTGAACTACTCCCGCATCGGGACTGAACCAGTCAACCCGTTTGCACCTTACGCATATGCTTCAGCACGTCATTCAAATTCATTGGTGGAGAGGGCTGGATTCGAACCAGCGTACTCGTAAGAGGGCAGATTTACAGTCTGCTGCCATTAACCACTCGGCCACCTCTCCACAGTGAGCCTCAAATTATGCCACCAAAGCCGGCATTTTCTCGACTTATTTAAGTTTTATCGAAATGAGTCCAGTCAACACGCTGGCAACCATGCGCCTGCAAGAACTGGTTCGCTTGGGAAAAATGGCCGCAACCCAGAAAAGGCCTAGGTGGGCGCAAAGCCGACAAGGGCGAGGGATGGTTGGCCTTCAACACCAAGGTCTGAGGCACTTGGGGATCATCTTCGGTCTGAATCAGGGACTGGCAGGCTTGGGCATGCGCGCCCCAAAGCATGAACACCACGGGCTGATGCCGCCGCACCACCGCCCGAATCACCGCATGGGTCAAGCCATCCCAACCCATGCGGGCGTGGCTGGCCGGTTGGCCAGCTTCCACCGTCAAACAAGTGTTGAGCATCAACACGCCTTGGCGTGCCCAACCCGCCAAGGAACCTTGAAAACCAGTGCGCGACGCCCTGATTTCCGGGTCGCGGGCCAACTCTTTGACGATGTTTCGCAGCGAGGGGGGCAGCGCCACACCCGGCGTCACGGAAAAGGCCAGGCCCTGGGCTTGACCCGCGCCATGGTACGGGTCCTGTCCGAGGATCACCACTTTCACCTTGGCCAAGGCCGTCAGCGCCAGCGCATGAAAGGGTTGGGGCGGGAAGATGGTGGTGCCGGCATCCAGGCGTTGCTGCATCAAGGCCGCCACTTGCAGTCCTTTAGGGCTGTTCAAAAACGCATCTACCAAGCCGCGCCAGTCGGGCGCAACCGGCCAGGTCTGCGGCGCCCACGCGCACAAGGCCTCCACTTCAGGCAGGCGCAAACAAGGCCGCCAGCGCCTCCCCCGGCTCGTCGGCGCGCATGAAGGCCTCACCGACCAGAAACGCGTTGACGCCAGCCGCCCCCATGCGCAGCACGTCGTCACGGGTGTGGATTCCGCTCTCACACACCAACAGGCGGTCAGAGGGAATGTCGCGCATCAGGCTCAGTGTGGTGTCAAGCGACACCTCAAAGGTCTTGAGGTTGCGGTTATTGACGCCGATCAGGGGTGTTTTGAGCTTGAGTGCGCGCGCCAACTCGGCACCGTCATGCACTTCCACCAGCACCGCCATGTCCAGACTGCGCGCAATCTGCTCAAAGTCCTGCAGTTGCGCGTCGTCCAGGCAGGCGGCGATCAGCAAAATCGCATCAGCACCCATGGCGCGTGATTCGTAAATTTGATAGGCATCAATGACGAAATCTTTGCGCAGCACTGGCAATTGGCACGAGGCCCGGGCTTGCTTGAGGTAATCCACGCAGCCCTGGAAAAATTGCACATCGGTGAGCACGGACAAACAGGCGGCGCCATATTCGGCATAACTTTGCGCAATGTCAGCCGGAATAAAGTCTTCCCGTAGCACGCCTTTGGACGGGCTGGCCTTTTTGATTTCAGCGATCACCGCCGCCTGCCCTGCGGCAATTTTGGCCCGCATGGCGCCGACAAAATCACGCGTCAGCACGCGGCTCTCGGCATCAAAACGGACGTCGGCCAGTGGCTTGCGCTTGCACGCAGCGGCAACTTCTTCGCGCTTGACGGCGATAATTTTTTCCAGAATATCAGTCATGTTGGGTCGGCTCCTGTGAGCCTTTTTTGAGAATGTTGATGAATACGCGGTGCAGCACCAGCCCCGCGACGATAAAAAGCACCGAGATGCCAATGGCGATCCAGGCGCCGTCCATATTCAAAAGTGCCATGTCATATGTACCCGCGTAATTTGGTCAATCGGGCGACGACCCACCCAAGTGCGAAGGGGGAAACGTCGTTTCATTACACACCACTCAGCTTGTGCGCTGCCGTCACCAAAGCCGCAAGCTTGGCCTTGGCCGCGCCTGATTCAAGGGCTTGTCGAGCCAGAACGATGCCCTCTTGCATGGTGTGAGCCACATTGGCCGCGTACAAGGCCACGCCGGCATTGAGCAGCACGATTTCCTTGGGCGGACCGTCCACGTTGTCCAGCACGCCCAGCAGCATGGCGCGCGACTGCTCAGGGGTTTCCACCTTGAAGGCGCGGCTGCTGGCCATGGCCAGGCCAAAGTCCTCGGGGTGAATTTCATACTCGGTGACCTGGCCATTTTTCAGCTCACCGACCAGCGTGGCGGCGCCCAGGCTCACTTCGTCCATGCCGTCCTTGCCGTACACCACCACGGCATGCCCGGTGCCCAGGCGCTCCAGGGCACGCACCTGGATGCCGACCAGGTCCGCGTGGAACACACCCATCAAAATATTGGGCGCACCGGCCGGGTTGGTCAGCGGCCCGAGCAGGTTGAAAATGGTCTTCACACCCATTTCACGCCGCACCGGTGCCACGTTTTTCATCGCCGGGTGGTGGTTCGGGGCAAACATGAAACCCACGCCCACCTGTTCAATGCACTTGGCAATCGCCTCTGGTGTCAAGTTGATGTTGACGCCCAGCGACTCCATCACGTCGGCGCTGCCGCTCTTGCTCGACACACTGCGCCCGCCGTGTTTGCTGACCTTGGCGCCGGCGGCTGCCGCCACGAACATGGCGCAGGTGGAAATATTGAAGCTGTGCGCACCGTCGCCACCGGTGCCCACAATGTCAACCATATGGGTCATGTCGGCCACATGGACCTTGGTGGAAAACTCGCGCATCACCTGCGCCGCTGCGGTGATCTCGCCAATGGTTTCCTTTTTGACGCGCAAGCCGGTGATGAACGCCGCCAACATCACAGGGCTCCACTCGCCGGCCATGATTTGCCGCATGATGTGCAGCATTTCATCGTGAAAAATCTCGCGGTGGTCAATGGTGCGCAACAGCGCTTCTTGCGGGGTGATGGTGATCGGGTGACTCATGGCGCTCCTTTGTCGGATGAAGGGTCTTGCGGCGGCGATGAAGCCGTGCGCCGCACTTTACGGGGCTGAATTGTCGGTCAAGGCCAGTTTCGGGCCCAAACCGATGAACATGACCCCCGCCACACGCGCCAGCCAGTGCATGCCGCGTTGCACCACGATGAGTCGGCGCACAGCCCAGCCCAGCCCACCAGCACTAACCAGCCGAGGTGTTCAAGCCCCAGAGTTGCTGGCGACAAGTCAGCCAGTGCGGCACCAAACGCGTGCCACAGCGTCATCGCGCGATGCCTTGCGACAGACGCGCCACGGCTTGAGCCCAGCCCTGCATGGCGTCATTTGAAAAACGCCCGCAGGACCGCCAACGCATGGTCAATGCCCGCCTGATCCACATCCAGGTGCGTGACAAAACGCAGCCGGTACAAACCGGTGGCCAGCACACCCTGCTGCTGTAAATAAGCGAGCAGCTCAGGGCCGCGGGCTTTGGCGTCACCCACCAGATCAACAAACACCATGTTGGTGTGTGGCGGCTCCACCCGCACCCCGGGCAGACCCTGCAAACCGGCGGCCAGCCGCGCGGCCAGGGCATGGTCGTCGGCCAACCGGGTGAGGTGGTGATCCAGCGCATAGCTGCCCGCCGCCGCCAGCATGCCCGCCTGACGCATGCCGCCGCCTGCCATCTTGCGGATGCGATGGGCCTTTTTGATCAGCTCAGCACTGCCGCACAACACCGACCCGACCGGCGCGCCCAAGCCCTTGCTCAGGCACACCGAGACGCTGTCAAAACATTGGGCAATGCGCCGTGCCTCGGCAACGATGGCATCCAGGGTGAGTGGCACGGCAACTTCTCTCGAATGAGCCGCCTCACCCGCCTCACCCGCCTCAACGGCCTCACCTGCCACGCTGGCTATGCCCGCATCATATTCATCAAAATTTATAGCTGCTTGCGCTTTATTTATATGGCTTACAGACTGATATGATGTATTTTCTTGCGCCAGCTTCATCGCCTGCACCACGGCTGCATTGAACAGGCGCGCGCCATCCAAGTGCCGCGCCAAGCCGTGGCGCACGGCCAGGTCCGAGGCCGCTTGCACATAGTCAAACGGCAGGCATTTGCCGCCAAAGGTGTTCTCCAGCGTCAGCAGCCGGGTTTTGGCAAAGTGCACGTCGTCGGGCTTGATGGCCGCCTCGATGTCATCCAGGGCCAGCGTGCCATCTGGCTGATGACTCAAAGGCTGCGGCTGCACACTGCCCAACACGGCGGCACCGCCACCCTCCCAGCGGTAGGTGTGGGCGTATTGGCCAACGATGTACTCGTCACCACGTTGGCAATGCGCCAAGATGGCACACAGGTTGCTTTGGGTGCCGGTGGGCACCAACAGCGCGGCGTCGAACCCCAGCATGGCGGCGAGCTTGTCTTGCAGCGCATTGACGCTGGGGTCGTCGCCAAACACGTCGTCGCCGACTGGCGCTGCCGCCATCACGGCGCGCATGGCGGCGCTGGGCTGCGTCACCGTGTCACTGCGCAGGTCAACCCGAATGCCGGAAGAACTATATATCATATTGGCCTCTAGCCCTTTATAAATATGCGGTAACAGCTATTTTTTTCATAGCGTTCAGGGTCAGCATGGGTGCACCGGATGGCGAATCAGGCCTGCCCCGGCGCACGATCCGGGGTCCGTAATGACCGTACTTCAGGACAACGCCTCATGCCTGCGCCTCACTGCGCGCCTTCAGGAAGTTGGCCAGCAAGGCATGGCCGTGTTCGGTGAGGATGCTCTCGGGGTGAAACTGCACGCCTTCAATGTCCAGGCTGGTGTGTTGAATGCCCATGATTTCGCCGTCGTCGGTCCAGGCGGTCACCTTCAGGCAGGCCGGGCAGCTGGCGCGTTCGATGGAGAGCGAGTGGTACCGGTTCACCGTGAACTGCGCCGGCAAGTCTGCAAACACGCCTGTCTGCGTGGTGCTGATCACGCTGGTCTTGCCATGCATCAGCTGCTGGGCCCGAACGATCTGGCCGCCAAAGGCCTCCCCAATGGCCTGATGGCCCAGGCACACGCCCAAAATGGGCACTTTGCCGGCGAAATGACGGATGGCCGCCACCGAGATGCCCGCCTGCGCCGGGGCACAGGGCCCGGGCGAGATCACCAGCCGGTCCAGCTCACCCGCCGCCAGCCGCGCATCGATCTCGGCCAGGGTGATTTCGTCGTTGCGCGCCACTGTCACGTCTGCCCCCAGTTCGCCCAGGTATTGCACGATGTTGTAGGTGAAGCTGTCGTAGTTGTCGATCATCAGTAATTTCATGGGTCTTTCCAGCAATCGCCCTCAAGGCGTCGGTTAACGTGACATAACTTTCATGTCCCGAGGGCGGGCATGCGTCCATGAAAGTCAGGTAGGAGGTGGGGCCGCTCTCACCGGGTCCAGCGTTGGCTCGTAGACCACGTATTGGTCACGCCCGGCAGCCTTGGCCGCGTACATCGCCACATCGGCATGGTGCGACAGCGTGGCCTCGTCCATGCCGTGTTCGGGGTACAGGGCAACACCGGCACTGCTGGAGATGTGCACACTTTGACCACTGGCCAAACGAAACGGCTCCAGCAACACGGCGTGGATTTTTTCGGCCACCTGCATCGCATCATTGGTGTGGTTGATGCCGTCGAGCAACACCACAAACTCGTCGCCGCCGACACGCGCCACGGTGTCGGACTCGCGCACGCAGGCACGCAGCCGGTGCGCCACGGACTGCAACAGCTGGTCGCCCGCCGCATGGCCATAACGGTCGTTGATCGGCTTGAAACGGTCCAGGTCGACAAAAATCAAGGCCACATGACCCTGGTCGCGCTTAGCGTGGGTCACGCCCTGATGCAAGCGGTCTGCCAGCAAGCGGCGGTTGGGCAAGTTGGTCAGCGGGTCAAAAAACGCCAGATGCTTGACCTCGTCTTCGGCGGCTTTGCGCAGCGTGATGTCGGTATGCGTGGCCACATAGTGGGTCACCAGCCCAGCGTCGTCACTCACGGCGGAGATCGACAGCCAGCAAAGAAACTCTTCCCCGCCTTTTCGGATGTTCCAGACTTCCCCCTGCCAGCAATGGCGCTGGATCAGCGCGGACCACATGGCCGCGTAAAAGTCGACCGTGTGCCGCTTGGACTTGAGCAATTGCGGGCTTTTCCCGAGCACCTCGCTGCTGGCATAACCAAACAACCCGGTAAAAGCCGGGTTCACGCGCAAAATTTCGACGTTGGCATTGGTCACCAGCATGCTCTCGTGCGACTCGAAGGCGGCCGCCGCCACCCGCAGGTCGGCTTCCGTTTGTTTGCGCTGGGTCACATCCTCGGTGGCGCCAATCAAGCGGCGCGGCACGCCGCGGTCATCTGAGTACAGCGCCGCACGGTTGCGCAGAAAGCGCAGCTGGCCATCCGGGCGATGAATTTGAAACGTCATGTCAAAGCGCATGTCTTGCATGATGGTGGCGCGGGTGGCCTGGCGCATGCGCTGCAGGTCGGCCGGGGGCAGCAGCTTGACCCACTCGTCGTTGCGCGGCCCTGCTTTTTTGGGGTCCAATCCGAACAGGGCAAACATCGCGTCGTCCCACTGGTAGCGCTTGGTCACCAGGTCAAACTCCCAGATGCCGACACCGCTGGCCTCGGTGGCCAGCTTGAGGCGGGTCGCCGTGACAACTTTTTGCGTCCGTTGCCGCTGAAACACCCACAAGCCAACCCCGCTGACCAGCGCCAACAACAAGAAAGCCACGCTGCGCACCAGCACCGACTGTTGCCAGGGCGCATACAGCACCGCCAGCTCACGGCTCAACACCACCACCAGCGGCTTGTTCATGGCCAGCTCGGCCGGGGCAATGGTGCGCAACACCACCAGACGGGGGGTGCCGCCCACATCGAGCACACCATTGAAATGGCTAAAAGCCTGCTGACTACCCAGATGCCGGGTCAAGAACGAACCCGGCGTGGCCAGGTCTTGCCTCAACGCCTGGGCCGCCATGGGTTGGCTGATGAAGACCTTGCCATCACCATGCACCAGCGCACCCTGCATGTCGTCGCTGTAACGCACCGAATTGAGCAGTATCTCAACTTCCACCGGGTCAATGGCGGCCGCCACCACACCGGCAAACTGCCCCTTGTCGGCGGGCAGCGCCTTGGAGAAGTTGATCACATAACTCCCCAGAACCGACTTAAAAGGCGGACTGACAAACAGGTGTGCCCGGTCCAGCGACTGGCGTGGCGCCTGCACATAGTCACGCTGGAAAAAGTTCCGCCCGCGCAACTCATCGCGGTTTGAAAAGGTCACCACGCCTTGTGCATCCAACACCAAAAACGTGCGCACCGACGACATGGCGGCTTCCATGTTGATCAGCGTCTGACTTCCTTCGGACTGGCCCGCCGGGCCACTTTGCCAGCTCGGCAGCGCCTTTTGAATGGCCAGCAAGCTGCGGTTGATGGTGATGAGTTGGCGCGTCAGGTTGTCTTCAACCACATGGGTCTGGGCGCTCAGCCGATCGAGCTCCTGCGTCTCCAGGCGCTCACGCTCACGCCACAAACCCACACCCAACACCGCCCCCACCAGCACCAGCGCGGCGACCAGTTGCAGCCAGGCACGCCAGCGGTGCATCAAACGCGTCACGCCAGACCCTCTTCAACCAGTTCGGCTGCCCGCAGCAGCGCGCGCGCCTTGTGCTCGGTCTCGCGCCATTCCAGTTCGGGCACGCTGTCGGCCACCACACCGGCGGCGGCTTGCACATAAAGCGTCTGGTTTTTGATGATGCCGGTGCGAATGGCAATCGCCACGTCCATGTCACCGGCGTAAGAGAGGTAGCCGCAGGCGCCGCCGTAAATGCCACGTTTGCTGGGTTCGAGCTGGTCGATCAGTTCCATGGCGTGCACTTTGGGCGCGCCGGTCAAGGTGCCGGCCGGGAAAGTGGCCTTGAGCACATCCATGCTGGTCATGCCGTCCTTGAGGGTGCCCTCGACGTTGCTCACAATGTGCATCACATGGCTGTAGCGCTCCACACAAAAGGCGTCGGTGACCTTGACGCTGCCAATTTCGGCAATGCGGCCAATGTCGTTGCGCGCCAGGTCGATCAGCATGACGTGCTCGGCGCGTTCTTTCGGGTCGTTGATGAGCTCCACCTCGGCGGCCTTGTCCAGCTCGGGCGTGGCACCGCGCGCTCGCGTGCCGGCGAGCGGGCGAATAGTGATTTTTTGCACCTTTCGGCCGTCTTGCGTGACCTGCTCCTGGCGCACCAGAATTTCAGGGGACGCGCCCACCACATGAAAATCGGCACCGTCATCGGTGGCACCGGTGAAGTTGTAGTAATACATGTAAGGGCTGGGGTTGAGCGCGCGCAGCGCCCGGTACAGGCTCAAGGGTGCCTGGGTATAACGCTTTTTAATGCGCTGCCCCACCTGCACTTGCATAAAGTCGCCGCCCGCAATCAGTTCCTTGGCACGCGCCACGGCAGCGATGTAATCGGCCTTGGCGAAGTCACGCACAGGCTCAAACCCTGGGCTGGGCACCACTTGCGGCGCAGGCACGGGCTGGTCCAGCTGGGCTTTGAGTTGCGCCAGCCGAGTGGTGGCGCGCTGGTAAGCCTGCGGCGGGGCCGGGTCGGCATACACCATCAGATAGAGCTTGCCCGAGAGGTTGTCGATGACCGCCAGCTCTTCACACTGCAACAGCAAAATGTCAGGGCAACCCAGATCGTCAGGCGGGCAGCTGTGCTGCAGTTTTTTCTCGATGTAGCGCACCGCGTCGTAGCCAAAATAGCCCGCCAGACCGCCGCAAAAGCGCGGCATGTTGGGCTGCAGCGCCACCTTGAAGCGCTTTTGGTAGTCGGCAATGAAGTCCAGCGGGTTGGCGCTTGAGGTTTCCACCACCACACCGTCGGTCACCACTTCGGTGCGGGCCTGCTCACCAAAACCACGGGTGCGCAGCAGCGTGCGCGCCGGCAGGCCAATAAAGCTGTAACGCCCAAAACGCTCGCCCCCCACCACGGATTCCAGCAAAAAACTGAACGGCGCGCTGTGGGCCAGTTTCAGGTACAAGGAGAGCGGCGTTTCCAGGTCAGCAAAGGCCTGCGCCACCACGGGAATGCGGTTAAACCCCTGTTGGCTCAAGGCATTGAATTGGGCTTCAGAGATCACGGCTGTCTTTCGTTGGGGCATTCGGCGGGCAAGCGGACGACTCGCCCGCGCGCAAAACAAGCATTTTGCCCCAAGACACTCGGCGGGCGGCCCACACGATTCACCGCCATCCCCATGAAAACCCTGTTGTGCAGACAGGCACCGCCCCCGAGAATCCAGCGGCCCACCCACCGCGCGACCTTCCCCCTCCACATGGAACCCCCATGCCATTCATCAAACCCCTGCTCACCGCTTTGCTGGCCAGCCTGATCGCGCTCAACAGCGTGGCCGACACACAAGACATCAACGGCGTCAAAGTGGAAGACCGCACACAGGTAGCGGGCACGGCGCTGGCGCTCAATGGTGCAGGCACCCGTTACAAAGCCATCTTCAAGGTCTACGTGGCCGCGCTTTATTTGGGTAAAAAAGCTGGCACCTCCGTCGACGTGGTGAACCAGACCGGCCCCAAGCGCCTGAGCGCGACCATGCTCCGTGACATTGATGCGGCGGAACTGGGCAAGCTGCTGACCCGCGGCATGGAAGACAACATGGGCAAGGCGGCCATGTCCACGCTGGTTCCCGGCCTGGTGCGCATGGGCCAAATATTTTCGGACCAGAAAAAAATGCTGGCCGGCGACACCTTTTTGATCGACTGGCTGCCGGGCAAAGGCACGCTCATCACAGTCAAAGGCGTGGCGCAAGGTGAACCCTTCAAGGAGCCAGAATTTTTTTCCGCGTTGATGTCGGTCTGGCTTGGCCCGTCTCCTGCAGATCACAAACTCAAAGAAGCCCTGCTGGGGGCCGCCAACGCACGGTAGACACCACGGTGTGCTGCCATCCAGCCAGTTATTCGTCAGTTTTTCGGGGCTTAGCAACGGCACTCACCCATTTTTCTTTAGGTGATTTCTAAGAATAAATATGCCCAGATGACGTAGGATTTTTGCTCAGCTGCAAGGCGTAAAAATGGGCGTATAGCGAGCTATACAACCGTTTTTGCAACGCAGCCGATGGACAAAAAGACAAGTCAGGTGGGTATATTTTTCGCAGGAAATCACCTTAACCACCAGGGGCTTTCCATGAACAAACGCAACGCCCTTAAATTCTTCTCTGCCCTTGCCCTTGCCATGAGCATTGGGCTGGCAGCGCCTGCGCTGGCGGCAGAAACACCCGCAACCCTCACAGGCGCGACCTTGGTCAGCGCAGCCGATGTCAACAAAATGCTGAGCAGCGGCGTGCCGGTCATCGACACCCGCGTGGCAGCTGAATACGCCGAGAAAACCATCAAGGGCGCCTAGAGCGTGCCCTACAAAGAAAAAAGTGCCAAAGATGTCACCTTTGATGCCACCCAGGACCAGTTTGACCCGAGCAAACTCCCCACTGACAAGGCGGCACCC
>JBBQSS010000084.1:0-11165 GCA_038213665.1 Burkholderiales bacterium | reverse complement strand
CAAGCTCTCCGAGAGCAGCAAGTTGTAGAGCACGCGGGGAAGCTGTGACGGCTGGGGCGTGGCAATGGCGGTTTGCAGCGCCCGCACGTCGGCTTGGGTGGCCTGTTGCAGTGGCTTTTGCAGGATGAGCGCGTCGGGGTCGTCCACCAGCTCAAAGACGCGAAAGCCGGTGTCAACGGCCACCACCGGCGCTGCCACATCTTGCGCAAAGCCCTCCAGTTGCGCGGGTTGCTGGGCGGCTGCTTTTGTTTTGGCCGCTTGCTCGGCCTCAATCTTGGCCCCGGCGCGGCGGATGCGCTCGGCGGTGATCTCGAAGATGGTGGCCTCAACCTTGCCCAAGGTTTTGGTCACAAAGTGGTGGGCTTCTTTTTGCTTTTTGGGGTCGATGGGCTGGGGGATTTGGACCAGGATGAATTGGCGTGTGCCACCGTCCTCGGCGTTGAGGCGCATCACGGCTTCGGCGGTGGTGCCGCTGCCGGCGAAGAAATCGAGCGCAATGGCCTCTTTATCACCGGGGCTGGCGTAGCCCAGCAGCCGGGTTACTTCTTCAACGTCTTTGGGGTTGTTGAACACGTTTTTTCCCAGCAGCGCGCGCAGGTGCCGCACCGACACTTGGGACTGTTTGTAAAAGTAGCTGCCACGCACCTGGGTCGCCAGCTCTTCTTCGGCCTCGGTGTCATCGGTATCACCTTCGTCCGGCAGCGCTTCCAACTCTTGCGGCAACGGGCGAATGTGGGCTTTGCGAAAGGGCGGTTCGGTGTGGTCGTCGCGAAAGGCCACCAAACCCAAGCCAATTTGGCGTTGCATCTCGACTGGATCTGAGTAAATCCAGCCACGAGCTGGAACCTTGCAAGGCAGGCCGGTTTTGTCGTGCAGCACGTCATAGCGCGGGCCACCGCCGCCGGGCCAGGAGATATCGCGGTCGCGCCACGGGCCATTGGCATCCACGCGCTTGTAGCGGCTCCACTTTTTGGCCGGGTGGTTTTTGGGCAGGCTGGCGTACCACTGTTGCAGGTCGGCTTCAATGGCGGTGTCGTCCGCGCCGTGGCGGGTGCGCAGCCCAAGGTAGTGGTCCCAAATGTCGCGGGCACCGGGTTTTTCTTCGCGCCACACGGTTTTTTCGTCTCGCAGGTGGGCGACCGATTTGGCGTAGACCAGCATGTATTCGTGGCCGTTGGAAAAAAATTTGGCGTCGTTTTTTCGACCTTTTTCCCAGGTCAGTTCAGAGACAAAGTTCTCCTGCCCAAACACCTCATCACACAGCAGCTTCAACTGTGCCTGCTCGTTGTCGTCTATGCTGATAAAGATCACGCCGTCGTCGCGCAGCAGGTCTTTGGCAAGCAGCAGGCGCGGGTACATGAAGCTCAGCCAGCCGCTGTGGGTGCGGGCGCCGTAGATGTTTTTGATGTAGTCGATGTTCTCAGCGGCGTAGCCCAGTTGCGCCAGCACCTCGCTTTGCCGGGCAGAAAAGTCGTCGCGGTAAATAAAGCCATCGCTTTGGGTGTTGTAGGGCGGGTCGATATAGATGAGCTTGACCTTGCCAAAGTAGCTGTGGCGCAAGAGCCGCAGCGCGTCGATGTTGTCGCCCTTGATGAGCAGGTTGCCCGTGGTGTCCCAATTTTTGCTTTGCTCAGGCCGGGGCTCGACGATTTTTTGCACTGGCACAAACGCGCTGTGGTAGGCCTCGCGCTTGCCGACCCAGCGCAGCTCAAAGCCGTCTTCTTCCACTTGCAGACCGTCGGGGTTGGACGGGTCAATGGCCAACTGCAAGGCGGCCGCATTGATGCGAATGCGGCCCTGATCATCGGTTTCCAGCGCTTGCGGAAAATGCGCTCGCAAAATGTCTAGCTTGAGCTGATTGGGGGTGGGAGCGTTCAGGATGGGGTTTGACATGGGTACTTTACATACTATATTTTTAATAGCTACTAGCGCAATGAATACAAGGACTACAGCCTAATTTATTATAAATTTCTCATTTTTTCAGATACAGCCGGTCTGACCAGGTGGCTAGCCATTCGGGTTTGAACGCCACCATGATGGAGACGATCAGGCCGGTCATGAAGGCATCGCCCCAAGCCACCAGCCAGTGGGCCACCAGGCTCAAATCGTCATCAATGCCGGGCATGCTGTGCCCGGCTAATTGGGCCAGCAAGCCAGCCACAAAAACACACACCGCTGTGCCGATGAAGGCACGCCCCAGCACGTACACAAACAGGTGCGGGTCAATCCAGCGGCGCACTGCTGCACCCATGGCCAGGGCCAAAGTGGCGGGCGCCAGGCCCAGCCACACGGTCAGGTCCAGCGCAGTTTCCCATGACATGGGCGAGATCAGCGCGGCCAGCACACCCACCACGCACAGCACCGGCACCGCCAGCGGCCAGCCCAGCATGAGCAGTACCAGACACGCGCCCGAGCCTTGCAACTGCAGCGGCATTTTGTGCAGGCTGGGCAGCGCCCACAGCCAGGGGATGAGCGTGAGCGTGGCCAGAATCGGCGTGAGCCGGGTGGCGCCGCTCATCAGCTGCCAAGGGCGCATGAGCAGTGCCGCCACCAAGGCCAGCATCAGCAGGGTAAGGTTGGTGAACATGGCAGGGCGAGTGGGCTGGTGTTGGGTAAAGAAGGCGGGTAAATTGCTATATTAAATGTAGCTGTTAGCGCTTTTTATACAGGGGCTAGAGGCCTATTTCTCTTAAAAATTCTCAGCACTTGGCTGCGGCTCCAACAGCAGCCAGTTTGCCACTTTCAGGCCCGGCACGCGGGCAAATTCAGCATCGCCGCTGACCAGCGTGGCCCCCAGCGCGCGGGCGTGGGCGGCGATCAGCGTGTCGTTGGGGCCAATGGGCGTGCCCTGGCGCTCCAGGTGGGTGCGAATAGTGGCGTAGTGGGCAATGACTTGGCTGTCGAGCGCCTTCACTGGAACGAACTGCAATACGGTGGCAACTTTTGCAGCCAATGATTGGGCATCTTTTCGGGCGATGCCAAATTGCAGTTCACACGCCACCACCACGCTGGTGCAGAGTTGTTGTGGGTGCGTCACGCTCAAGCGCTGAATCTGCTTGGCCACAGGGCCATGCGGGTAGCGTACCGCGTGGGAGATGATGTTGGTGTCGAGTAGCCAATGCGTTGACGATGCGGCGGTCATAAATCGATGTCGTCCAGCGGCAGCAGGCCAGCGTCCACATCGGGAAAGGGTTCGTCGATGTTTTCCCAGTCTTTCATCAGTTCGGCCAGCGTCTGGGCTTTGACCACGGTGGGCTCCATGATCAGTCGGTCGCCTTCGCGGCGCATGATGGCGTCTTTGCCCGGCAACTCAAACTCTTTGGGAATGCGCACCGCCTGGTTGGCGCCATTGCGAAACAGCCGCACATGGCGGGCTGGGGCTTGCGCTGAATAGTCAGCTGCTTTTTCACAGACCTTGGGCATGGTATTTCTCCTGAACTTCGGATGATCAGGAGTTTAGCCTATGCCTTAAGCATATGTCAGCACTAGCAGCCTGTCGGACTTTCGGCATCGAAGCGAAATTCGGCCCCAGCGAGGATAGTTTTTGCTGGATTTGCAGCCTCATAGCCCAGCTATGGGGCAAAAAGACGGTAAAAAATGGACCGCTGCGGTCGAATTGCAGCCGATGCCTCCGAAAGTCCGACAGGCTGCTCGGGTCACAAGAACCGGTCAAGTATCTTGCGGCTTTCCCGGCTCAAGGTGGCGGCATCACGAATCAGGAATTGGATGCCGTGCGAGTCGGTCACCAGCAAAATGGTGGGGCCTACATGGCGAATGTCTTCGCCGCCACGCAGCACAAAAGAGGTGTCGCCCCGGTCGGTCTTGACGCGCCAGGTGCAGGGCGTCGAGAAGCTGGTGACGCTCTCGATGCTCAAAATGCTGGGCATGAACTCGCGACTCTGCAGCTCTTCGCGGATCAGGCTTTGTATTGGCTCGGGCAGCACGGCCAGCTGGTCCACCCAAGCCACTTCATGGCCATGGGTGTCGATCAGGGAGATGCCGTTGTCGGGCGACTGAATCGGAAAGGCGCGGATCGGCACCACACCTTCGATCACTTCACCTTGCGGCGTGGTGAGCACAAGGCGGCCAAACGGGTTGCGTTGCAGCTGAAAAAGGGGGGCTGTCATGGCGGTGTGAGCGTTCATTGGTCGTCCCTGCGGCGGTCTTTTTCATCATCCATGTCCGTGTCCACATTGCGCGCCTGCGCCTGATAGAGGTTGTAGTAGGCGCCCTGTGCCGCCATCAGCGTGTCGTGTGTGCCCACTTCCACGATCTGGCCACGGTCCATCACCACCAAACGGTTGGCACGGTGCAGGGTCGAGAGCCGGTGCGCGATGGCGATGGTGGTGCGGCCTTGCACCAGGTTCTCCAGCGCGTTCTGGATTTCTTTCTCGGTCTCGGAGTCGACCGAGGAGGTGGCTTCGTCCAGGATCAGAATGCGCGGGTCAATCAGCAGGGCGCGGGCAATCGAGATGCGCTGGCGCTCCCCGCCAGACAAGCCCTGGCCGCGCTCGCCCACCATGGAGTCATAACCTTGCGGCAGGCGCAAGATGAATTCGTGGGCGTGGGCGGCGCGCGCTGCGGCAATGATCTCGGCCTGTGTGGCGTGTGGTTTGCCGTAGGCGTTGTTCTCGGCAATCGTGCCAAAAAACAAAAACGGCTCTTGCAGCACCAGACCGATGTGGCGCCGGTAATCCGCCACGGGCAGGGACCGCACGTCAACCCCGTCGATACGGATGGCCCCTTCGGACACATCGTAAAAGCGGCAGATCAAGTTGACCAGCGTGCTCTTGCCGGAGCCGCTGTGGCCCACCAGGCCAATCATTTCGCCGGGCTCAATGGTCAGGTTGATGCCCTTGTTGACCTCGCGGTTGCCGTAACGAAAGCTCACATCACGCAGCTCAATGTGGCCCTGGACGCTTTTCAGTTTGACCGGCTGGGTCGGCTCGGGCACGCTGGAGACGTGGTCCAGAATGTCAAAAATGCGTTTGGCCGCCGAGGCCGATTTTTCAGTCACCGACACAATGCGGCTCATCGAGTCAAGCCGCCCGTAAAAACGGCTGATGTAAGAGACGAATGCCATCAGCACACCCACGGTGATTTCGGACTTGGACACCAGCCAGATGCCACACCCCCACACCACCAGCAGCCCAAGCTCGGTCATCAGCGAGATGCTGGGCGCAAACACCGACCAGATTTTGTTGATCTTGTCGTTGACGGCCAGGTTGTGTTTGTTGGCCTCGCGAAAGCGGGCGGATTCCCGGTCTTCCTGGGCAAAAGCTTTCACCACACGCACGCCCGGAATGGTGTCGGCCAGCACGCTGGTCACCGCAGACCAGACGCGGTCTATTTTTTCAAACCCGGTTTGCAGCCGAAAACGCACCGAGCGGATCATCCACACAATGAAGGGCAGCGGCACCAGCGTGACCAGCGCAAGCATCGGGTTGATGGACACCAGAATCACGGCCGTCATGACCAGCATCAGCACATCAGAGGCAAAGTCCAGCAGGTGCAGTGACAAAAAGACGCAAATGCGGTCGCTCTCGCTGCCAATGCGCGACATCAGATCGCCCGTGCGCTTGCCACCAAAGTATTCCAGTGACATGCGCAGCAAATGGTCATAAGTGGTGGTGCGCAGGTCGGCACCAATGCGCTCGGACACCAGCGCCAGGATGTAAGTCTTGGCCCAGGACAAGCCCCAGGCCAGCAGCGCTGCGCCAAACAGGCCGCCCAGGTAGGTGGCAACCAGCATGGGGTCAATGTGCTGGCCGTTTTGAAACGGGATCAGCACCTCGTCCATCAAGGGCATGGCCAAGTAAGGCGGCACCAGGCTGGCGGCAGTGCCCAGCAGGGTCAGCACAAAGCCGGCCAGCAATTGCAGGCGGTAAGGTTGGGCAAAGCGCCACAGCCTGAAAAGTGTCCAGGTCGAGGGCGGGGTGTGGATGACCTTGGTGCAAATCGGGCATTCGTCCTGATCGGGTTCCAGCGGCGCCTTGCAAGTGGGGCAGCGGCGGCCTTCGGGCAGCAGGGCGGGCAGGCCCGTGTCATGGCTGGTCTGGTAAATCTGAAACTGGTCGACCAGCCGGATCGCGTGCAGGTTATGCGCCAGGGTGAAGCGCCAGCTGGCCAGCCGTGCCTGGCTGTCGACCAACTCCAGTTGCCCGACGCCGGCGTGGTCGTGCAGCCGCAAAGCCAGGCCGACTCGGTAAGGCCAGTGCTGCCAACTGCCATCAGGCGCGCGGCTCAACAGGCCTTGGTTGGTGACGATCAGCAAACCCTGAACAAAGCGCAGCTGGGTGTCCAGATCAAACACCAGTGCCGCCAGCACGGTTTCATCTTTTTGCAGCTGCTGTAACACCTGCGCGCGCAACTGCACGGAGATGTCCTGCAAGGGCGTGTCTTGAAATAACGTGTCTGGGGTGAGGATGTCTTGAGTCATACGGGCCAGCTGTTGGCAGTGTTGCGGTTTGGCAAGAAGGCAGCCAAAAGTTCAAGGATATTACGGCACCGGGCGTTGCTGACAAATATTTGTCATATTCCGGACATTGGCGGCTTGGTTTGTGTCCAAATGAACTGAAAATTCACACCCGGTGCGGATTTGATTACCTTTACAAACTCATGACAACGAAGACCATTCAATTGCTGCGTGTTGCTCACCTGCGTGGGCCCAACATCTGGACCTATCGTCCGGTCATCGAGGCCTGGGTCGACATTGGCGACCTGGAAGACTATCCATCCAACCTGCTGCCCGGATTCTATGAGCGCTTGACCGCCATGCTGCCCGGTTTGGCGGTGCACCGCTGTGGTGTGGGACAGCCAGGCGGGTTTCTGGAGCGCCTGCGAGAGGGCACCTGGGCCGGTCACATTCTGGAACATGTGGTGCTTGAGCTGCAAAACCTGGGCGGCATGCGCACCGGTTTTGGCAAAACCCGGCAAACCTCGGTGCGGGGTGTCTACAAAATGGCATTTCGTACCCGGCAAGAGCAAGTGGGCCGTGCGGCGCTGGTTGAAGGTCGTGACCTGGTTCACGCCGCCATTCACGACACGGTTTTTGATCTGGCAGCCGCAATTGTCCGGCTGCGTGAGTTGGTGGATGCGCACTGCCTGGGCCCGAGCACGGCGCACATTGTGGCGGCCGCCACCGAGCGCGGTATTCCGCACCTTCGCCTGACCGCTGGCAATTTGGTGCAACTGGGCCACGGTGCCCGTCAGCGCCGCATCTGGACCGCCGAAACCGACCACACCTCGGCCATCGCCGAAGAAATCGCCAGCGACAAGGATTTGACCAAATCGCTGCTGCAGTCCAGCGGTGTGCCGGTGCCAGAGGGGCAAGTGGTCAACAGCCTGGAAGAAGCCTGGGAAGCCGCGCAAGACATTGGTTTGCCGGTGGTGATCAAACCGTATGACGGCAACCACGGGCGCGGGGTGTCGCTGGACCTGAGCACCCAGAAAGATGTGGCAGCTGCTTTTGTGCTGGCCAAGCGCAAGGGTGGCGGGGCCGTCATTGTCGAGAAATACATTGCCGGCAACGAGCACCGCTTGCTGGTGGTGGGCCAGCGGGTGGTGGCGGCGGCGCGCGGCGAAACGGCGTGGGTCACGGGTGACGGCCAAGGCAACATCATTGAACTGGTAGACCGCCAGATCAATACTGACCCGCGGCGCGGCACCACTGAAGACGCCCCGCTGAATGTCTTGACGCCGCATGAGGCCGCCGAGATCATTCTGGAGCTGGAGCGCCAAGGCCTCACGGCCTATTCGGTGCCCGCCTTCGGGACAAAAGTCTTGATTCAGCGCAATGGCAATGTCGCTTTTGATGTCACCGATGCGCTTCACCCCAGTGTGGCGGCCATTGCCACGCTGGCCGCACGGGTGGTCGGGCTCGACATTGCCGGCGTCGACATGGTGCTCGAAGACGCTTCCCGCGCGATGGATGAGCAGCGCGGGGCGGTGATCGAGGTCAACGCCAGCCCCGGTTTGCTGGCCCACCTGAAACCCGCCAGCGGCCAGCCACGCCCGATTGGCCAAGCCATTTTGGCGCACCTGTTTGACCCTGGCCAAGATGGCCGCATCCAACTGGTGGGCGTGACCGGCCACACCCAGACCACGCCGATTGCCCGTTTGATCACCTGGATGTTGCACATTCAAGGGCAAGCCGTGGGGCTGGCCTGCCAGGATGGGTTTTTTCTGGGTGCGCGCTGCGTGGACGCCAGAGACAGCTCGGGCTGGGATGCCAGCCAAAACCTGCTGATCAATCGCTCACTCGAGGTGGCCGTGTTTGAGCACAGCCCGCGCGCCATCCTGACCGACGGCCTGCCTTATGACAAGTGCACGGTCGGTGTGGTGACCGATGTCCGTGGCTTTGAGCCGCTGGCAGACCACTATATTGACAGCCTGGACAAGCTCTACAACGTGGTGCGCACCCAGGTCGATGTGGTGCTGCACCAAGGCACGGCCGTGCTCAATGCGGCAGACCCCCAAGTGGTTGAACTGGCCGCCTTGTGTGATGGCCAGGTTATTTTTTATGGCCTCAGCCCCGAACTTGACGCGCTGGCGGTGCACCGCGCCGGTGGCGAATGCGTTGTGTTTGTTCAGGACGCGCACATCGTGCTGGCAAAAGGTCAGGAGACCGTGGGTTACATCTCGCTTGATTCAGTCAGGCAAGACGCGATTCACCCCTTAGATTGGGTGCTTGCCGCAGTCGGCGCGGCCTGGGCGCTTGGCATGTCCCCCGAAGTCATCGGGGCGGGCCTGCGCACCTTTGACCAGACCACACAAAAGAGCCCTTGAGTTATGAAGCTTTCCCGCATTCGGGCCCTGCGTGGCCCCAACCTCTGGACGCAGCACACGGCCATCGAGGTGGTGGTAGCCTGTTCACCTGACGAGTGCAGCGTCACCACGCTGCTTGGCTTTGAAGCCCGCTTGCGCGAGCGCTTTCCGGCCCTTGGTCCGCTGCGTTCAAGCGGTCAGGACAAGCCCGTCAGCCTGGCGCATGTGCTTGGGGTGGCCATGCTGGGGCTGCAGACGCAGGCAGGTTGCCCGGTGACCTTCAGGCGCACCACACCGACGCTTGAAGAGGGCGTTTTTCAGGTGATTGTGGAATACACCCAGGAGTCGGTCGGCCGCCTGGCGCTTGAGTTGGCACAGGCCTTGTGCCAAGCCGCACTGGACGACTGCCCGTTTGATTTGCAGCTGGCGCTGTCCCAGTTGCAGGATCTGGACGAAGACGTGCGCCTGGGCCCCAGCACTGCGGCCATTGTGGATGCGGCTGTGGCGCGCCACATTCCTTATCGCCGCATGACCGAGGGCAGCATGGTGGCGTTGGGTTGGGGCAGTCGGCAGCGCCGCATTCAGGCCGCCGAGATCGACGCCACCAGCGCCATTGCCGAGGGCATTGCGCAGGACAAACAGCTCACCAAAAAACTGCTCACAGCCGCTGGTGTGCCGGTGCCGCAAGGCCGCGAGGTCAGCAGTGCAGAAGACGCCTGGGCCGCAGCGCTTGAAATCGGCTTGCCGGTGGTGGTGAAGCCCCGTGACGGCAACCAGGGCAAAGGTGTCACGGTCAACATCACCTCCCGGGCGCAACTGCTGGCCGCGTACCACACCGCCACCGAGTTCAGAACGCATGTGCTGGTGGAGCGCTTTTTGCCCGGCCTTGATTTTCGGCTGCTGGTGGTGGGTGACAAGCTGGTGGCTGTCGCACAGCGCGAGGCGCCCCATGTGGTAGGGGACGGCGTGCACAGCATTGGGGCGCTGGTGGACGCCGTTAACAGCGATCCACGGCGCGGCTCGGGCCACGCCACATCCCTGACCAAAATCCGTTTTGACGACATTGCCCTGGCGTGTCTGGCAGACCAGAACTTGCAGGCCGACTCTATCCCGGCGCTGGGCCAGCGCATCACACTGCGTCGCAACGCCAATTTGTCCACGGGTGGTGCGGCAACCGATGTCACCGACGACGTGCACCCGGAGGTCGCCGCCCGCGCGGTCGAGGCGGCCAAAATGGTGGGGCTGGATATTTGTGGGGTGGATGTGGTCACCGACAGCATTCACCACACGCTGGAAGAAAAAGGCGGCGGTGTGGTTGAGGTCAACGCCGCGCCCGGCTTGCGCATGCACATCTCGCCGTCTTTTGGCAAGGGTCGTGCGGTGGGGGAAGCCATCATCAAACACATGTTTGGCGAGCATGGCAATGGCCGTATTCCTTTGGTGGCCGTCACCGGCACCAATGGCAAGACCACCACCGTGCGCCTGATTTCCCATCTGTTGACGCAAAGCGGCTTGCGCGTAGGCATGACCAACACCGATGGTGTGTACATTGCCGGTCAGCGCATTGACACCGGCGACTGCAGTGGCCCCAAAAGTGCCCGCAACGTGTTGCAGCACCCCGATGTGGACGCCGCCGTGCTGGAAACAGCCCGTGGCGGCATGCTGCGCGAAGGCCTGGCCTTTGACCGCTGCGATGTCGCCGTGGTGACCAACGTGGGCAGTGGCGACCACCTGGGCCTGAACTTCATCACCACCCTGGAAGACCTGGTGGTGCTGAAACGGGTGATTGTGCAAAACATTGCCGACAAGGGCATGGCCGTGCTCAACGCGGCGGACGCGTCCGTGGCGTCCATGGCCCGGCACTGCAGCGGCGCTGTGACTTTTTTCGCGCCGGACCCGCACCATCCGGTGATGGCGGCACATCTGGCGCTGGGCTTGCGCGCGGTGTATGTGGAAGATGGTTGCCTAGTAGCAGCACACGCTGCCGAGCACACCCGCATCGCGTTATCGATGGTGCCCATCACCTTGGGCGGCGCCATCGGGTTTCAAGTGGAAAACGTCATGGCCGCCGTGGCTGCCGTGTGGGGTCTGGGCCTGGACTGGGACGTGGTGCGCCAAGGGCTGGCCAGTTTTGAGAACGACAGCGACAACGCCTTGGGCCGCTTTAATCTGTTGACCTATCGGGGTGCCACCGTGATTGCCGACTATGGCCATAACCCCGATGCCATGTCTGCCCTGGTGCAAGCCGTCAACAACATGCCAGCCAAACGGCGCACGGTGGTGATTAGCGGTGCGGGTGACCGGCGTGATGAAGACATACGCCAACAAACCCAAATCCTGGGCCAGGCCTTTGATGAAGTGGTGCTGTACCAGGACCAATGCCAGCGCGGCCGTGCCGA
>JBBQSS010000083.1:0-11173 GCA_038213665.1 Burkholderiales bacterium | reverse complement strand
TGCAGGCGGCGCAAAGCCTGGATGCCACGGTGGTGAACATGCGCTGGGCCAAGCCTTTGGACACCGAACTGCTGTTGCAAGTGGCGTCTGACCATGAGGCCCTGGTCACAGTAGAAGAGGGCGCGGTGATGGGCGGCGCGGGCAGTGCCGTGCTGGAAGCGCTGGCGGCAGCTGGCATGGCCAAACCGGTGCTGCAACTGGGTTTGCCTGACCTCTTCATCGAGCACGGCGACCCGGTGAAGCTGCTGGCGCTGCAGGGGCTGGATGCGCCCGGCATTGAGGCCTCGGTCCGGCAGCGGTTTGGGTTGCCACAACGCGCTGCAGATAATCTTCCAGGCTGAGGGTAAACACACTCGGTCACAGGGGGACAGTTTCTTAGAATGTCAGGGGACTCTTTTTCGCCATGCCCCACGCAAGGGGTATGGCAGCTTGTTCAATTAACTACTCCAGGAGTAAAAAATGGATCGTCGTTCTCTCATTAAAAATGCCGGCATCGCCGGTGTTCTGGCCGCCGGTGCGGCGCCTGCCGTGCATGCCCAGGGGGCCAATGTGCGCTGGCGCCTGGCGTCGAGCTTTCCCAAGTCACTGGCCACCATTTATGGCAGTGCCGAGATGTTTGCCAAGACCGTCAAGGCCCTGTCAGGTGGCAAATTTGAAGTGTCGGTGCATGCCGCGGGCGAATTGATGCCCGCCTTTGGTGTGGTCGATGGCATCCAGAACGGTACGGTCGAGATGGCGCAGACCGCGTCGTATTACTTCACCGGCAAGGACCCGATTTTTGCGTTTGGCTGTGCCGTGCCTTTTGGTCTGACCGCACGCCAGATGGACTCATGGATGGAGCACGGCAACGGTCGCAAGCTGATGGACGAGTTCTACGCCAAGTACAACATCAAGAGCCGCAGCGCAGGCAACACCGGCACGCAGATGGGCGGCTGGTACCGCAAGGAAATCAAGACCGTGAATGACCTTAAGGGTCTGAAGATGCGCATGGGCGGCGGCCTGTTTGGCGAAGCCATGCAAAAGCTTGGCGTGGTGTCACAAAACATGCCGGCCGGCGAGGTCTACCAGGCGCTTGAAAAAGGCACACTGGACGCCACCGAGTTTGTCGGCCCTTATGACGACCAGAAACTGGGCTTCAACAAAGTGGCCCCGTTTTACTACTATCCCGGCTGGTGGGAAGGTGGCGCTGAGCTGGAATTTTTCATCAACACCAAAGCTTATGCGGCGCTGTCGCCCGAATACCAGGCCATGGTCGATGTGGCCACCGCCATTGCGGCACGTGACATGACCGCCAAATACGATGCCTATAACCCGATTGCCCTGAAGAGTCTGGTGGCGGCCAACACCAAGCTCAAGCCCTTTCCAACCGCCATCATGGATGCGGGTTTCAAGGCCTCGATGGAAGTGTTTGCCGAGCACGAGGCCACCTCACCTGAATTCAAGAAGATTCACCAGGACATGCGTGCCTTCCAGCGTGACCAGCTCTTGTGGCTGCGTTTTTCTGAATTGCGCTTTGACAACTACATGACCACGGCCAAAATTTAAGCGCTGAAAACCCGCCCGATGGCCTGGCCCCCAAGCACCAAGGTGTGCTTGGGGGCCATTTTTTTGGCGTTGGCACATGAAAAAAAATGTGCTTGTTGTTGAAAATTTTGTCGCACCCGAGAGGGAAAACCCGCGGCTGCATGGGGTTGTCGGCTGCATAGAATAACTTTTGATCAGCCCACCACCACAGGAGTTATTGATGGATCGTCGTTCACTTATCAGACATGCCGGCATTGCCGGCGTTTTGGCTGCTGGCGCAGCGCCTGCTGTCCATGCGCAGGCCGCCTTGCGCTGGCGACTGGCGTCAAGCTTTCCCAAGTCCCTTGATGTGCTGATGGGTGGAACTGAAGAATTTGCCAAGGAGGTCAGCGCCATGTCCGGTGGCAAGTTCGCCATTTCAGTGCACAGCGCGGGCGAGTTGATGCCGGCCTTTGGCGTGGTCGATGGGGTGCAGAACGGTACGGTGGAGTGCGCCCACACGGCGCCTTATTATTTCTTTGGCAAGGACGAGGCCTTTGCGCTGGATTGCTCGATCCCGTTTGGCCTCAATTCACGCCAGCTGACGGCCTGGATGTTTGCCGGCAATGGCTTGAAGCTGATGCGCGAGTTTTACAAAACCTACAACATCGTCAACTTCCCGATGGGCAATTCGGGTGCCCAAATGGGCGGCTGGTACCGCAAGGAGATCAAGACACTGGCCGACTTGAAGGGCATGAAAATGCGCATTGGCGGGTTCGGTGGCCGCATTCTGGAACGTCTGGGGGGTGTGCCGCAAAACATCCCGGCTGGTGAAATTTACCAGGCGCTGGAGAAAGGCACGGTAGACGCCGCTGAGTGGATCGGCCCACACGACGACCTGAAACTCGGTCTCTACAAGGTGGCGCCGCACTACTACTACCCGGGCTGGTGGGAAGGCAGCACGCAATTCTCTTTGTACGTCAACCAGAAAGCCTATGACGGCTTGTCACCTGAATACAAGGCGATCCTGCTGGCCGCGTCGTCACGCGCGCATGTGTCAATCCAGGCCGACTATGACTATAAGAACCCGGGTGCCTTGAAGCAATTGGTGAGCCAGGGCGCCAAGCTGCACCCGTTCTCCGCTGACATCATGAAAGCTGCTTTTAAGGCAACCGAGGACGTCTACGCCGAACTGAGTGCCAAAAACCAGAACTGGAAAAAGATTTACGCGGACATGAAACCCTTCCGTGCCGACGCCAACCTCTGGGCGCGCTTCAGCGAGCAGCGTTTTGACAGCTTCATGCAAGCGCAAAAACTGTAAGTGAGCTGATAAATAAAAAAACCGCGCTGTAGCGCGGTTTTTTTGTGCCTGAATTTCAGTCGATTCTGGCCCAAATAGGCCTACAAAAAAACCGCTGAGGCCCGTGGCAGATAAAGCACATCGCAGATCAAACCCCGTGGTAGGTCAGGGCAGGGTGCAGGTCAACGGCCATTCGCTTTCTCTTGCGGCACATCATGGCTTGGCATTCTTTTTGTCTTTGGCGACAGACTCCAGAATGGCTTTCATCGGGTCATCTTCGGCAGGGGCTGCGTCCTGAGGCGTCTCGGGGGGTGCGGCCTCTTCGGCGGGTGCGGCGCCATCTGCTGGCGTGTCGGGGTTGCCTTTGTCAGCGTCAGGCGCTGTGTCAAACATTTGCAATTGCTCCATCACGGCGGCGTCGCTTAAACCCTTGTCTTTGGACATGTTGCCCACCACCAGCGCCGGGAAAACCATGATGGCAACCACCATGGCGAGCTGCAGCACGATGAAGGCGATAGAGCCCTTGTAAATCTCGTTGGTGCTCACCGCCTTGATGGTTTGGCCAGTGACGCGGTCTTTGTAATCAAACTTGGCAGCCACACTGCGCAGGTAAAACAGCGCAAAGCCAAATGGCGGTGTCAGAAAAGAGGTTTGCAGGTTCATGGCAATGATCACGCCAAACCAGATCATGGCCATGTCGGGCGTCATGCCGGGCACCAGCCCGGGCAAGATTTTCTCTGCCACTGGTGCCAGCAAGGGCAACACGATGAACGCGATCTCGAAGAAGTCAATGAACATGCCCAGCGTGAACACCAGCAGGTTCACCACAATCAAAAAGCCCCAGCCACCGCCCGGCATGTTGGTGAACAAGTGCTCCACCCAGATGTGACCATCTGCCGCGTTGAAGGTGAAGCTGAACACGGTCGAGCCGATCAGGATGAACAACACGAACGAGGCCAGTTTGGCGGTGTTTTCCAGGGCCTGATTGAGCAGCGGCATCGACATGCGCTTTTTGCCCAGAGCCAGAATCAGCGCGCCCAGCGCCCCCATGGCGCCACCCTCGGTGGGTGTGGCGACGCCGAGAAAAATCGTGCCCAGCACCAGGAAGATCAAAATCAGCGGCGGCATCAGCACAAACGTGACCTGCTCGGCCAGCCTTGAAAGCAGGCCCATTTTGCTGGCGCGGTTGAGTAGCGCCAGCACCAGCCCGGAGATGGAGGCCAGCGTCAGCGACATGATGACGATTTCATCACCAGCGGAGGGGAGGCTGCGCTCCAGCCAGCGCGTCATCAAGGTGTCGTGCATCTGGGCCCAGCCCCAGCCCACCGCCGCACAAATCAGCACCAGCACCAGCAGCGATTTGTGACCAGAGTTGCCATTGGTTTCGCGGTAAATGCGGGCCTCTGGTGGCAGTGCCGGCACCCAGGCGGGCTTGATCAGTGCCACGGCCACCACAAACATGATGTACAGCCCCACCAACAACAGGCCCGGCAACAAGGCGCCGGCATACATGTCGCCCACTGAGCGGCCCAATTGGTCGGCCAGCACAATCAGCACCAGTGAGGGCGGTATGGCCTGTGCCAGCGTCCCCGAGGCCGTGATGGCCCCGGTGGCTATGACCCGGTTGTAGCCGTAGCGCAGCATGATGGGCAGCGAGATCAGCCCCATGGAAATCACCGCCGCCGCCACCACGCCGGTGGTGGCGGCCAGCAGCGCACCCACCAGAATCACGGCAACCGCCAGGCCACCGCGCAGCGGGCCAAAGACCTGGCCCACGGTTTCAAGCAAATCCTCGGCCATGCCCGAGCGCTCCAGAATAATGCCCATGAAGGTGAAGAACGGAATCGCCAGCAGGGTGTCGTTTTGCATGATGCCAAAAATGCGCAGCGGCAGCGCCTGAAACAGCGACGGCGGAAAAATGCCGGTCTCCATGCCGAGAAAACCAAAGCCCAGGCCGGTGGCCGCCAGGGCGAAGGCCACGGGGAAACCGGTCAGCAAAAAGACGAACAGGCCACAGAACATGAGCGGCACAAATTGCTGTGCCAAAAAGGTCGATTGCATTTATTTTCCTTCTGCCAGTTTGCGCGCCACGATGGCTTCAAGTTCTTCCATGTGCTTTTCGTCGTCAGACTTGTTTTCCTCCAGCGACAGCACATCAGGCCCAAGACCTGCGAGAAAAGCGATGCGTTTGATCAATTCAGACACGCCCTGCAACGCAAGCAATGCAAACCCCAGAGGAATCAGGGCATAGACCGGCCAGCGGATCAGGCCGCCGGCGTTTTGCGACATTTCACCGCTGGCCAGCGCGTTGGTGAACAGGGGCCAGCTCAGCACAATGGAGAGCACGCAAAACGGAAACAACACCACGATGATGCCAACCACGTCAATCCAGTTGCGGGTGCGTGGGCTCAGCTTGGCGGCAATGAAGTCAATGCGCACGTGCGTGTTGCGTAAAAAACCGTAGCCCGCACCCAACAAGAACACCGCGGCAAACAGGTACCACTGGATTTCAAGCAGGCCATTGGAGCTGACGTTGAACAGTTTGCGCACGATGGCGTTGCCGGCGCTGATCAGGGTGGTGGCCAAAATCAGCCACATGGAGAATTTGCCTACCCCGGTGCTGATGATGTCAATCAGCCGGGACAGCGAAAGTAGAAAGGGCATGGTGTCTCCATTATTAGAGTGCTTGGCAAAATAGCCCAGGTCATGGCTAAATTGCGGCCAAAGGCGTTGGAGTTTAGCGGTTGGGCTTGATCGGATGCCATGAATAATTTTAGGGGTCGCAATGAAATTAACTCAGGGGTTTAATCCTTGCCTGCCGCCTGTCAAGTCAGCCCGGGGCCTTGCTTTTTTGCGTTTTGTAATCCCACCACGGTAACACCTGGCGCATGGCGCGCACTTGCCCGCAGTGCAGTGCGGTGTACCCGGCGATGTGGTTCAACACACTTTGCCAGGCTGAGCTTTGAAGGGTTTGCAGCAAGGCCTGGATGGCCGGTTGGTCAAGGGCAGATTTCAGACACACCAGGTGGTATTGCTCGTCGGCCAAGGGCACAAATTCGAGCCCCGCAGCGTGGGCGGCTGCGGCGATGCCCAGCCCTGCATCACATTGGCCAGCCGCCACCGCTTGGGCCACTGCCGTGTGAGACGGCTCGGTGTGGGCATAACCCTTGAGGTCAGCACGACCCAGCTGGGCCAGTGCCAGCAGTTCGTCCAGCACCACGCGGGTGCCGCTGCCCAGCACCCGGTTCATGAAGCGGGCCTGGGTGCGCGCCACATCTTGCAGCGACTGCAGTCGCAGCGGGTTGCCTTTGGCCACCATCAGGCCTTGGGTGCGCTGGGCAAACCCAATGATCTTGTGTTGCCCAGGTTGCAGCAACGGCTTGTACGTGCGCTCGGTCAGGGACTTTTTGCCAGTGTCAATGAGCGTGTGAAAACCGGCCATCACGCAGCGCCCTTCATTGAGGGCGCGAATGGCGTCCACGCTGCCCGTAAAACGAATGTCCAGGTGCCACTGCTGGTGTTCAGGCGGACCCCCTTTGTTTATGACACTTAGGCCTACATCCCTTGTTGGATAAGCATAAGTAGCTATTGAAGTTTTAGTATCTATGGCGCTGGTTTCGGTCTGCAAGGCAAACTCCCGCAAGCGTGACAAGGCATCGTCATGGCTGGCGTAAAGCGTGACCACATGCTCGCTGTCGTCAAATGCCATCGCGTAACTGCGTTCCAGCTCGGCGCGAAGCGCTTCAATTTGCGGCGCGAGGCGGGCCTGCGCCTGGCGTTCGGCCCACATCAGTTTGTTGGCGAACTCGGTCAGCAGCGCCCTCTGGCCTTTTTCCCAGATCAGCAGTTCGTTGCCCAGCTCGTTTTCCCAGCGCTTGAGCTCGCCCCAGACGTGGCGGTAGCTCAAACCCAGGGCACGCGCGCCACCAGAAATGGAGCCCTGCTGGCTGACGGCTTGCAGCAAGTCAATCAAGGGGTTGCGCACCAGCGCCGGGCTGCTGTCGCGCGACAGCGTGTAGTGAAGTTGAAGCCTATGCACGGTGGTTCATATCGCCAGTCATTTAATCGGTGGCTACGATACCGCAACTTGTCACCGCCCCCGCGTTCCCTTGGGCAGACCCTCATCTCAACTCAACCGCTCTTGCCAGTGACATCTTTTTCTGAAAGCGCCACGACCGCGTTGCAACTCATTGCTGACATGGACGCCGACTTGCTCACCATTGTGGGCCGGTCCTTGTCTGTCAGCGCCACCGCGTGCCTGATCGCCTGCAGCCTGGGGCTGGTGCTGGGCGCCTGGCTAGGTGTGGCGCGTTTTGCCGGACGCGGCGCGGTGCTGACGCTGCTCAACACGTTTTTGGCCGTGCCTTCGGTGGTGGTGGGCCTGGTCGTTTACCTGCTGCTGTCACGCAGCGGGCCGCTGGGCTATCTGGGCTGGTTGTTCAGCGTCAAGGCCATGGTGCTGGCGCAAGCCGTGTTGGTGTTGCCGGTGGTGACCGCACTCACCCGGCAAGCAGTGGAGGACGCCGAAGGCCTGCATGGCGAGCAATTGCAATCGCTTGGTGCCAGTCCGCTGATGCGCAGCCTGCTGCTGGCCTGGGACGAGCGTTATGCCTTGCTTACCGTGCTGATTGCGTCTTTTGGCCGGGCAGTGTCTGAGGTCGGTGCGGTGATGATCGTGGGCGGCAATGTAGACGGTTTCACACGGGTCATGACGACGGCAATTGCGCTGGAAACCAGCAAGGGCGATTTGCCACTGGCTTTGGGGTTGGGCTTGATTTTGCTTGGCGTGGTGCTGCTGTTGAACGTGCTGATTGCGCTGCTGCGGCGTTGGCGCGAACACCGGGAGTCTGGTGGTGTTGCCGCATTGCCGCTGGGAGTGTCGGTATGAAACCTGCCGCGTTGATGGGCAAAGACGCCGTTGCGCTGGCTGACATGCAAATGGCGCGGCCAAGCTTGCTGCCGCCGGTATTTGAGTTGACTGGTGCCAGTGTGCATTTTGGTCAGACCGGCCTGGGCGTGCGCGCTTTGACAGAGGTCAGCCTGACCATCTTGCCCTGCGAACGTGTGGCGCTGGTTGGCGCCAACGGCTGCGGCAAAAGCACGTTGCTGCGCCTGTTGCATGGGTTGGTAGCCCCTACGGCCGGCCACACGCGCAGCGCGCCTGGGCTGTGCCAGGCCATGTTGTTTCAAAAGCCGCATTTGATGCGTTTGTCGGTGCAGGCCAACATTGCGCTTGGGCTGTGGCTGCGCGGCACACCCTGGAACGCTGCCAAAACAAAGGCGCTGGAGGCGTTGGCGCGTGTGGGTTTGCTGGACCTGGCGCTGCGCAACGCACGCCAACTCTCGGGCGGCCAGCAGCAGCGGGTGGCCATGGCGCGTGTCTGGGCCCTGCAACCGCGGGTACTGCTGCTTGACGAGCCCACCGCCAGTCTTGATCCCCATGCCAAGCGCGAGGTGGAGGCTTTGATCGAAGAATTTTCCAGTGGCCCCGAGGCCATGACCCTGGTGTTTGCCAGCCACAACCTCGGTCAGGTGAAGCGCCTGGCTAACCGGGTGATTTACCTGGAGCAGGGCCGCGTGCTGGCAGATTTGTCGGTGAGTGATTTTTTCAGCGGGCCGTTGCTGCAACAGCAGTATCCGGCGGCCCATTTGTTTGTTAAAGGAGAACTGGTATGAATTCAGTGAAAAATTTTAAGTGTTTTAAGCCTCTGGCCCATATGAAATATGCGCCTATAGCTATTTTAATGATAGCTTCTTTCGGTTCGTCCATAGGGGTGCAAGCGCAGTCCATTGTGGTGGCTTCCACTACGTCCACTGAACAGTCTGGCCTGTTTGCCCACCTCCTGCCCGAATTCAAAAAAGCCAGTGGCATCGAGGTGAAGGTCGTGGCGCTCGGCACTGGCCAGGCCATTGACATGGGCCGCCGGGGTGATGCCGATGTGCTGTTTGTGCATGACAAGGTGGCTGAAGAAAAAGTGGTGGCCGAAGGTTTTGCTGTGAAGCGCTTTGAGGTCATGTACAACGACTTCGTGCTGGTGGGCCCGGCCGCTGACCCGGTCAAGGTCACGGGTCATGACGTGGTCGAGGCGCTCAAGAAACTGGCAGCGGCCAACGGTCCGTTCATCTCTCGCGGTGACAAAAGCGGCACCCATGCCGCCGAATTGCGCTTCTGGCAAATGGCTGAGCTGACCGACAAACAAGGCACTGGTTACAAGGCCTGCGGCTGCGGCATGGGTCCGGCGTTGAACATGGCGTCAAGCATGGGTGCGTATGTGCTGACCGACCGTGGCACCTGGCTCAACTTCAAAAACCGGGGCGACCTGAAGGTGCTGGTGGAAGGCGATAAACGCTTGTTCAACCAATACGGCGTGATGTTGGTCAACCCGGCCAAACACCCGCACGTGAAGGCAGCCGATGGTCAAAAGTTTGTCGACTGGGTCACCTCACCGGTGGGTCAAGGCGCGATTGCCAGCTACAAAATTGGCGGCGAGCAGCTGTTTTTTCCGAATGCGGTGAAGTAGGGCAAGACGTGCCCGTGCCTGGGGTTCCTGCGTGTCCTGCTGCTGCGTCAGTGTGTCAGTGCAGGGTTGCGCAGCAGCACATAGAGCCCGGTGCCCACCAAAATGCTCAGGAGCGGCTGTCTGCGCCACCACTGCAATGCCAACACGGTTGCGATGGCCACCAGTTCAGCCCAAGGCCCAACCGGGTTGCCTTTGGCGCTGCCCACCAGGGTGTGGGTCAGCAGCAGCGTCATGATGGCCAGCGGCAAAAAGCGCCCCAGGCGCTGCACCAGCGGATGACGCTGCAAAAAGCGCGCTGCCAGAAAAGGCAAGGCACGCAGGCCAAAGGTCACGGCAGCCATGGCCGCCAGCACGCCCAAGGCGTAAGTGGTGTCGATCATGGCGCCACCACGGTTGGCGAGGTCTTGGGCCACAAAAGGCCCGCCAAAACACTCAGGGCAATGGCCACCAGCAGTGCCTGTTGTGGCATCACGGCCAACGCGGCGCCGTAGCTTAGCAGCGCCACCCAGAGTGGCGCGGTTGCATTCGAGCTGCGCCACTGCTCCACTGCCAGCACGGCAAACAAGGCCGCCAGCGCAAAGTCCAGACCCACCAGTGAAATTTGTACCTGGGCCCCAATCAGCGCCCCCAGCAGGGTGCCCAGCACCCACCAAGCCTGGTTGAGCAAAGCCACCGCCACCATCTGGCCGGTGCGGGTGCCCTCGGGCAGTGTGGTCAGCACCGAATAGGTCTCATCTGTCAGGGCAAACACCAGGTACCAGCGTGCCCAGGGCTGTGTGGGCAGTTTGTGCAACAGCGACAGGCCGTAAAACATGTGGCGCAAGTTCACCACCAACGTGGCCAACGCAATCGAGGCCACTGGCAGCCCGGCCGCCAGCATCGGCACCATCATGAACTGCGAGGCACCAGCGTAGACGAACACGCTGGCCGTGAGCGCCAGCCACCACGGCGCGCCCGCTTGCACAAACAGAAAGCCAAACACCATGCCCAGCGGCACATAACCCATGGCCACGGTCACGGATAAAGACAGCACGGAGATGGGCGGGGGCAGGGCTGGTGGCGTGCTGGATGGGGTGTCAGACATGAAACACTGGCAATCGGTAGGAGGGGTAAATCGGGACAACTGCCAAGAATGTACCAGTCCGCATGGGGGTGTTCCCCCGCATAATCTCTCGGAACTACCGGAGAACCTGATGTCAGAACGCCCCAAAATTGCTGTTGTGCTGGCTGGCTGCGGCCACCTTGATGGCGCTGACGTGCTGAAACGCGTGTCATGAAGGCCATTTGTGTGTACTGCGGCTCCAGCCCAGGTCGACTTGAGGCCTATGCTGAGGGCGCACGTGCGTTGGCCCGGGCGCTGGTGGCGCGGGATCTGGGGCTGGTGTATGGCGGTGCCAGCATTGGCCTGATGGGGCTGATTGCCGACACTGTGCTGGCGCTGGGTGGCCGCGCGGTTGGGGTGATTCCGCACGCCCTGGCGCGCAAGGAAGTGGCGCACAAGGGGTTGACCGAGCTGCACATCACCCAATCCATGCACGAGCGCAAAACCCTGATGGCCGAGCTGTCTGACGGCTTCATTGCCATGCCGGGCGGCATTGGCACGTTTGAGGAGTTGTTTGAAATCTGGACCTGGGCGCAGTTGGGCATTCACGCCAAACCGGTGGGCTTGCTCAATGTGGCTGGATACTATGACGCGTTGACCACGTTTCTGGACCATGCCACGCATGAGCAGTTCATGAAGCCGCAGCACCGTTCAGTGCTGATCGTCGAGCCCGAGCCCGTGGCGCTGCTGGCGCGGTTTGCCACCTACCAGCCGCCAAGCACGAGGAAGTGGCTGGACGCGGATGAA
>JBBQSS010000082.1:0-11176 GCA_038213665.1 Burkholderiales bacterium | reverse complement strand
CTCGGTGCGAACGCGTTCAAACCAGTCGGCCACGTCAACCGCTACCGGTTTGACGTTGGCCTGGCCTGACTTGAGCGACGCGCTGTTTAAAAACGCTTCCACCAGCTTGCCGGTTTCAAAGGCCCATACCCGAATATCGGCCACGCGCCGCGCGGGGTGGGTGGCCAGCGGGGGCGTTTCACGCGCCAACATCTCGGCCGAGCGGCCAATGCGGGCCAGCGGGGTGAGAAACTCGTGCGCCACAAAGGCCGAGAGTTTCTGCAGCTGGTCGCGCTGCGTCGCCAGCAAGCGATGTTGAAACTGGGTTTCAGCGTTTTCCGCCTGGAGCTTGCGGATGAACAGGTTGGTAGCCAGCGCCAGCAGAATCACATGAGCCAGCGACGACACATCAACCGCTGCGGTAAACCAGGGCCGCGCGGCAATGACGCCCGCCACGCTGAGGTTGTTTACGATGACCGTCACAATATTCATGAAGAACGCCAGCACAAACAAGCCGACATTCATGCGCTGCGCAGGGTCGCGCATGGCCCACAGCGCCAGGCCAAAAATTGATGTGCCATACACCACCACACTCAAGACGGCAATTTTTGCCGCTGGTTGGTAATAGGGTGTATTGATGGTCCACAAGCTCAACACGCACCAGACCACCACGCCCAGACATATCTTGAAAATCAGGGGATGGGTGCTGCGCAGTCGCAGGATCACCGCCCACAGCAGGCAACTGACGGCCGGTGCCAGCAAAATGCCGAACCCGGTCACCCAGTTGGCCCAGTGCGGGGAACCCAACCATTCATTGAGAAAAATAGGCTGGTTAACCCCCAAAAAAATGGCCATCAGACACAGCAAATAAGCGCTGTATGCGACTTGCACCGGCTGGCGCAGCACCACCGCGCCCACAATCGCGATAACGATGGCCAACAGGTACCAGGTAAAAAACACCCCGGCCCTGAACAGGGTGTCAGGCTGTTCGTGCAGCCATTGGGCATCGGACAGCAAGTGCGCCTGGATGTTCATGGCGCTGGTGCTTTGCACCCTGACCAAATAGCGCTGCTCGGTGTTCGCTGCGGGCAGACGCACCACATGGCTGGCAAAAGACAAACGCGGCGGCGGCGCAGGCAGGGTGTCGCCCATGGACGCCAAAGGCTGCGGCTGGTCCCAGCGGTACACATCAATGCGGTCCAGATAGGGCTGCCCGACCGAGAGCAGCCAGCCGCTTTGCCCCTGCGGCGTTGCTGGCACGCGGAACTGCGCCCAAAACACCCCCGGCCGGTAGCCGTTCATGCCCAACCGGGTATCGGGCTGCCAGGCCACGCCAGGGGCATACAAATCAGCAGGTTGCATTTGGGCGGGCGCGTCCCAGAAAACGGACCATTGGTCGTTCAAGTCGAGTGCCCAAGCCTGCATTGGCAGCAGCCACATCAATATCCAAACAAGTCGCAACCTGTGACGCAATTTCATGACTCAAACACCCTTGACAAATAACTGACCCTGTGGACTTTCTGATTTGGTCTGCGTTGCCCTGACAACGTGCACCGGGATGCGTTACAGCAGCCGCGCCAGATACCGCCCGGTGTGGCTGGCCGGGTTGGCGGCCAATTGTTCTGGCGTGCCGACGCCCACCACGGTGCCGCCGCCGCTGCCGCCTTCCGGGCCCATGTCGATCAGCCAGTCGGCGGTTTTGATCACGTCCAGGTTGTGCTCGATCACCACAATGGTGTTGCCGGCGTCGCGCAATTGGTGCAGCACTTTGAGCAGCAGGTCAATGTCGGCAAAGTGCAAACCCGTGGTGGGTTCGTCCAGGATGTAAAGCGTGCGTCCGGTGTCGCGTTTGCTCAATTCGAGGGCCAGCTTGACGCGTTGTGCCTCGCCGCCTGACAGCGTGGTGGCGGCCTGGCCGAGGCGGATGTAGCTCAGACCCACGTCCAGCAGGGTGTGCAGCTTGCGCTCAATGGTCGGCACGGCTTTGAAGAATTCGTGCGCCGCCTCTACCGTGAGCTCCAGGATTTGGGCGATGTTTTTGCCCTTGTAGAGCACTTCCAGGGTTTCGCGGTTGTAGCGTTTGCCCGCGCACACGTCGCACGGCACATACACATCGGGCAAAAAGTGCATCTCAACCTTGACCATGCCGTCGCCTTCGCAGGCTTCACAGCGGCCACCTGCCACGTTGAAGCTGAAGCGCCCCGGGCCGTAACCCCGCTCACGCGCGGTAGGCACCTCGGCCATTAACTCGCGAATCGGGGTGAACAGGCCGGTGTAGGTGGCCGGGTTTGAGCGTGGCGTGCGGCCAATCGGAGACTGGTCGACGTTGATGACCTTGTCAAAGTACTCAATGCCTTCAATGGCCGTGTGCGCTGAGGCCTCGTCGTGGGCGCGGTAAATGGTGCGCGCCACCGCCTTGTACAGCGTGTCGTTCACCAGTGTGGACTTGCCCGAACCCGACACGCCGGTGACGCAGGTGAACAGCCCCACCGGGAACGCCACATCCACGCCTTTGAGGTTGTGGCCGCTGGCGCCAATGACCTTGAGCGCTTGCAACTCGCCCAACGTGGCGTTGTGCTGCGCCTCGCGCTCGGCGCGTTTGAGTGCGGCCGGGCTCGGGGCAAAGCGGCTGGGTTTGCCACTGTTGAACGGCTTGGGTGCCACCGTGGGCAGCCAGGCGGTGCGGTGTGCGGGCATGGCAATGCGGCGCGCACCACTCAAATACTGGCCGGTGAGCGAGTTGGCATTGGCTTTGACCTCGTCAAACGTGCCCTGCGCCATGACGCGCCCGCCATGCACGCCAGCGCCTGGGCCCATGTCGATGATCTGGTCGGCGGCGCGCATCATGTCTTCATCATGCTCGACCACCAGCACGCTGTTGCCAATGTCGCGCAGGTGCTTCAGGGTGTCAATCAGGCGGTCGTTGTCGCGCTGGTGCAGGCCAATGCTGGGTTCGTCCAGCACATACATGACACCGGTCAGGCCACTGCCAATCTGGCTGGCCAAGCGAATGCGCTGCGATTCGCCGCCGCTCAACGTTTCGGCGCTGCGGTCCAGGCTCAGGTAAGTCAGGCCGACATCGTTCAAAAATTTCAGACGCAGGCTGATTTCACGCACCACCTTGGCGGCAATGTCGCCCTTGGCACCGTGCATGGTGAGCGTGTTGAAGTAGGCAAAGCTTTCGGCCAGCGTGTAGTGGCTGAGCTCAAAAATGGCTTTGGCTTGCGCGCCTTCGCCGATTCGCACGTGGCGCGCTTCTGCGCGTAAGCGACTGCCCGCGCAGGCGGGGCAGGGCTGGACGCTGCGCAAGCGTGCCAGGTCTTCGCGCACCACGGCGGACTCGGTCTCGTGGTAGCGCCGCTGCATGTTGGGGATGATGCCCTCAAACGGGTGTTTTTTGCTGAGCTTTTTACCGCTGGAGGCGCCCGAATCCATCACGTAGCTGAACTTGATGTCTACCTGTCCAGAGCCCTGAAGTACCGCGCTTTGCACGGCCTCGGGCAGCGATTCAAACGGTTGGTCAATGTCAAACTTGTAGTGCTCAGCCAGGCTTTCCAGCATGGCGAAGTAGTAGGCGTTGCGCCGGTCCCAGCCCTTGATGGCGCCGCTGGCCAGGCTCAGGGTGGGGAAGGCCACCACCCGCGCTGCGTCAAACACCTCCGTGGCGCCCAGGCCGTCACAGCTTTGGCAAGCGCCTACGGGGGAGTTGAAGGAGAACAGGCGTGGTTCAAGTTCTGCAATGGAATAGCTGCACACCGGACAGGCGAATTTGGCATTGAATAAGTGCTCTTTTGGCTTGTAGCCCCCGTCCTTATTGCGTGAAGCACTATCAATTTCGACAGGCAATTCGACTGCAATCGCGCGACCGTTGGCGACCCGTAAGGCGGCCTCAAAGCTTTCCGCCAAGCGCTGCTTGAGGTTGTCGAAGTCGGTGCGGTCTGCCACGCTGACTGCCAGAGCCGCGCCATCTGGCGCATCCTGAGGGGCGGCTGGTGTGACGTCTGGCGCCGCGTCGGCCAGTGCAGGGGTTGGGTGAACCGGTGCGTGGCGCACCTTGACGCGGTCAATCACCACGTCGATGTCGTGTTTTTCGGTTTTTTTAAGCACCGGCAGCTGGTCAAATTCAAAGGTTTGGCCGTTAACGCGAAAGCGCACATAGCCCTGTGCCTGCATGTCGGCAAACACGTCCAGGAACTCACCCTTTTTCTCACGCGCAATCGGCGCCAAAATCATCAACCGGGTGTCTGCGGGCAGGGCCAGCACGGCATCCACCATCTGGCTCACGGTTTGCGCCTGCAGCGGCAAACCATGCGCGGGGCAGTAGGGCGTGCCGGCGCGGGCAAACAGCAGGCGCAGGTAGTCATGGATTTCGGTCACGGTACCGACGGTGGACCGTGGGTTGTGGCTGGTGGCTTTTTGCTCGATCGAGATGGCGGGCGACAGTCCCTCGATCATGTCCACGTCGGGCTTGTCCATCAGCTGCAAAAACTGGCGTGCGTAGGTGCTCAGGCTCTCGACATAACGGCGCTGCCCTTCGGCATAAAGTGTGTCAAAGGCCAGGCTGGACTTGCCCGAGCCGCTCAAGCCGGTGATCACCACCAGCTGGTTGCGCGGGATATCGAGGTCGATGTTTTTGAGGTTGTGTGTGCGTGCGCCGCGAATGTTGATGGTTTGCTGCTGCAAGGCACTGGCCAGGTACTTGCCTTCTGGAAAGCGATCTGGGTACGCGGCGTCGGTGGGGGAGTTCAAGGTGAAAGGTGCTCGAGAAAACCCATCATGATAGAGGCAGTGGCGCCACGGTGATGCGGCCCTGCACATGCATGGCGGGCGATGGGCGGCTGATGTGGTAGCCCTGCGCGAAATCGATGCCCAGGGCGCTGACGGCAGCCAGCGTTTGGGCGTCCTCGACAAACTCGGCGATGGTCTGGACTTTGAGTTCCTTGGCCAGCGTCACGATGCTCTTGACGAAAGCCATGTAGACCTCGTCGTGCAGCATGTTGCGGATGAATTCGCCTTCAATCTTGATGTAGTCCACCGGGAAGCGCTTGATGTACTGGAACGACGAGTAGCCGGAGCCGAAGTCGTCAATGGCAAAGCTGAAGCCTTGCAGTTTGATGTCGAGCACGAATTTTTCCAGCAGGCTCAGGTTGCTGACGGTCTCGCGTTCGGTAATTTCAAACACGATGCGGCTGGGAGCAATGTCGAATTCCTGCGCCAGGTGGCTCACCCGTGCCGCGAATTCCCCAACGATCAGCGCCTTCGGCGACAGGTTGACGAACAGCATGCCCTCATAGCCTTGTGCCTTGATCTGGATGAAGGCCTTCTCGATCAGCTGGTAATCCATTTTGTGGGCTATGCCCATGCTTTCGGCTTGTTCAATGAAGTCGTTGGCGGCCACAATCCGGTCGCCGAGCTGGATGCGCATCAGCAACTCGTGAATCACGACCTCGCCCGTGGCGGCGTCGCAGATCGGCTGAAAGAAGGGAATGATCTGGTCCTGGTCCAGCGCATTCTGGATCATCACGATCTTTTCCCCGGCCTGCCTGAACACTTCGGCCATTTCGTCCTGGTCGGGAATCGCGATGGCGTTTTTGCCCGACTTCTTGGCCTTGTACATCATGTTGTCGGCCACCAGGAACAGGTCCTTGGGGTTGTCGCCGTGGGTGGGACTGATGGCAATGCCAATCGAGGTGGTGGTCTTGATCTTTTGACCATCGGGTGCGGTCATTGAGAAATTCCCGATCAGCTCGGTGATGCGCTGCCCAATCATGTGCGCCTGCGTGTCGGCGGCTTCCGGCAGGATGATGCAGAACTCGTCACCGCCGTAACGCGCCAGCAAATCGCCATCTCGCACGGCAGTTTGCAGCAGCTTGGCGAAGGCCTGCAGGAAGGCGTCGCCAACATGGTGGCCGAAGCGGTCGTTGATGGTCTTGAAGTTGTCCAGGTCGAGCATCAGCACCGCAAACTGTTGCGCATGGCGCTTTGAACGGCCCACCTCGTAACCGAGCAATTCCCAGAACATGCGCTGGTTGTAAAGGTCGGTCAGGGGGTCGCGGGTGGCGTAGTGCTCCAGATCTTTGGTGTACTTGTAGATTGCCTTGACCGACCCGACCAGGTTGAGCAAGGTGGTCAGAATGCTGCCGATGACGATGTGACGCACATGGTCTTGTGCCACGGTGGATTGCACCCCGATGCCCACAATGCCGCCGATCTTGGGCGTGTCAAGCAGCAGGGTTTTGGTTTGCAGTTCGACGTCCGCCACGCTGAGTTCCGGCAGGGTACCGTTCTCGTCGGCGATGTTGTGGACGATCGGCAGCAACGTGGCGCCATGGAAAAACGGATGGTCATACAACTGCTTGCGCAGGATTTGCTCGAACAATTGGCTAGATGTCTGGGACGGTGGGAAGCGCCAGAAAATCTCGCATTCATAGGCCTCGTCTTCAACCCGGAACAGGGTGACCAGCGCGTAAGCGTCAAGAATCTGGTTGATGTCAATCAGCAGTGTCTTGATGAACTCGCGCCAGTCACGCACCACGTTGGAGGTGATGATGAATTTTTCGAGCAGCTTGATCTCGAACTCAAGTATGTCCTTGTCAACGGCCACGCCCTTGATCTTCTCCACCAGCAAGGCGACGTGGTCGAACGACTGGTTGAATTCCTCAAAGCCAAAATCGACCTTGTTGATTTGAAGCTGCTCAAAATCCTTGATGCTGTTGAAGGCATCGACTTTGCTGCGAAACAACTCAACCGAACGGTTCAGCTTTTTGTTCAGGAAGGTGGTGACGGTCGTGGCTGCCAGCAAGACCAGCAGGCCCAGCGTCAGGAACAGCGCCACGTAATAAAGGCGCGCGGTTGCCGCCACCGTAGGCAAGTTGTGCTCAATGGCGACAACCCCGAGCACGTCCCCGATTTTTGCCGCGGCGTGGCACTGCAGGCAGGCAGCTTGTGTGGCCACCGGGTACAGGTAGCGCAGGTGACCGCCGGTTTGTTGCACGCTGAGTTTGCCATCCGTCAGGGTTTGCTGTGCGTCAGCCGGAACCGGGGCAAGCGGGCCCGGCTTGTCGCGGGCCGGCATGGCCGGGCTGGGGTAGAGGTCGATCCGGCTCAGGGTGCTGGGAAACGTCAGGATGCTCTGCGCCGCCAGTTCGCGAATCTGGGCGTGCGAGTCGCCCTTGCCCAAGGCCTGATAAATCGTATTGAAATTTTGTTTCGCGATTTCCCCGGAGGTCTCCAGGCTGCGCTCTTCCAGCAGTTTTTCATACAACAAGGAAGATGCCAGCGTGGCACCGAGAAAGACCAGTGCCGCCACGCCGACCGTGGTCATGAAAACAAAGCCCTTTAGCGTCTTGATCAAACTGGAAGCATATTTGCGCAAACTCAACATGTTGATCGCCTTAGGTTGACAGGGGCTAAAAAATCGTATTCTACGTTTGGCTCATCCTTGCAATTGCCGTGGTTTAGATCAGGGACAATTCAGTGCTGATGTCGCCGTGGCCGTTCGCGGTGTTGTGTGTTGGAGAACCCCTTTGCCTAAAGTTGATGCCTCGTTCAAGGACGAAAGCGCTGTAGTGGTCGGCGCGATGACGCCGCTCGAGCGACGCGCCAGTTTTTCGCTGGCCTCCATTTTTGCCCTGCGCATGCTGGGCTTATTTTTGATCTTGCCGGTGTTTGCCATTGAGGCGGCGCGCTACCCTGGTGGCGACGATGCCGCCATGGTCGGGCTCACCATGGGCATCTATGGTTTGACGCAGGCCATGTTGCAGTTTTTATATGGCTTGGCCTCGGATCGCGTCGGGCGCAAACGCGTGATTGTGTTTGGCTTGCTGGTGTTTGCCGTGGGTAGCCTGGTGGCGGCTTGGGCGCCAACCTTGACCTGGCTGGCGATTGGCCGCGCCGTGCAAGGCGCCGGCGCCGTGTCAGCTGCGGTGACGGCGTTGCTGGCTGACCAGACGCGCGACGTGGTGCGCACCAAATCGATGGCGCTGGTGGGGGCCAGCATTGGCTTGATGTTTGCGTTGTCCCTGGTCGCCGCGCCTGTGCTGGCGGGCTGGGTCGGGTTGGTGGGTATTTTTGCCCTGACCGGGGTGCTGGCGCTGTTGGGCGTGGCGGGCGTGATCTGGTGGGTGCCGCCTGAGCCCTTGCAGCATAAAAACCAGCCGCGTGGCCGCCTGGCGGATGTGCTGCACTCACCGGCGTTGCTCAGGCTGAACTTTGGTGTGTTTGTGTTGCATGCGGTGCAATTGGCGATGTGGCTGGCCTTGCCGGCCATGCTGGTGCAGGCGGGTTTGGGGCGCGCGCAGCATTGGCAGGTGTACTTGCCGGCGGTGTTGGGCTCGTTTGTGGTGATGGGGGGCAGCTTGTTTCAACTGGAAAAGCGCGGTTACCTGCGCGCCGTGTTTTTGACCTCGATTGGTTTGACGGCGCTGGTGCAGCTTGGGCTGTGGTGGCAGGTGGGTGCCACGCCGAGCATGGCCCTGCTGGGTGGCCTGCTGTTTGTGTTCTTCTACGGCTTCAACGTGCTGGAGGCCAGCCAGCCGAGCATCGTGTCGCGCCTGGCGCCGCCTGCCAGTCGGGGCGCCGCCATTGGGGTCTACAACACCTTGCAATCGCTTGGGTTTTTTGCTGGTGGCACGGGCGGCGGCTGGCTGATGAAGCATGGCGGCGCCAGTGGCCTGTTCGCGGTGTGCGCGGTGCTGCTGCTGCTGTGGTTGCTGGTGGCGTGGCCGATGCAGGCGCCAAGTGGGCATGGACCTGCGGCAAAAGCCGGATAAACTGAAAATCAACATGACACGAAGGACACACCATGGCATCTGTAAATAAAGTAATTTTGATGGGCAACCTCGGGCGCGACCCGGAAGTGCGCTACCTGCCCAGTGGCGACCCGGTGGCCAACATCACCATTGCCACCAGCAGCCGCTACAAAGGCAAAACCGGCGAGATGGTCGAAGAAACCGAATGGCACCGCGTCACATTTTTTGGTCGCCTGGCTGAAATCGCCAGCCAGTACCTCAAAAAAGGCAATCCGGTGTACGTCGAAGGCCGTATCAAAACCCGCAAGTACACCGACAAGGATGGCATTGAAAAATATGCCACCGACATCATTGCCAGTGAAATGCAGTTGCTCGGTGGCCGCGAAGGCCGTGGTGAGCCCAGCCAGGGTGAAGATGACGGTGGTTACAGCCGCCAGCCGCCTGCGCCACGTCCGGCCCCCGCTCCGGCGCGCCAGGCGCCAGTTGCTGCGGCACCCGCAGCGCGCCCGGCCAGCGGTTTTGATGACATGGATGATGACATTCCGTTCTAAACAGGGAAGTTTTTAGATTCTTTAACAAAGGGCCATGGCTTCAATGCTGTTGCCCTTTTTTCATGGCTTGCGCTTTTTTGAACTGGGCTTTTTTGTGCACAAGTTCTTGGTCGCTTGCCAGTGATTTAAAAGTTCCCATATACTCCCCTTAGTATATTTCGAGGGTGTCACATGCGTTCATTTTTGTTGGTTGATGGATTGACGCGGCGTTTGCAGCGCAGCGTTTTGGTGGCTTTGTTTGCAGCTTTTGCTGCCTCCACAGCACTGGCGCAAGAAGCTGTGCGCGTGCCTTTGTCGGCGGTGCAACTCAAGTCCGTGGGCCATGGCTTCGAGATGGATGGCGTGGTGCAGCCGGTCAAGCAAAGCACGGTATCGGCACAAGCCTCCGGACGCATCGTGTCCCTGCTGGTCAAGGCGGGTGACAATGTGCGCGCCGGGCAGTTGCTGGCCACCATTGACGACCGCGAAACACAGACTGGTGTGCAGCGCAGCCGGGCGCAGAGCGCGCAGGCGCAAGCCGAGTTGGGCAATGCCCAAGCCAGCTTCGACCGCACACGCGACCTGTTGGCCAAAGGCTTTGTCAGCGCTGCCGCCATGGACATCGCCACCGCGCAGCTCAAGTCAGCACAAGCCGGGCGCGCGCAGGCCCAGGCGGGCGAAGCGCAATCAGGGTTGACGCAAGGTTTCACGCGTGTGACTGCACCCTTTGAGGCCTTTGTGTTGCAAACGCTGGCCGAGGCTGGCGACCTTGCGTTTCCGGGCAAGCCGGTGTTGACGCTCTATGCCCCCTTGCCGCTGCGTGTGGTGGTGCAGGTGCCGGTGTCACGCTCGGTCCAGGTGCAAGGTAGTTCTGCCGTTGAAGTGCAGGTGCGTGCCGCAGACGGTTCGTTGAAATGGGTTCGCCCCAGCCAAGTCAGCCACTTGCCCACGGCTGATGCGGTATCGCAAACCATCGAGTGGCGTTTGGCCTTGCCTGACGCGTCCGCCCAGGCCGTGTTGCCGGGGCAGCAGGTGCGCGTGCGTTTTGCAGCGGGTCAGTCACAGCGGCTGGTCATTCCAGCGTCTGCGGTGTTGCGACGCGGCGAGTTGACGGCGGTGTATGTGGTGTCGGGCCAAGGGTTTTCACTGAAAGCGATTCGTCTGGGGGCGGATCATGGCGCGCAAGGCATCGAGGTGCTGGCCGGCTTGAGTGAGACGGATCGTGTGGCGCTGGACCCGGTTCGGGCGGGTCTCTCGGGTGCCCAGCCTGCCACCAGTGCAGCCCAGTGAGGTGAGCATGGCAAAAAATTCCAAACTGGGCATTTCTGGTCGCTTGGCCCTGGCCTTCAAGCTCAATGCAATCACGCCCTTGCTGGCCTTGGTGGCCTTGCTGCTGGGGGTTTTTGCAGTGCTGGTGACACCGCGTGAAGAAGAGCCGCAAATCAATGTGACCATGGCCAACGTGCTGATTCCCTTCCCCGGGGCGTCCAGCGTGGATGTGCACAACATGGTGGCGCGTCCGGCAGAGCAGGTGCTGAGCCAGATTGCCGGCATTGAGCACACCTATTCGGTGGCACGCCCTGGTATGGCCATCATGACGGTGCAGTTTGAAGTGGGCGTGCCCCGCACCGACGCCCTGGTGCGCTTGTATGACGTGCTCAACGCCAACCAGGACTGGTTGCCACGCGAACTCGGCACGCTCACCCCCATCGTCAAACCCAAAGGCATTGACGACGTGCCGGTTCTGGCGGTAACGCTGTGGAGCAAAGACGCGCTGGCCGCCGTGGACATTGAGCGGGTGGCAAATACCGTAGAGGCCGAGTTAAAACGTGTGCCGGGCACCCGTGAAGTGCAAACCATTGGTGGGCCGGGCCGCGCAGTGAATGTGTGGCTGGACCCGGTTCGCCTGCGCGAGCG
>JBBQSS010000081.1:0-11192 GCA_038213665.1 Burkholderiales bacterium | reverse complement strand
CCCGTCGCAATTTTTTGAATGGGTCAAGTTCCGCTCGCACCTCTCACGCGGCGTCACGGTGGGCACCATGCTGATGGACGAGTCGCTTCACTTCATGCGGCTGGGCACCTTTTTGGAGCGTGCCGACAACACGGCGCGGCTGGTGGATGTGAAGTTTCACGCCGTCGATAAAGATTTTTACGGCACCGCCAACAACAAAGACCAGGAGTTCGATTTTTACCACTGGAGCGCCATTTTGCGCAGCGTCAGCGGTTTTGAGGTGTACCGCAAGGTCTACCGCGACGTGATCAGGCCCGAGCGCGTGGCCGAGCTGTTGATTTTGCGCCCTGACATGCCGCGCTCCTTGCACGCCAGCCTCAATGAGGTGGTGAACAATCTGGCGTTGGTGGCCAGTGAGCGCTCTGGCGAAACCCAGCGCCGCGCCGGCAAGTTGCGCGCCGAGCTGCAATACGGTCGCATTGACGAGATTCTGGCGACCGGTTTGCACGCCTACCTGACGCAGTTTCTGGACCGGGTGAACGATTTGGGTGCCCACATCAGCAAGGACTTCTTGGTGCCGGTGCCGGCCTGAGCCAGCCCAGAACAGCACGCGCGCCAAGCCAGCGGATGAAATTCATCGACCCCTTTGTTTCCTGGCTTGGTCGTCTGAGTGTGAGCCGCAAACTCACGCTGATTTACCTTCTGGATTTGACCACCGTCATCTTCATCTCTGGCATTCTGATCCACGAAAAATACCTGGCCATCGACTTTACCCGCAAGGAAATCGTTGGTATGGCGTACAGCGACAGCGTGCGTGATGTGGTGTGGCCCAAGCTCATTGACCACCAACTTCAATCTGACCCAACCCGTGCTGCCCTGGCCCGGTTTGATCTCAACAGGGGCGCGCACGATGCCGACTTGAAGACGGCGCAGTCCTCTGACGCATTGATGCGTGCCTGGCAGGCATTTTCAGGCGCCCCGGTGGCGGCGCACGCGGTTCGCCGCCAACTCATCAGCGACGCACGCACCCTGTTGACCACGGTGGCCAACCAGTCCAATTTGATTCTTGACCCCGATCTGGACAGCTACTACTGCATGTCTTTGGTGGCGCTGCGCTTTCCTGAGCTGCTCGAAGTCATGGAAGAGACCGCCGCCGCCATGAACCGCGTGAACGGCAGGCCGGTCAATGCGGGTTTGCAGGCAACTGGTTTGCTGATTCTGGCAGGTCGTCTGGATGCCATTCGCCAGGGCATCAGCGCAGATTACCTGCAGGCCTACACGGCAGGTTCACCCGCCTTGCGGGCCAGTTTAAGCACCGGGGAGCTTGCCCTGACGGTGCGCCTGAATGACATGTTGAAGCTGGTCCGCGATGCCGCACAACAAAATGTCGCCAGAAATGAGGCTGACGCGTTCAACACCCAGCATCGTCAAAGTCTGCAGGCTTTGGCGCTCGCATGGCGCCAGACCTCACACGCGCTTGACACACTTCTGAAGGTGCGCGTTGAGGGCTTGTTTGCGCGCATGTGGCTGCACCTGGGCACCGCGCTGCTGTTGCTGGTGGGTATTTTGGGCTTGGTGTACATCGTGGCGCGCCAGATATCCAGGCCGCTCAAGCAACTCGCCGGTGTGGCGGAAAGGGTGCGCCAAAGCAGCAATTACGCCTTGCGCGCGCATTGGCACAGCCAAGACGAGATTGGCCATTTGGTGACCGCCTTCAACAGCATGCTGGCGCAACTGGACCACGACCGGGTGGTGCAGCAAGAGTTGGCCGCCAGTGCGCGCGCGGCGCAAGCGCAAACCGAGCTGGTGGAAGCCATGCCCATTGCCATGGTGGTCACTTCCATCCCCGATCATCAGGTGTTGCACGCCAACGACCCGGCCCGGCCCTGGCTGGACGGGCGCACCACTGACCCGTGGTTGCGCGGTCTGGAGCCTGGTGTGCGCGCCCGGTTTTTTCAGCGTCTGGCCGACCGCGACCGCGTCGACGAGTTCGAGGTGCGCTGGCTCGGTGGTGCGGAGCCGTCCTGGGCCGTGTTGTCGGCGCGCCGCATTCAATTTCAGGGGGTCGATGCGGTGTTGACCAGTTTCACGCCGATCAATGTACTCAAACTGATGGAGCAACGCCTGCAACTGTGGGCCAAGGTGTTTGAGGCCTCAAGCGAAGGCATCATCATCATGGATGCCCAGCAAAAAATCCTCAGCGTGAACCAGGCGTTTTGCAGAGCCACGTCCTACGATTTTTATGAGGTGCTGGGTGAGCACCTGGCCACCTTGCTGACCAGTTTCCCCGATACCAAGGGCTCAGAAATAGGGCAGGAAATATCAATGGCGATCGAGCGGCGCAACGAATGGCAGGGCGAGGTGCGTTTGCGCATGCGCAATGGCGAAACCTACCCCGCCCTGATGATGATTTCGGCCGTGCGCGATGCCGCGCATCAAACGCTGGTGTCGCATTACATTGGCATTTGCATTGACATCACCGACCGCAAAAAGGCCGAGGATCGTGCGCAGTTTCTGGCCCACCATGATGTTCTGACCGAGCTGCCCAACCGATCCCTGTGCATTGACACGTTGGACACGGCGCTGGCCCAGGCGCGGCGCACTGGTGAATGCGTTGCCGTGCTGTTCATTGACCTGGACCGCTTCAAGCTCATCAATGACACCCTGGGGCACCACATTGGCGACGGTTTGTTGCGTTCAGTGGCTGCACGCCTGCAACAAGCGGTGCGCAGCGGTGACCTGGTCAGCCGCCTGGGGGGTGACGAGTTTGTGGTGATTTTGCGCGGTCTCAAAGATGCCGTACAGGCCCATGAGCAGGCCGAGCAGCGCATCATCCCGCTGATCCGGCAAGCCCATCTGGTGGACGGCCATGAGCTCAACGTGTCGTGCAGCGTGGGCGTGGCCACCTACCCCAAAGACGGCACCGACCGCGACGAACTGATGCGCCGTGCCGACGCTGCCATGTACAACGCCAAGGCCACCGGGCGCGATGCCGCCTGCCAATTCGATGCGTCGATTGACCAGGTACTGCGCGAGCGCCAAACCCTTGAGCAGCACCTCAAGCTGGCGCTGGAACGCCAGGAATTAGCGCTGCACTACCAACCCAAAATCGATGCAAAAACGCGCCAGATGGTCGGCGTGGAAGCCTTGTTGCGCTGGCACAACCCGGAACTGGGGCAGGTGTCACCCGCGCGCTTTATTCCGGTGGCCGAGGAAACCGGGCTGATCAAGCCGATTGGCACCTGGGTGCTGCAACAAGCCTGCGGGCAGTGGGCTGCGTGGCGCGACGCCGGGTTTGGCTATTGGGTCATGGCCGTCAACCTGTCGGCGGTGCAGCTGGCTGACCCCGGTTTGCTGGACGTGCTGCGCAGCTGCCTGGCGCAGCATCGCTGTGAACCCGGTCAGCTCGAACTGGAAATCACCGAGTCGCATTTGATGCAAAACTCCAACTCGGCCGTGGGCACGCTACAAGCCATCAAAGACCTGGGGGTGCAGTTGTCCATTGACGACTTTGGCACCGGTTACTCCAGCCTGGCCTACTTGAAGCGCTTCCCGATTGGCAAGCTCAAAATCGACCAGTCATTTGTGCGCGACATGCTTGACGACCCGGCCGACTTGGCCATTGTGCGCGCCACCATTGCCCTTGGGCACGAGCTGGGCTTGCAACTGGTGGCCGAGGGTGTCGAGACCCAATGCCAGGCTGATCAATTGACCGCGCTGGGTTGTGAAGAATTGCAGGGCTACTTTTTTGCCCGGCCGCTGGATGCCGCGACCCTGGTTGAGTGGGCCAGCCAGCAAACTGGACGGGTTGAGCGCAGAGCCCTGAGCTGAGGCCTCTTTTGCAGCAATAATCGGCGGCAGGAGACCTTATATTGAAAGCCCAAGAAATTAACCGCGAGCTTGACCATGCCCGCGATGTCGGCCCGGTGAAAAGCATCGTCATTCCACCCTGCCCGGAGCTGCTGGTGCAATTGCAAACCGAGCTCAACCAAGCTGACCCCGACCCGCAAGCCGTGGCTGCCATTGCCGGCGCTGACGTGGCCATGACAGCGGCGCTGTTGCGCATTGCCAATAGCCCGCTGTATGCGCGGCGTGAGCCGGTGATTTCGGTGGCGCAAGCCGTGTCGATGTTGGGTGTCAAGCCCACGGCAGCGGTGCTGACAGGCTTCTTGTTGCGCAACTCGATTCGCATTGACCCCACGCTGATCGAACATTTTTGGGAGTCGTCCACCCGCCGCTCGCTGGCCATGGCGCACATTGCCCGCCAAATGTATGGGGTGGATGTCGAGGTGGCCAAAACCTGCGGGCTGTTTTTTCATGTCGGTATTCCGGTGATGCTGCAAGGCGTGCGCGGCTACAGCGGCACCCTGGTCGAGGCCATGGCGCGGCAAGACCGCACCTTCATCCAGACCGAAAACGCTGTCCACCGCACCGACCACGCCGTGGTGGGTGCTATTGTGGCCAGAACCTGGCGCCTGCCCCAGGTCATTGCCCACGCGGTGCGCCTGCACCACGATTTTGCGGTGTTGCATGACACCCATGTGGCCATGGAGGTGCGCCAACTGGTGGCGATTGCCGCCATTGCCGACCACCTGGTGTCACATCACGAAGGCCGCGAGCCGCAACGCGAATGGTTGCGCCACGGCGCCGATTGCCTGGCTTTTCTGGAAATCAGCGAGGCGGAAGTCGAAACCTGGATCGATGCACTCTACCCGGCGTTTGAGGGTGTGGTGGTCGCATGATGTTCCAGTCATTGACCGGCCTTTTTGAACCCTCTGCCATTGCGCAGCTACCGGACGGGCGTTTTCTGGTGGTTGAAGACGAGCAAGAGCACCCTTTCAGCCTGGTCACCCTGAACCCGGATGGCAGCGTCAGCAGCCAGGCACTGGGGCCGGGATGGTTCGACTTCTGGGATGATTTCTGGAAGCTCGACGACCTCGAAGCGCTGGCGCATGACAGTTCAGGCAATGTCTATGCCCTGACATCGCATTCACGTGATGGCGATGGCGATGAAAAAAAGACGCGTGACAAATTGGTCCGTTTCAAGATCAAGGGTGACCGGGTGGTCGGGCAAAAAGTGGTCACCGGGCTCAAGCGCGCGTTGGCGGCCCGGCATCCGGTACTGGCGGCGGCGGCCGATGTGGCCGGTGTGAAAACGGACGGTGGGCTCAACATCGAGGCCATGGAGATCAGCCCGGATCAACAGCACTTGTTGATTGGTTTTCGCAGTCCATTAAAGGACAAGCGGGCCATCATTGCCCGCGTGGAAAGTCCGGCCGCCATGTTTGATGCCGGCGCACCTCCTCAGGTGTCTGCGGACCTGACCACACTCGACCTTGGCGGTCACGGCATTCGTGGCATGTGCCATGTGCGTGCGCTCGGTGGCTACCTGATCATCAGTGGCCCGGTGTCGCGCGAGGCGGTTCAATTTGAACTCTGGTTCTGGTCTGGTCAGCCAGAGGCCGCAGCACGGCGTGTCAGTGTGCCGGGTTTGCACAGCTTCGAGCGCGCCGAAGGCATCAGTCCGGCCCTGGTCAACGGTCAGCCGCGCATCATCATCGTCAGCGATGACGGCAGCCGCAAAGAGCGGCGCAACGCCCACTTTCTGCTGCTTGAGCCAAAGCAGCTGCACATCGCACCTTAGGTGATTTCCTGCGAAAAATATACCCATCTGACTTGTCTTTTTGTCCATCTGCTGCGTTGCAAAAACGGTTGTATAGCTCGCTATACGCCCATTTTTACGCCTTGCAGCTGAACAAAAATCCTACGTAATCTGGGCATATTTTTTCTTGGAAATCACCTTAAGCCTGTCAGGCGGCAGACCTTCAAGACGTCAAGGCTAACTTTCATGGACTCTGACCACCCCCTGGACATGAAAGTTATTTCACGTTAACCCATGGAAAACGCTGATTTGGCGCTTCGCTTTGCCGTAGCCATCGGACTTGGCACCTTGCTGGGCCTTGAGCGCGAGCGTCGCAAGGCCGGGGACGGCGGTGCTGGCGCGGGTGTGCGCACCTTTGCGCTGATCGCGCTCAGCGGTGCCCTGGCGGGTTACTTTCGTGAACGTTTCGGGCTTGAGTGGCTGGCGCTGGCCATGTTTGTGGCGATCGCGGCGCTGGTCATCGGCATGTACGTGGTGACATCGTCGCGCGGCGACACCGGCATTGCCACTGAACTCTCGGCCCTGCTGGCGTTCACGCTGGGCCTGCTGTGTGCCTATGGCGAACTGCAACTGGCAAGTTGGGTTGCTGTGGCCATGGCCTTGCTGCTCGCGCTCAAGGACTGGCTGCACCAGCTGGCCAGCCGCATCAACAGCTCGGATGTCGAGGCCACCCTTAAATTCTGCATTGTCACGCTCATCATCTTGCCGCTGGTGCCCGACACCAACTACGGCGTGCCGCCGCTGGATGTGGTCAACCCGTACAAGATCTGGCTGATGGTGGTGCTGATCTCCGCGCTCAATTTCGCCAGTTACCTGCTGATCAAGCTGGTTGGGGCCGAGCATGGTGTGGGCCTGGCCGGCCTGCTGGGTGGGCTGGCGTCGAGCACTGCGGTCACCCTTGGGTTTTCGCAGCGCAGCCGCCAGCCCGGTGAAGACGCCTCGGCGCTGGCGCTTGGCATTGTGCTGGCCTGGACCGTGATGTTCTTCCGTGTGGTGATCATGACCGCGCTGATTCACTGGGAGCTGGGGCGCCGGATTGCTCCCGTGATCGGCCTCTTGTGTGTGGCGAGTCTGGGTGCCTGCTACTGGTTGTGGCATCGCAACCGGCAGCGCCAGCGTGGCGAAGTAAAGCCCGGCAGCAACCCATTTGAGCTTCATGAGGCCATCAAGTTCGGCTTGCTGTTCGGTCTGGTCTTGCTGGTGTCGAAAGCCGCACAAGTTTATTTCGGAGAGGCCGGGCTCTATCTGGCCGCCGCTGTGGCCGGGCTGACCGACGTGGATGCGATCACGCTGGCCATGGCCGACCTGGCGCTTGGTGATGCCGCCCGCCTGCAAGTGGCGGCACGCGCCATCGTCATTGCCGTGATGGCCAATACCCTGACCAAAAGCGCCATGGCGATTGGCCTGGGTTCATCCGAGTTGCGGCGCATCACCTTGCCAATTGCCTTGCTGCTGCTTGGGGTGGGCGCCATGGGTGCATTCGTGTTGATTTAACGCGAGGCCTTGCCTTGGCTACGACCGTCCTGCCGCCACCCCTCGCAGAAATTCTGCCAGCCCGGGCTCCAGGTCTTGCCGGGCGACAAACGCATGCGCCAGCGTGAGGTCACGCGTCGCCCCGATGTTGGTCTGCAAACGGGTGGCCTGCTGGAGCCAGCGCTGTGCGCGTTTTTTGGGCAGCAGGGTGCGCAGCGCCTCCAGGCCGTAGCGCAGCCGTTTGGCAACAATACGCGCGCGGTGCTGGCTTTCCGGGTTGGCCACCGCCTTGATGGCGCGCCGGTAGGCCGCATGCAGTCGTTTTGCGCGTTGCCAGCTCCAGCGCCGCAGTGACAAATTGGCTTCGGTGGCCGGCTGCGCAGCGCTTTCCGATGCCGCCAAGCCTTCCAGCCATTGCGTGGTGGCCAGCAAGCTCTCGCCCACCCCTGGCGCGCGCAGTGCGTAGCGCACGGCCTTGCGCTGAATCCCGGTGTCATGCAGCAGGGCCTGGTTCATGGCGTCCCAGGTTTGGGCGCGTTGCGCGTTGCCCGCCGTGTAGGCCTCAGCCAGCGGCGGCAGGGTGTCGGTGCGGGCCACATCAAGGTCCCGCAACTCACCCAGGCAGGTCAGAAGCGCGTGCAAGCCCTGCCAGGACGGCACCGCCTCGGGCGCAAGAGCAGGCCCAAACAGCCGCCTGGCACTTTTAAAGCGCCGCCAGCCAACCCTGGCCTGGTGCACCAGTTCCGGGTCATCTGAGGTTTGCAGCTTGTTGAGGTTGCTGGTGAACTGCCCAAACATTTCGCCCAGCACGCATTGCGCCGCCGCAGGCACGGACTGGTGGCGCGTCAACCGGGGCGGCTTGGCAGGCACCGGCGCCGCCAAAGTGTCTTGCGCCAAGGCGTAGCCACGTTCGGCCTTGCTCATGCCCAAAGGCAGAACCGCGATGCTGTGGGCAATTTGCTGGGCCACGGCAAACAGCGCGTCCGGGTGGCCGGCCTTGAGTTCAAACTCCAGCTCGCAAATCGGCGTGGTTTTGTCACCCGCCTGGATCTGGCCAATGTCCAGCGCCACCTCGACCACACTGCCACCGCGTCGGCGCACCAGCCACAGGGTGCGCTCAAACGTCGTGGTGAAGCTGGGGCTTAGCGCCTTGAAGACATCGCCCTCGGGGTCGATGCCTGACCACGCTGTGGCCTTGAGCGCTTTTAATGACAAGCGGCCATCGGGCACCGGCGTTTCCCATTCACCACGCTGGCTCAAGGCCGATTGGCTGCTGCCACCGGTTTTGAGGGTTTGCAACCACTGCGGCTCTGCGGCGCTGCCGACCCGGCGCAGGCGCAAGGCCACCCGTTGCTGGCGCAAGTGCTGCTCTGGCGTATCAAAATAAACATTGTGCAATTGCTGGCGGGTCGTGCGGCGACGCGACAACACCGGCGTGCGGGCCAGTTGTTTGGCCAGGCTCGCCGGGTCTGCGCCTGGCAGGACGAGCTTGAGTTCAATTTCTTCTGAGGGATGGATAGAGTCAGCTGGTTTCATGAGTTCATTCCCGTGGTCAAATTTTCAAGGTGAGAATCGTGTAAGCCAAGTAAGACGGATACTCTGGGTCAGGCAAGATCAAAAAGTGCGCATGACCTGACGTCATATTACGTCGCTTTGGTGCAGCAACGCCACCTCTTTATCACATCCATTTTCATGTCCTGGAGTTTCTCTTTTGCCGTTGTGTTTTATTTTTTTGACGCAGGTGCCTGAGTGAGCGCCCCTGATCTGGCGTCCGTGGCATTGGGCGCGTTTGACCAGGTGGTGGCCGCCACGCCCGGCTTTCGCGCGCGCACTGGCCAGCGCGACATGGCCCAGCGCATTGCCATGGCGCTGCAAGGCGTCACCCTGGGTGAGCAGGACGACCCGACAAGCGCGGTGGCCGTCATTCAGGCCGGCACTGGCGTCGGCAAATCTGCCGCCTATTTGTCCACCACCGTGGCCATGGCCTTGGCGCGCAAGACCCGGGTGGTGGTGTCTACCGCCACCGTGGCGCTGCAAGAGCAATTGATGACCAAAGACCTGCCGGCGCTGGCCGCCGTGCTAGACACCCCGTTTGTGTTTGCACTGGCCAAGGGGCGTGGGCGTTATGTGTGCAAGCTCAAGCTGGAGCGACTGGTGGGCGGTGGCGACGCTGTGGACATGTTTGAAGGTGACGACGAGCCGCCAGCGCAGCCGCTCAGCGCCCCCAAACCCGCCCGGGGCCAGGTCTGGCAAGACCCGCTGGAGCGGCGCATGCAGATGTATGACACCCTGGCTTCAGGCCTGGCCACCGGCAAATGGGACGGCGACCGCGACAGCCTGCCTGAGCAGCCTGAGCCTTCGGACTGGAGCACCGTGGCCGCCGAGCGCCATACCTGCACGGCGCGCCATTGTCCGCGTTTTGGCACATGCAGCTATTACCAGGCGCGCATGCAACTGGCGCAGGCGCAAGTGATTGTCGCCAACCATGACCTGGTGCTGGCCTCACTTGGCATGAAAGCCTTGCCCGATCTGGACAACTGCCTGGTGGTGTTTGATGAAGGCCACCACTTGCCTGCGGTGGCGCTTGACCAGTTTTCCAGTGCCATGGACCTGAGCGGCCTGCGCTGGCTCGACAAGCTGCCCAAAATTTTGATCGATGTGGCCGACAAGATGGGTTTTGTGCTGGCGCAGGATGTCACCACGCTGGCCCAGCAGCTCAAGACCGCTTTGCTCGAAGCCAGCCGCCTGGCGATGGAGCTGCTGCGTGGTGTGGCCAGCACCTACGACACGGTTTACCGCTTCAAGGACGGCGTGGTGCCTGAGGTGGTGCTGGAGCCCTTCAAACTCATTCACGGGCACAGCACCGCCCTGTCGAACGCGCTGGAGGCCTTGGGTGCTGAGCTCAAATTACGCGCCAAGGAAGACCCGCCGCAAGCCGCGCAGTGTTCGCTGGAATACGCCAAATTGGGCCCAATGGCGCCAAAAATCAACAGTGTGGTGGCCACCAGCGCCATGTGGCTTGCCACCAGTGAGCCGCCGCTGGCCAAGTGGCTGAGATCTGACACCGCCTCCGGACTGGTGTCGCTCAGCGCCCATGCCTGCCCGATCGTGCCGGGGGAGCTGCTGCGCCAGCACCTGTGGCGCCACGTGCGCGGGGCGGTGGTCACGTCCGCATCCCTCACCACCTGTGGCAGTTTTGACTATTTTTTGAGTGAAACCGGTCTGGCCGACTTGCCGCAAGTGAGCACTCTGGCGGTGGACAGCCCGTTTGACTACCAGCAGCAGGGCCAGTTGATCGTGGCAGACACCGCTGCCGACCCGCGCCAGGTAGAGCACTACACGGCCGAGATGGTGGCGGCCTTGCTGGCGGATCTGCGCGAGGTGCCGCATGGGGCACTGGTGTTGTTCACCTCACGCGTGCAGATGCAGGCGGCCGTCAATGCGCTGGACGCGGCTTTGCTCGAAGTGGTCCTGGTGCAGGGGCAGCTGGCGCGCAGCAAGCTGCTGGGCATTCACCAGGCACGGGTCGAGGCTGGCAGCACGTCGGTGATCTTTGGCCTGCAGTCGTTTGGCGAGGGGCTGGACCTGCCCGGCACCTTGTGTGAAACCGTCTTCATCACCAAACTGCCGTTCAGCCCACCCAGTGACCCGGTCGAAGAAGCGCGTGCCGAATGGCTCAAGCGGGCAGGGCGCGACCCGTTTTCTGAGCTGGTGGTGCCCGCCACCGGCATCAAGCTGTTGCAGTGGACTGGTCGCGCCATCCGCTGTGAGACCGATCAGGCGCGGGTGATTTGTTATGACAAGCGCTTGCTGAACATGGCTTATGGCCGACGCATGCTGCAGGGTTTGCCACCTTATGCGGTGTCGCGGCGTTTGTGCCGGTGATGTCCTGACCCCTGTAGGAGCCCAGCCCTCTGGGCAAATGCAGTTAAGGGCGGGTAAGGTGATTTCCTGCGAAAAATATACCCATCTGACTTGTCTTTTTGTCCATCTGCTGCGTTGCAAAAACGGTTGTATAGCTCGCTATACGCCCATTTTTACGCCTTGCAGCTGAACAAAAATCCTGCGTCATCTGGGC
>JBBQSS010000080.1:0-11329 GCA_038213665.1 Burkholderiales bacterium | reverse complement strand
CGCGAAAAAGACGGCCTGTGGGCGATTTTGTTCTGGCTGAGTTTGCAGGGCGCTACCGGCGAATCCGTGCAAGACCTGGTGGAAACGCATTGGCGCGTTTATGGCCGCAACTACTACACCCGGCACGACTATGAAGGCATTGCGGTGGATGTGGCGCATGCCTTGATGACTGATTTGCGCGCCGCCTTGCCCCGCTTGCCGGGTCGGGTGTTTGGCCAACGGGCCATCAGCCTGGCCGACGATTTTGCTTACACCGATCCGGTGGACGGATCGGTTTCCAGCAATCAGGGCGTGCGCCTGCTGTTTGACGACGGTGCACGGGTGATTTTTCGCCTGTCGGGCACCGGCACCGAAGGCGCCACGCTGCGGCTTTATCTGGAAAGCTACGAGGATGATCCCGTCCGCCAGGATGAGCCGGTGCAGCAAAAGCTGGCCGCGCTGGCGGCGGTGGCAGAGCAGGTGGCAGGCATCAGCCAACGCACCGGCATGAACGCGCCCAGTGTGGCCACCTGATTCCGTTGCCAAATCATCCATGTCGTTGTTGCTTTGCCCTGTCGTGCTAATGCACTGCCTGCGGCTTCGCGCCTGGACACGAATGTGTTGAACGCGGAATGAGAATTTTCTGGGCGGCTCGCAAACCAGACGGACCACACCAGATTGAGCCTGAGCAAGTTTTAATAGAAGGAGCAACCATGGTGCATATAGAAAAAAGAACCCCCGAGACCCATCAACTGGTTCGTCACACCGTGGCCTTGATCCTGGCCGGTGGACGTGGTTCACGGCTCAAGCAGTTGACCGACACGCGCGCCAAGCCGGCGGTGTATTTCGGTGGCAAGTTCCGCATCATTGACTTTGCGCTGTCCAATTGCCTGAATTCCGGCATTCGGCGCATGTCTGTGGTGACGCAGTACAAATCGCATTCGCTGATGCGCCACATGCAGCGCGGCTGGAGTTTTTTGCGCGCAGAACTCAATGAAATGGTGGATTTGCTGCCGGCGCAGCAGCGCGCGGGCGATGAGCATTGGTACCGCGGCACAGCGGATGCGATTTTCCAGAACATGGACATTATCCGCACCAGCAAGCCCAAGTACATCGTCATTCTGGCAGGCGACCATGTCTACAAAATGGACTACTCACTCATGCTCAAGGACCATGCCGCCATGGGCGCGGGTTGCACCGTGGGTTGTATTGAGGTGCCGCGTGCCGAGGCCAGCGCTTTTGGTGTCATGGCCATTGATGCTGACCGCCAGATCAAGGCCTTTGTTGAAAAACCCGCCGATCCGCCGCCCATGCCGGGCAACAACGCAATGTCTCTGGCCAGCATGGGCATCTACATCTTCAACGCCGATTACCTCTACCAGTTGCTTGAAGATGACCTGGCCAACCCGGCGTCCGAGCACGATTTCGGTAAAAACGTGATTCCGTGTGCGGTGGCCGATGGCCGGGCGCTGGCGCATCCGTTTGGCATGTCGTGCATCTCGCGTGTCAGGGGCAATGAGCCTTACTGGCGGGATGTCGGCACCATTGACGCCTTTTGGTCGGCCAATCTTGACCTAGCCTCGACCGTGCCCGAGCTTGACATTTATGACACCGACTGGCCGATCTGGACCTACCAGCGTCAGTTGCCACCGGCCAAGTTTGTGCCGGACAAGGATGGCAACCATGGTATTTACGCCAATACCGTGGTGTCGGGCGGCTGCATTGTGTCGGGTTCAAACGTGGCGCATTCGGTGCTGTTTTCAGAGGTGCGCGTGCACTCTGACTGTGAGATTGATGAAGCGGTGGTGTTGCCCAATGTGACGATCAATCGCCATTGCCGCTTGCGCAAAGTGGTGATTGACCGTGGCTGCGAAATCCCGGAAGGTCTGGTGGTGGGCGAAGACCCGGTGCTCGACGCTCAGCGCTTTGAGCGCAGCGAAGGTGGCGTGTGCTTGATCACCCCTGGCATGTTGGAAAAACTGAAGTAGAGAGAACCCTTTGATGAAAGTCTTGCAAGTCAGTGCCGAAATTTTCCCGCTTCTTAAAACCGGGGGGCTGGCTGACATTGCGGGGGCCATGCCGGCGGCCTTGAATGCCATGGGCTGTGAGGTGCGCGTGTTGCTGCCGGGGTTTGCGCCTATCCTGGCCGATCTGCGGTTTGTCAGTGTCCTGGCTGAACTCACCGCCCCCTGGGGTGAGCGGGTGGTGCTTCGCCAAGGCGTGCTGGGCACCTTGGACATCCGTGCGTACGTGATTGATGCGCCACACCTCTACCTGCGCGCTGGCACGCCCTACGAAGATGAGCAGCGTCAGCCGCACCACGACAACCACTTGCGCTTTGCGCTGCTGGGCTGGGTGGCGGCCCAACTGGCGTGCGGGCTTGATCCGCAATGGCAGCCTGCCGTGGTGCACAGCCACGACTGGCATGCCGCCTTGACCTCCGCCTACCTGGCATTCGGGCCGGCGCAGGGCAGGCGGGTGGCAAGCGTCTACACCGTGCACAACCTGGCCTACCAAGGGGTGTTTGGGCCCATTCATTTTTATGACCTGGGCTTGCCGGCGCACGCATTTTCTGTGAATGGCGTGGAATTTCATGGCCAGTTGTCGTTCATGAAAGCCGGGCTGTATTACGCCGATCACATCACCACGGTGAGCCCCACCTATGCCAAGGAAATCCAGACGCCGGCGCAGGGTTGCGGGCTGGATGGCTTGTTGCGCTCGCGTGCGCATGACCTCAGTGGCATCCTGAATGCCGTGGATGAAACCGTATGGAATCCGGCCACTGATTCCGTGATTGCCCATGCCTTTGACGCCGAAAACCCTGCCGGCAAGGCACTTTGTAAAGCTGCATTGCAGCAGGAGCTGGGTCTGGCGGTGGAGGCAGATGCGCCGCTGTTTGGCGTGGTGAGCCGTCTGACCGAACAAAAGGGCCTGCATTTGGTGCTGGCGGTGCTTGACGCGTTGCTGGCCCGTGGCGGGCAGTTGGTGGTGTTGGGCACCGGGGACGCTGCGCTGGAGGCGGCCTTCCAGGCGCGCGCTGTGGCCCATCCGCAAGCGGTGTCGGTGCGCATCGGCTACGACGAGGCTTACGCCCACCGCATTTTTTCTGCCAGCGATGTCACGCTGGTGCCGTCCCGTTTCGAGCCCTGTGGCTTGACCCAAATGTATGGCTTGAAATATGGCAGCCTGCCGCTGGTACACCGAGTTGGTGGTCTGGCAGACACGGTGGTCGATTGCGCGCTGGAACACTTGGCCGAGGGCAGCTCCAATGGTTTTGTGTTCAATGACTTCACACCGCAGGCGCTTGAGCTTGCCTTGCGCCGTGCCTTGGCTTTGTACAAGCGCCCCGCCGAGTGGCAGGGAGTGCGCCAGCGCGCCATGGCGCAGCCCTTGGGCTGGCACAAAGCGGCGGCACAGTATGTGGCCTTGTACCGACACCTGGTTGTTTAGGCGCAGTTCTGGGCGCACCCGGTTCTTTCCTTTTGACCGCTTTCAGGAGTTCTTGACGCATGGCTGATTCATGGATGGCGCGCCGCGCCGCCGGGGTGGTGCTGCACCCTACCTCGCTGCCCGGGCCCCATGGCTCGGGCGACTTCGGGCCCAATGCCTACTATTTCATGGACTGGTTGCACACTGCTGGGCAAACGCTTTGGCAAACCCTGCCACTCGGACCCATCGGGCCAGGTCATTCGCCCTACATGGGCAGTTCGGCGTTTGCCGGCAACCCCTTGCTGGTGGCATTCGAGCCTTTGGTGCAGCGTGGTTGGCTGGAGGCCACGGGCTTGCAGGCCACTTGGGACGACGAGCGCATTGATTACCCCACCCTGATCCCCTGGCGGCTGCAAAAACTGCGCGATGCCTTCGCCGGTTTTGAACGAGGCGCCACCCCACAAGAGCGTGCCCATGTGGCTGATTGGGCGCTCAGCCAACACGCCTGGCTGGATGATTACACCCTGTTCATGGCGATCGACCAGGCCTACCGTCCGGCGCTGTGGCCCGATTGGCCCCAAGGCCTTGCCCAGCGTGACCCGGCAGCCTTGGCCGAGGCACGGGCAACGCACGCGCCAGAGATCGCATTTTGGCGTTTTGTGCAGTGGCAGTTCGAGTTGCAATGGCAGGCCATCAAGACGTATGCGCATGGCAAAGGTATTCGCTTGGTGGGGGACTTGCCGATCTTTGTGGCGCATCACAGCGCCGACTGCTGGGCCCGACCCGATCTGTATGACCTGGATGCCACGGGACGGCCACGCGCGGTGGCCGGTGTGCCGCCTGACTATTTCTCGGCCACCGGGCAGCGTTGGGGTAACCCGCTTTACAACTGGGAGACCATGGCGCGCGACGGCTACCGCTGGTGGGTGGCGCGGGTGCAGCGCCAGTTGCAGTTGGCCGACGTGGTGCGCATTGACCACTTTCGGGGTTTTGTCGATTACTGGGAAATACCGGCCGATGAACCCACCGCCGTCCGGGGCCGCTGGCTGCCAGGGCCGGGCGAGGCCTTGTTTACGGCGCTCTCAGACGCGCTGGGCGAGTTGCCCATCATCGCTGAAGACCTCGGCATCATCACGCGTGAGGTGCACCAGTTGCGTGAACGCACCGGTTTTCCGGGCATGCGGGTGATGCAATTTGCCTTTGGGGGTGACGCGGGCAACGCCTTTTTGCCGCACAACTACGAGCCCAATACGGTGGTCTACACCGGCACACACGACAACGACACGGTGCCCGGTTGGTGGCAAAGTTGCAACGCGCATGAGCGGGCTTTTGCCGCGCACTACCTCAACACCGATGGCCATGAGGTGCATTGGGCGATGGTGCGCGCCGCCAATTTTTCGGTCGCGCGGCTGGCCTTGTGTCAGTTTCAGGACCTGCTCGGTCTGGATGGTGCGCACCGCATGAACATCCCTGGCACGATGGGCTGCTGGTCGTGGCGCTTCAAGTGGGACTGGGTCAGGCCAGAGGTGGCCCAGCAGCTTGCGAACATCACGGCTGCGAGCGGGCGCGTCGGGGTTGACCGGTTGAAAATTTAACGCTGCAGGCCAGGGGCCTCCTGCGCTTTGTGGTGGCGCCCCGGGCCGGGTTGTCGTCTTTGTTCAAGACATGGTTTTGGCCTTGGCCACAGCGGCTGCGGCTGCGGCAGATGCTGGATTGTTGGCGCTTTGTTGCAGCAGCAGCAGGCTGTGGCCCGCGACTCTGATGCTTTTGCCGGCAGTGCCCTGTTGGTCGCTTTGCCCACGCGGGTGGCTGGTGTCAAGCAAGCCCTGCCACTGGCCCTTGGGCAAGGCAAAGAATTCGTCGTTGGCACCCGCGTTGAACAGCAACAGCAAGGGTGTGGCGCTGCGACCGGGTTTGCCAATGAGGCAAGCCAGGGTGCGCGCGTCGGAGTGGTGCCAGGCATCGCCCTGCAACACGCTGCCGTCAAAATTCCACCACGACAGGTCATACAAGCCATGGGCATCGGCAATGCCGCTGTACCACTGGTTGGCAAAGGGTTGCAACTGGTTTCTGAGTGCCACCACATGCTGGGTGAAGGCCAGCAGGTCGGTGTCTGGCGCTGACCAGCTGATCCAGGTCGTGGCGTTGTCCTGGCAATAGGGGTTGTTGTTGCCGCCTTGGGTATGGCCAAACTCGTCGCCCGCGCAGAGCATGGGTGTGCCCTGGGCCAGCAAGGTGTTGGCCAGCATGGCGCGCTGCAACCGGGCGCGCCATGCGATCACAGCGGGGTCATGGCTTGGCCCCTCCACACCGCAATTGAAGCTCAGGTTGTCGTTGTGGCCGTCGCGATTTTCCTCCAGGTTGGCTTCGTTGTGGCGCTGGTTGTAGCTGACCAGATCTCGCAAAGTAAATCCGTCGTGTGACACCACATAGTTCACCGACTTGGCCGGCGTGCGCCGACGCTCTTGGTACAGGTCGGAGGAGCCGCACAGGCGCATGGCAAAGTCACCCCGCGCGCAACCCAGGGGCCTGGCGTTGCCGGCAGCGGCGCTTTGCACCCAAAAGCGCCGCGTGCAGTCCCTGAACTTGTCATTCCATTCCAGCCAGCCGCGCGGAAAGCCGCCCACTTGGTAGCCGCCAGGCCCGGTGTCCCAGGGCTCGGCAATCATCTTCACGCGTGACAGCACCGGGTCTTGCGCCATGGCAGCAAAAAATGCGGCCTGCGCGCTGAAGCCGGTGTCGGTGCGGCCCAACACCGGCGCCAAATCGAATCTGAAACCATCCACGTGCATGTCTTCGACCCAGTAGCGCAAGCTGTCCATCACCAGTTGCAGCACTTTTGGGTGGCGCAGGTTCAGGGTGTTGCCACAGCCGCTGTAGTTTTCATAGTGGCTGAGGTTGTCTGCCGGTAAACGGTAATAGATGGCGTTGTCGAGTCCGCGAAAACTGATGGTGGGGCCGGCCTCATCGGCTTCTGCAGTGTGGTTGTAAACCACATCCAGAATTACTTCAAGCTGGGCCGCGTGCAGGGAACGCACCATGGCGCGAAATTCGTCACGCGCTGATTTGCCATCCTGGCCGCTGGCGAGTTGCGGGTTGACGCAAAAAAAGCCCAGGGTGTTGTAGCCCCAGTAGTTGGAGAGGCCCAGGCTGATAAGCCGCTCTTCGCTGACGCTGTAATGCACTGGCAGCAGGCTGACGGCGGTGATGCCCAATTGTTTGAGGTGATGAATCGACGCCGGATGTGCCAGACCCGCGTAGCTGCCGCGCAGTTCAGGCGGCACCAGCGGGTTAAGTTTTGAGAAACCTTTGACATGGCATTCGTACAGCACGGTGTCGGTCAGGCTGAAGCCCGGGGGGCGGTCATCGCCCCAATTGAAGTGGTCGTGCGTGACCCGCGCCTTGAGGGCCAGCCTGGCGTTGTCATGGGTGTCCATGCGCGAGGGAAAACGGCGTCTGGGGGAGAAGTGTTCGTCGCTCCAGATGAAGTTGCCCACGATGTCACGTGCGTACGGGTCCAGCAGCAGTTTGCTGGCATCAAACCGGTGGCCCTGGTCGGGTCGCCAGCGGCCATGCGCGCGCAGGCCATAAACCAGGCCCGGCTGGGCCCCTGGCAGGTAACCATGCCACACATCGACGGAGTGGCACGGCAACTTCAGGCGTGCCAGTTCCTCGGTGCCTTCGGCATCAAACAGGCACAACTCCATGCTTTGGGCGTGCGATGAGAATACGGCAAAGTTCACCCCGTGCCCGTCAAAATGCGCGCCCATCGGCCACGGATGTCCAGCCCGCAGGCTGGTGGCGATCAGGCGGTCCATTGCAAAAACACCGTGGCCAAGGGGGGCAGCGTCAGCAGCACCGAGCAGGGCTTGCCGTGCCAAGGTGTGGGCTCAGAGGATGCGCAGCCAAAAGGCGTGCCGACGTTGCTGCCGCCGTAATGGGCGGAGTCGGTGTTGAGCACCTCTTGGTAGCGACCGGCCTTGGGCACACCCAGGCGATAACCTTCTTGCACTTGCGGCGTGAAGTTGCACACCACCACAGTGAAGCTGTCGGCTTCAAGGCCGTGGCGCACAAAACTCAGCACCGAACGGGCCGCATCGTCATGGTCAATCCACTCGAACCCGGCGGGCACAAAGTCCTGGGCATACAGGGCTGGCGTGGCCCGGTACAGCGTATTAAGGTCGCGCACCAGCCGTTGCACACCGGCGTGTGCGGGCTCGTTCAATAGATGCCAGTGCAGGCTCTGGTCGTGGTCCCATTCACTTTCCTGGGCAAATTCGCAGCCCATGAACAGCAGTTTTTTACCCGGGTGGCCAAACATGTAGCCCAAATAAGCGCGCACATTGGCCAGTTGCTGCCAGCGATCGCCTGGCATTTTGGTCAGCAGCGAACCCTTGCCGTGCACCACTTCATCATGCGAGATCGGCAGCACAAAGTTTTCATTGAAGGCGTACACCAGACCGAAGGTCATCTCGCCCTGGTGGTACTTGCGGTAAAGCGGGTCACGCGCCATGTAGCTCAGGGTGTCGTGCATCCAGCCCATGTTCCACTTGTAATGAAAGCCCAGGCCACCGGCATAGGTGGGGCGCGACACCGCCGGGTAAGCGGTGGACTCTTCTGCCAGTGTGATGGCTTGCGGGCACTCCACACCCACCACTTCGTTGACGCGTTTCAAAAAGGCTATGGCTTCGAGGTTTTCGCGCCCGCCAAACACGTTGGGAATCCACTCACCCGCGTTGCGGCTGTAGTCGCGGTAGAGCATCGACGCCACCGCATCCACACGCAGGCCATCGACGCCAAAACGCTCCAGCCAGTAGAGGGCATTGCCGACCAGAAAGTTGCTGACTTCGGTGCGCCCCAGGTTGTAGATCAGGGTGTTCCAGTCGGTGTGGAAACCTTCACGCGGGTCGGCGTATTCATACAAATGGGTGCCATCAAAGTTGGCCAGCCCGTGCGCGTCGCTTGGAAAATGGGCCGGGACCCAGTCCAGAATCAGGCCCAGACCGGCGGCGTGGCAGCGCGCTACCAGGCGGCCAAAGCCTGCGGCGTCGCCAAAACGGGAGGTGGGCGCGTACATGCCAATCGGCTGGTAGCCCCAGGAGCCGTCAAACGGGTGCTCACTGATCGGCATCAACTCCAGGTGGGTGAAGCCCATGTCTTGTGCATAAGGGATGAGGGTGTCGGCCAGCTCGTCCCAGGTCAGCCAGCGGTTGCCTTCTTCGGGCACGCGCTGCCAGGAGCCTAAGTGCACCTCGTAAATACTCACGGGCGCGTTCAGTGCATTGGCCGCTTGCCGCTGCACAGCCTGGGCCACTTTGGCCGGCAATTGTCCGACCACGCTGGCCGTGGCGGGCCGCAGTTCGGCTTGCAGGGCGTAGGGGTCGGCGCGTGCGGGCAACACTTCGCCGCTGTGGGTGCGGATCTCGAACTTGTAGAGCGCACCCAGAGCGATACCTGGTAAAAACAACTCCCATACGCCGCACTCCCGGCGCAAGCGCATCGGGTGGGCCCGGCCATCCCAAAAGTTGAAGTCGCCCACCACGCTCACGCGTGATGCGTTCGGCGCCCACACGGCAAAGCGCGTGCCTGCCACATTCAACATCGTGCTCGGGTGGGCGCCCAGCACTTCAAAGGGGCGCAAATGGGTGCCTTCGCCCAGCAGCCAAACATCCATCTCGCCCAGCACCACAGGGAAACGGTAAGGGTCGTCGATGGTGTGGCTTTGGCCGCTGGCCCATTGCACGGCCAGCTGGTAGGGCTCGTCTATCGATATGGGGACGCTGCCTTCAAAGAAGTCAGTGTCCTGACGGCGCGTCAAGGTGGCCAGTGGCGTGCCTTGCGGCGAAACCACGGTGATCTGAATGGCGCTTGGCAGAAAACAACGCACGCTGCAATGCTTTGGCGAACGCCGATGCGGCCCCAGCACGGCAAACGGGTCACCGTGGCTGGCGTTGCAAATCAACTCGATGTTTTTGGGTGTCAGCATGGGGACTTTCTCGGGATAAGGGTAAAAGCGTTGCCCGCGCAGCGTCAGTCGCTCAACTTGCTGACATGCCAAATGTCGCTGGCATATTGGGCAATGGTGCGGTCGGATGAAAACACCCCCATGCCGGCCACATTGCGAATGGCGCGCTGGCACCATTGCTCGGGCTGGCGGTAAAGCGCATCCACTTGTGCCTGGGTGGCGACATAAGAGGCGTAGTCGACCAGCAGCATGTAATGGTCACCGCCCCAGACCAGGGAGTTGATCAAGGCGCTGTAGCGGCTGGGCTCGTCGGGCGAGAACTGACCGCTGCCGATGGCATCAAGCACCGCCTTGAGTGCAGGATTCTTGTCGTAATAGTTCAAGGGGTGGTAACCGGCGACTCGCAAATCACGCACCTCCGGCGTTTTCAGGCCGAAGATGAAAATATTTTCATCGCCCACGTTTTGCCTGATCTCGATGTTGGCGCCATCGTCGGTGCCGATGGTGAGCGCGCCGTTGAGCGCCAGCTTCATGTTGCCGGTGCCCGAGGCTTCGGTGCCGGCGGTAGAGATTTGCTCTGACAAATCAGCCCCAGGCATGATGACCTCGGCCACCGAGACCCCGTAGTTGGGGATGAACACCACCTTGAGCTTGTCGCCAATGCGGGGGTCGTTGTTGATGGTCAGGCCGACATCATGGATGAGTCGGATGATGGACTTGGCTGACTGGTAGCTTGATGCCGCCTTGCCTGCAAAGATCACCGTGCGCGGCACCCAGGGGGCGTCGGGCTCCGCCAAAATGGCCTGGTAGCGGCCCACCACGTGCAACACATTGAGCAGCTGGCGTTTGTACTCGTGAATGCGTTTGACCTGCACGTCAAACAGGCTGTCCGGGCTGACCGTGATGCCAGTGGTTTTTTCAATCAAATGAGCCAGGCGCACTTTGTTGGCGCGTTTGATGGCCATGAATTTACCTGTGAAGACCGGGTCTTCCAGGCAGTCTTCGAGGCGCTTCAATTGGTCAAGGCTGGTGCGCCATTCGGTTCCGAGGGTGTCGTCCAGCAGCGCTGACAGCCCGGGATTGGCCTGTGCCAGCCAGCGTCTGGGCGTGACGCCGTTGGTCATGTTGGTAAAGCGCTTGGGCCACAGCGTGGCAAAGTCGGAAAAAATGGTGTGCACCAACAACTCGGAGTGCAAGGCCGACACGCCATTGACCTGGTGGCTGCCGACCACCGACAAGTGCGCCATGCGCACACGGCGTTCACCGTTTTCATCAATCAGGGACAGGCGCTTCAGAAACTCATGGTCCCCAGGGCGAAAGCGCGCGGCAAGGTTAAGAAATTCTTTGTTGATGCGAAAGATGATTTCCATGTGGCGCGGCAGCACCTGCTGCATCAGGCTCACCGGCCAGGTTTCCAGTGCCTCAGGCATCAGGGTGTGGTTGGTGTATGAGAATGTTTTGCCGCAAATGCCCCAGGCGTGATCCCAGTTGAAGCTGTGCTCGTCTACCATGATTCGCATCAGCTCTGCCACACCAATGGCCGGGTGTGTGTCGTTAAGGTGAATGGCCACGTGCTCGGCCAAGTTGTCCAGCGTGGGGTGTTCGTCCAGGTGGCGCTTGATCAGGTCTTGCATCGAGGCCGCGACAAAGAAATACTCTTGTTTGAGGCGCAGCTCGCGGCCAGCGGGCGTGCTGTCGTTGGGGTAGAGCACCCACGAGATGTTTTCAAACTCGTTTTTGGTGCTGGCGGCGCGGGCGTAGTCGCCGGTGTTGAAGGCGCCCAGGTCAAAATGCTCGGGGGCTACCGCCTTCCAGAGGCGCAAGGTGCTTACCTTGTCGGTGCCGTGGCCGGGCACCACCATGTCATAGGCTTTGGCGGCCACTTCACCGGCGTGTTGCCAGACCGCAGCGTTATTTTTGTGCGTGACCCAGCCACCAAAACGCACCGGGTAGGTG
>JBBQSS010000079.1:0-11526 GCA_038213665.1 Burkholderiales bacterium | reverse complement strand
GAACATTCCCCATCTTTCATACGAGTGCCATGCGGCGTTGCAAAGCGCTTGTTTGGCTCGCCAAACTGCGCGCTTTGCGCCTTGCCTGGCATCTCGTCTGAAAGCGGGTCATGGTTCAATTTATTATTTCTCGACTCCTTATCGCGCAGCCCGCTCGGCCAAAAAGATTTCAATGCGGCGATTTTTGGCGCGGCCAAACTCGCTGTTGTTGTCCGCAATGGGCTCATAAGAACCACGGCCATCAATCTGGATGCGCTGTGAACTCACGCCGCGTGACACCAGGTAATTGCGGGCGCTGGCGGCGCGGTTGATCGACAACGGGTTGTTGATGGCATTCGAGCCGGTACTGTCGGTGTGGCCCACAATGCGGATTTCGGTGTTGGGCTGGTTGGCCAGGCCTTGCGCAAACTGGTCAAGAATCGGGCGCATGTTCGATTTGATGTCAGAGCGGTTGGTGTCAAACGAAATGTCGCTGGGAATGTTCAGGCGCAACTGGTTGTCTGCGGTTTGTGTCACTTCCACGCCGGTGCCGGCGGTGGCCTGCTCCATGGCGGCTTTTTTCTGCGCCATCTGATTCGACCAGATATAGCCACCGAGCGCACCCAAACCCGCACCAATGACGGCCGACTTGCTGCTGTCGCCAATGGCCGCACCAGCCAAGGTACCCACGCCAGCGCCAATGGCAGCGCCGCGTTGTTGTTCTGTCATGTTGGCGCAGCCGCTGACCAGCACAACCAGTGCGGTCAAACCGGTCATAAGGGGGCGGCTACGTGAGGTTGAAATAGTCATGGTGAGTCCTTGAGTTGAGTTTCAGAAGTGAACTTATATCACCCGGGCCCCGCGCGCTGCGTGCGCTGGCGTACGTAAAAATGAAAAACTGCGATACGTTGACAATCATCACTTCTCAAAACCCAAAATTGGCCTGCGACAATTCCAAGTTGGTCCCATTGGCGCATGCCAAAGATTGCCCGTACACGCACCATGACCGCATTGACCCCTGACGTTTCGCACACTTTCACCCTCAGTGACTTCGACTTTTGCCTGCCGCCTGAGCTGATTGCCCAGCACCCTGCGCCTGAGCGCAGCAGCTCGCGGCTGCTTGACGGCACCGGTGGCGCACCGGTGGACCGCATCTTTCGCGACCTGCCCACGCTGCTCAAGGCGGGCGATTTGATGGTATTCAACGACACCCGGGTGATGAACGCGCGCCTGTTTGGCGAAAAGCCCACCGGCGGCAAGGTGGAACTGTTGATTGAACGTGTGCTGCCAGGTAACCAGGTGGCAGCGCACATGCGTGTCAGCAAAAAGCCCGAGGTGGGCAGCACCGTGCATCTGGTCAGTGCGCCGGGCAGCAACGACCACCTGAGCGCCACCCTGCTGGGGCGCTGGCCGGATGCGCAGGGGCCCATGTTCCGCTTTGTGTTGTGCAACGACGCCGGCGACGACCCCTACACCCTGATGGCGCGCCACGGCCATGTGCCGCTGCCGCCCTACATCACCCACACCGACTCGGCCGAGGACGCGCAACGCTACCAGACCGTGTTTGCCAAAAACCCCGGCGCCGTCGCCGCCCCGACGGCTGCGCTGCACTTTGATGAGGCCCTGCTGGCCGCCATTGACGCCCTGGGGGTGCAACGCGCGCACGTCACGCTGCATGTGGGTGCTGGCACGTTTCAGCCCGTCAAGACCGAGAACCTGGCCGAACACCAGATGCACAGCGAGTGGTATGACGTGCCAGACGCCACCCAGCAGGCCATCACAGACTGCCGCGCGCGCGGTGGCCGCATCATCGCGGTGGGCACCACCAGCGTGCGCACGCTTGAATCCTGGGCGTCGACTGGTAAAACCACAGGGGACACCGCCATCTTCATCACGCCGGGTTTTGCATTCAAGGTGGTCGACGCGCTAGTCACCAACTTTCACCTGCCCAAGTCCAGCCTGATGATGCTGGTCAGTGCGTTTGCTGGTCACGCACACATCATGGCGCTGTATACCCACGCGATTCGCGAGCACTACCGATTTTTCAGCTACGGTGATGCCATGCTGCTGCGGCGATCCGCCAACGCCGTGGCTTCCCCGCCTTTACACGCGGCTAAAACCGACCCTGTTTCAGCATGAACACCTTTCAAAAACGTACCGCCATTCGCATTGCCGGCGTCAGCATCATGCTGGCTTGCCTGTCGAGCCCATTGGCCTGGTTTGTGGCACGCGAAAACTCTGAAGAAAGCGTGGTCGCTTTGGCCATAGAGGAGTCGGGCCGACTGTTGCACCACTTTGACGCGATTGAACTGAGTGGCGCCAACGCCATCGAACATGCGGCCTTGGCCGCCAAGACCATCTCTGGCGGCATGTTTGACATTGCAGAGATTTATGACCCGCAGGGTGCCAAACTGGCGGAGTCCCTGACCCAAGAAGGTGAGGCCATTGAGTCGCTGTTGCCCAATCATGGCGCACCGGTGTACCGCGAGTCGTCTTACGAGAGCCTGCGCCTGGCCGGTGACATCTGGGCACTGCGGGTCTTTGTGCCGCTGCGCAATTCCGCCACCGACCTCAGTTTGCCCATTACCGGCTACTTTGAAGGGGTGCGCGTGGTGCCCGAGTGGCAGCGCGCACAGATCTTTGACAGCTCACTCACCGTTGCACTGATGGTGGGGCTGGCATCGTTGTTATGCGGTGCGTTTCTTTACCCCGTGGTGGTCCACCTTTCAAGCGACAACGAGCGCAAAGCGCGTGAAGTGCTGGATTCGCATATTTCCATGATGGAGGCCCTGGGCCGCGCCATTGCCAAACGTGACTCCGACACCGGCGCCCACAACTACCGGGTGGCCTGGATCGCCGCCGGTATTGCCGAACAAATGGGCATTCAGGGCACGGCCATGCAGGCCTTGATTGCGGGCAGTTTTTTGCATGATGTCGGCAAGATCGGCATTCCGGATGCCATTTTGCTGAAGCCCGGCAAACTTGACGATGCCGAGATGCGCATCATGCGCACCCACGTCAACCAGGGCAAGGAAATCGTCACCGGCGCGGGCTGGCTTGACGGCGCCAACGACGTGGTGGCCTCGCACCACGAAAAGTGGAACGGCACGGGTTACCCGCAGCAGCTCAAGGGTGAAGACATTCCCCTGTCGGCACGCATTTTTGCCGTGGCCGACGTGTTTGACGCGTTGTGTTCCAAGCGCCCCTACAAAGAGCCCATGGGCTTTGAGGCCGCCATGGGCATTCTTGACAAAGACACCGGCAGCCACTTTGACCCCGGCGTCATGGCGGTATTCAAGCCGATGGCCAACGACATTTTTGACCGCCTGGCCCAAGCCGACGAAAACACGGCGCGCCAATTGCTGGAAGACCGCGTACGCCGTCACTTTGAGCTGTAGCGCAGCACTTACAATTTTTCACCTACATCGCGTCACTTCAGTCAGGCTGCCCATGAATCTCAACACCAAAGCCACCCTGTTTTTCGTCAGCATTCTGGGCCTGCTGATGGCCGCTTTGGTGGCCATCAGCTTGTACGCGTTTCGCAGCTTCTCCATCATTTCAGCCACCGAGAACATCCGCACGGCGGCCGAAATTGTGCGCGTGCACCTGACCGAGTCGATGATCAACGGCACCATTGACAAGCGCGAGAGTTTTCTCAAACGGCTGCTTGAGGTACAGGGTCTGAAGTCGGCCCATGTGGTGCGCTCACCGCTGGTGGTCCAGCAGTTTGGCCCTGGGCTCGCGCAGGAAACCGTGGTAGACACTGACATCAGCGAGGTCTTGCGTTTGGGTCAGCCCCAGTTCAAACTGGCCGAAGTCGGTGACGATTTGATCTTCAAAGGCACCATTCCCTACATCGCGTCGTCCCATGGCAGCCCCAACTGCCTGCAATGCCATCAGGTCGAAGAAGGCGCGGTATTGGGGGCCGTGTCGATGACCATGTCGATCACGGCCATTCGCCACAAAGCGCTTCTGGCGGTGGCGGGCATCGTGGCCGTGGTGCTGTTCTTTGCCGTGTTGTTGATCATGTTGATGCGGCGCATGTTCAAGCCCATTGCCAGCACTGCACGGGCGGTCGAGCACGCCGTGCACAGGGCGATTGAGGGCGATTTCAAATCGCACATCGAGCAAAAAACCAACGACGAAATTGGCCACATTGCGGCGGACATGAACCGGCTGCTGAAGTTTTTGGATGATGGCTTGAACCGCATCGGCAACAGTGTCTCGCAACTGACCGGGCGCATCTCGTCGCCGGACGACAACCTGCTGAGCGCCACCATTTCGATGGTGGATGGCCTGACCAAGGCCGCGCATTTCAAACAGGCCATTGAAGAAGACGAGACCAAGACCGAGATTTACCAGCGCCTGGCCGCGCTGCTGCAGCAAGACCATGGCATCACAACGTTCTCGATTTACGAGCTCAACAACCAAAAGCACCAAATCATTCCGATCCTGGTGGACGGCCAGATGGGCGCCGACTGCCGCTGGTGCGACCCGCAAATCCTGATCCGCCCCGAGACCTGCCGCGCCCGCCGCACCGGCCATCAGGTCGATGGCGTGACCACGCCTGATATTTGTTACGCGTTCCGGCCCACCAGCGAAGGCAGCCACCGTCACATCTGTTTCCCCATCATCCAGTCTGGCAGCGTGGGCAGCGTGCTGCAACTGGTGAGCACACCGCAAGACCAGCAACGCTTGATCGACATGGAACCCTACGTCAACGTCTACCTGCGTGAGGCGTCCCCGGTGCTGGAAACCAAACGCCTGATGGAAACCCTGCGCGAAGCCAACCTGCGCGACCCCATGACCGGGCTGAACAACCGGCGTTTCCTGGAGGAATACGTTGAAACGCTGGTCAACAACGTGCAGCGCAAGAAGAGTCACCTGTCCATCCTGATGCTTGACCTGGACTACTTCAAGATGGTCAACGACACCTATGGCCACGATGCCGGTGATGCGGTGCTGAAGGCGCTGGCCAAGGTGCTCAAACAATCGGTACGCGCCTCCGACATGGTGATCCGCTACGGCGGCGAAGAGTTTTTGATCATCTTGCAGGATGCCGAACGCGAACAAGCCGACCTGATCGCGGAGAAGATTCGTGTGGCAGTCGAGGGCCTCAAAACCCAGGTGGCCGGTGTGGTGATCGAGAAAACCATCTCCATCGGCATTTCAGACTTCCCGACCGACAGCGACACGTTCTGGCAGGCCGTCAAGTATGCCGACGTGGCGCTTTACCAAGCCAAGGACACCGGCCGCAACCGCGTGGTGCGCTTTGATGCCAGCATGTGGACCGATAAAAAGGAATATTAAGGCGCCATCAACCGATGCCAGGCATCAGGTTTTGGGCATGTAATTCACCCCCGGCAAACCCCGGCAGCCTACATCCTGCGTCCAGAATGTGGCCCCCAACGCCAGGGCCAGGCTGTACATCATGACAAAAGCAACCAAGTTCTTCTTAAACGCAATGACACACGATCACCCCCACAACCACGACCATCCGCACGACCATCCGCATCCGCACCCCGCCCAGCCCGTGATTCAGTTTGACCAACTCCGCACCGACCCGCCGCTGCCTGAAACCGGCTACGCAGGCAGTCACGCCCGCCGTGGCACGCTCACACTGAACCACGGCATGGTGCAAACGCCCATCTTCATGCCGGTGGGCACCTATGGCACGGTCAAAGGCGTCATGCCCAGCAGCCTGGAAGACATGGGCGCGCAAATCATTCTGGGCAACACCTTTCATTTGTGGATGCGCCCAGGGCAAGACGTGATGAAAAGTTTTGGTGGCCTGCACGACTTTGAGCGCTGGAAGAAACCCATCCTGACCGACTCGGGCGGCTTTCAGGTCTGGAGTCTGGGCGCCATGCGCAAGATCACTGAAGCAGGCGTGCACTTTTCTTCTCCCGTCAATGGCGACAAGCTCTTCATGTCGCCCGAAGTGTCCATTCAAATCCAGACCACGCTGAATTCCGACATTGCCATGCAGCTGGACGAATGCACACCCTATTTGTCGGTCGAGCCCAAAACCAAAGGCCAGATCACCACCGAGGCCGAAGCGCGCAGCTCGATGGACATGAGCCTGCGATGGGCCAAGCGCAGCCAAGACGAGTTTGCCCGGCTGGAAAACCCCAACGCCTTGTTTGGCATTGTGCAGGGCGGCATGTTTGAGAGCTTGCGCCAAGAGTCGCTGGAGCAATTGGTGGCCATGGACTTCCCCGGCTACGCCGTGGGCGGTGTCAGTGTGGGCGAGCCCAAAGACGAAATGCTGCGCATCATGGCGCACACGCCGCATCGCCTGCCCGCCCACAAACCGCGCTACCTGATGGGCGTGGGCACGCCCGAGGACCTGGTTGAAGGCGTGGCGGCCGGTGTCGACATGTTCGACTGCGTCATGCCCACCCGCAACGCCCGCAACGGCACCCTGTTCACCCGCTTTGGCGACCTGAAAATGCGCAACGCCCGCCACAAAGCCGACCACGGCCCGCTCGACAGCACCTGTACTTGCTACACCTGCAAAGGCGCGATTCGCCCGAATGGCACGGTCAGCGGCGGTTTCAGCCGCGCTTACCTGCACCACCTGGACCGCTGCGGCGAGATGCTCAGCCCGATGCTTTCGAGCATCCACAACCTGCACTATTACCTGAACCTGATGCGCGAAGTGCGCGCCGCGCTGGACGCCGGCACCTTCGGCGCGTTCAGGGCGCAATTCCAGGCGGACCGGGCGCGCGGGGTGTAGCCTCGGTGCAGGCGAACGGCGAACGGCGTGAATTTGTCTTTGCAGACCCTGGAATGAAGTGCCAGATTTGCACGCATGACTTTGCCGAACTGGCCCCGCTGTTTAAGGTGCAGCCCGGCGACGTGCCATTTACCGCCAAGGCCCCCGGCGGCATCTTTAAAATGCCTTCTGCGCCGTCACAAGCTTTGCTGGTTTGGCTTGGGATTGCTATTTAATAAATAGCAACTCACGCAATGCCATCAAGGGCTACAGGCTGAAAAAGCATATAAATAGTACACCCGAAAATCCATCATCTCACCCGCCATGCCACACCCACCCCACCCCCAAACCAGCCCTCAAGCCCAAACACCAGCTGCACCCGCCAGCAAACTGGCGGTGTCTGCGTTGCAGTTTGGCAGTGGGCCCATATCGCCCGCGCAAAGGCGCTTTAACCAGCTGCTCAGTCAAACCGAAACCCTGGCAAAAAAGATTGAAAACGCCCGCAAACTCGCCGACGCCCACCGCCAGGTGGCTGCCAAAACGCTGGCCCCGCTGGAGAAAAAACGCAACGGCTTGATGCGTGACATGGCGCTTTGGCTCGATGAGCGGCTCAAGCGCAAGGGTTTGACCACCCGGCAAAAAACCATGGCGCGCGAGCTTTTGCGCCATTTGGCCGCCGCACTGGCCAGCACCGGTGACGAGGCCATGCACGCGCTGTACGCCGCCCACAGTGACACCACGCTGGCGGAGGATGAAAAGGCCGATGCCGCCGACCTGAAAACAGTCATCGAGGCCATGTTGGGCAAAAAAATAGGCGACGATGACACGCCGTTTGAAAGCCTGGACGACCTGATGCGCGCCAGCATGGCAAAAATGCAGGAAGCCTCCGCTGGCGAAGACGCCACCCACGCCAGCGCCCAGAGCAAGCACAAAAAAACGGCCGCGCAGCTCAAGGCAGAGGCCAAAGCCACCGCCCAACTTGAAGATGCCACCGGCGCGCTGCGCACCATTTACCGCCAGTTGGTCAGCGCCCTGCACCCTGACCGCGAGACGGACCCACATGAGCAGGTGCGCAAAACTGCCCTGATGAAGGAAGCCAACACGGCTTATGAAAAGCGTGACCTGCTCGCCCTGCTGCAGTTGCAACTGCGTGCCGAGCTGCTTGACACCAGCCAAATGGCCAGCATGGCCAAGGAAAAGCTGGCGGCCTTAACAACCTTGCTGAAGAACCGGGTGGCTGTGCTCAACCAAGAGCTGTTTGCCATCGAGCGGCAAATGATCGGCGAATTCAACCTGCCGATGTTCAGCACCGTGAGTGCCGTTTCGTTGCGTCGGCACCTGATCGAGAGTGAACTCAATTTGCATGAAGAGATATCCGTGATGCAGCAAGACCTGGCCATGGTGCAGGACGACGCCCACTTCAAACGCTGGCTGCGTGCGCAAGAAAATGGCCGTCAGGATGACGATCGCTTTGATCCGCTGTATATGTTTTGAGTTGCTGCAAAGGTGATGACGCGGGGCGCTATTTGCCGGTAAAAACGGTCAACACACCGGTGTAGCCATACAGGTGATGCCGGGCGATCTCGCCAGCGGCAAAAAAACCCACCAGCGGCACGTCGCCCAAGGCGCGGCGAATGATTTGCAGCTCGGCGCTGGGCCCTCCAAAATGGGCCCCGCCACGGCCGGTGCAACTCACGTAAATGGCGCCGGCAATGCCCCGTGCCACGTGCGGTGCGGCATCAAGCTCGGACTGCGCCAGCGCGGTGGCGGTTTCAAGCGCCTGCTCTTGCGGCTCCAGTTCTTCACGTATTTCGGCGCAGATGCGGGTCAAATCCGCCCGTGCGGCTTGCACATTGCGCTGGCAAAACGTGAGTTCCATGCCCTCTTTCACCCCCTCGGCCACCGCCACACCGGCACGCCCGGGGTCAAGGCCCACAATGTGGCGCACCCGCACGTCCGGGCCGAAATTGCCGGTGTACAGGGTGGCGGGCGTGGGTTTGGTCACGGTGGCGTCGCTCAGACCGACCAGCGTGGCGCGCACCGCTTGCAAGGCCTCACGCGGCTGATCCAGCGTCACATCAAGTTCGCGTAGCATCACGTCCAGCGCGCTCTGGCCGTCCAGCGTCAGCACCACATTCCGGTCGGCGCGTGTGACCTTGTGCGCCCGGTTGATCGGCAAACACCCTTGGGTCACGCGTGACACCAGCGTCACCTCCGGACCAAACGCCACGCCACTGAGGCCGCCGGTGAACACCCCGCTGGCCGCGCCATGGCCTTTGACGTTGCCGTCGCCTGCCACGGCAAATTGCACTGCCCGGCCACGGCTCGACGCCAGGCCACCAAAAACATAGTCGGCGTCGGTGCGCGCGGCCAGCTCTTCAATCAGCTCCGCCACGTCAGCGGTCTGGCCGTCGGCATGCACCAGCGCCGTGTGCGCCTCAAAGGTGAGCCCGAGCGGCGCCACCCCCGAGAACACGCGGTACTGGTCGCTGGGCAGTTCCAGCAGCATCACGGCCAGCGCGGGCTCGTCAAAATATTCGACATTGTTGGCGGCAATGCCCACGCCCACGGTGCCAGACCAGTCGGTGATCTCGGGCAACTCGGCGCCGAGGTGCTCAAGAATCAGTTCAGCGTGCGGCGCGTAATGGTCGGTGATGTAGAGCAGCGCCAGCGTCGGGCTGCTGGCATAGCCGTGCAGCGCCATCTGGGCGCGCAACTGGGCTATTACCAGCCCGGCGGCCATTGCCCACTGCGGGTGGGTGGCATGTGCGTAAGGAAACAGTTTCATGACCAGAATGACCAGAAATTGGGCGCTAAAAACAAAGCATTACGGTGAAAGAGCAGGGGGTCATGCCGACTTGATCCGGCATCTGGTAGTTCGTTTCATCAAAAAGATTTCATGTATGCGGTTTGGTGACACGGACGACCAGGATTTGGGCTCACTGGATGCCATGGCAGGCTGCTGGCATGGCATCCCAAACATGTCGGCCAAATGCACGGCTTATTCATGGACAAGCCCTTGGCATTTGGTGTCGCTTTGCAGCCATGAAAGTCAGCGACGACTTGCGGGCGTTTTGGCTGAGGCTTTTGAGGCAGCTGAGGCGGGTGCCGCTTTTTTGGCAGGCGCTTTTTTGGCAACCGCATCAGCCACGACTTTGTTGGTCGCATTGACCGCCTCTTTGGCCAGGTTCATGCCCATGTCCATGGCCGTGGTCTTGCTGGCTTCCTTCATGGCACCGGCTGCGATGTGCTGGAACTGCTGGGTCAGGGAGGTCCACAGCTGCATCGGATCCACCAGGGCGGCAGTGGCTGCCGGTTTGACGGCGTCGCCCAGCTTTTTAGCGGCGGCCTCTGCGTGCTCAGCGGCATCGGCCACCGTTTTGGCGGCGGACTCGGCCTTTTCGGTGGCGCGTTGCACAGAGGAGGCCACGGTGTCGGTCGCCTTGAGTTTGAAGGCATTGGCCATGTCACCCATGTTGAAGTTCATGCCCTTCAAGGTGGCCAGGGTCATTTTCTGCACCTCAAGCGCCTGCACCGTGGCGCCCAGGGCCTTGGAGTTTTGGTCCAGCCAGAAATGCACGGCTTTGAGCTCGGCAATGCGCTTTTCCAGCTCTTCTTCGTTGAGCGTGGGCGCAATCCAGCTGGCCATATTGGGCATTTGCGGTACCGCTTGTGAGGCGTTTTTGGCCAGGTTCTGCAGAAAATCAAAGCCTGGCACAAATTGGGCAAACCCGGCGTTTTTTGAATCACTCATGAACATCTCCTTTTTGTTGGTTGACTGAACCGCTACAGCTTAACCCCAATCACATCTGGCCCAACAGGTAAATGCCCGTGCCGCCACACATTGCACCAAAACCCGACACCGCCCACACGGCCTTGCGGGCCAGATAACGGCGCAGGCCCAGGCCGGCCATCACGCCACCCAAGTGCAGCGCCGCCGTGCTCAGCAAAAAGCCAAGTGCGTAAGCAGCAAACCCGGTTTCAGGCGTTTCAGCGCCGTGTGCCAGCCCATGCAGGGACGCGGCCACGGCCACCAGCCCCAAGCCCAAACGTGGCGGCATGGGCAGGCGGGAAAACACCAGCATGGTGCCAAACACCACCACACTGAGCGCAATCAGTGGCTCAAGAAACGGCACGGTGACGCCCACGGCACCCAGCGCCGCACTGAGCACCAGCGCCAGCATGAAGGTCGCCGGCCCCCAAAACGACTGGTTCGCAGGCAGGGCTGACACCGACCAGACACCCACCGCCACCATGGCCAGCAGGTGGTCCAGGCCAAACGGGTGAACCAGGCCGTCAAGCACACCCGAGGTGCCATGGCCGGTATGGGCCTGCGCGGCACCTGCGGCCAGCAACAGCATGGCGACGCTGGCAGAACGCGCGGCGTTGCGTGAAAGGAAGTTCATGGGAGGCTCCTGAACGGATTTAACAGAGGGGTATGGCCCGTTTTATACACTGGAAGTGCCCCAGCATGAACAACGTTGCGGGCCAAACTTGCTGCACCGCCAGGCCGCAGCAAAAGCTTTCAGGCCTCAGCCAGCCGCTCCCGCAACACGGCCGAGCTGGCCGTCATGCCCGGTATCAACGCTTGGGCCCGCAGCGCCAAGCTGCTGAACCGCGCCCGCTGTGGTTTGCGGTCTTGCAAATAGTCGAGCTTGCGCATGCTGCTGAACACGCGTGACACGGTCTCGGGGGCGGCGTCCAGAATGTCGGCCATGTCGCTCAGGTTGGGCAAGGCGCACTCGGCGGTGGTTTTGGCGTCATGGTTGACGCTGTCGGCAAACACCAGCAGCAGGCATTTCACCCGCTGTGCTGCCGTGCCGGTGCGC
>JBBQSS010000078.1:0-11639 GCA_038213665.1 Burkholderiales bacterium | reverse complement strand
CCAAGGTCAAACGCGAGCTGGGCTTGCCTGTGCTGACCGACATCCACTCTGAAGACCAGATTGCCCAAGTGGCATCGGTGGTAGATGTGCTGCAAACGCCTGCTTTTTTGTGTCGCCAAACCGACTTCATTCGCGCAGTGGCGCAGTCAGGCAAGCCGGTCAACATCAAAAAAGGCCAATTTCTGGCACCCGGTGACATGAAAAACGTCATCGACAAGGCGCGTGCTGCCGCCCGGGAAAAAGGTCTCAATGTTGACAATTTCATGGCGTGTGAACGCGGTGCCAGCTTTGGCTACAACAACTTGGTGAGCGACATGCGCTCCCTTGCCATCATGCGTGAAACCGGTGCGCCGGTGGTGTTTGATGCCACGCATTCGGTGCAATTACCGGGCGGCCAGGGCACCAGCAGTGGCGGACAACGTGAGATGGTGCCGGTTCTGGCCCGTGCGGCGGTGGCGGTGGGGGTTGCCGGGTTGTTCATGGAAACACACCCTGACCCGTCCAAAGCCATGAGCGACGGACCCAACGCGGTGCCTTTGAAACATATGAAAGCCTTGCTGGAGACCTTGCTGGCGTTAGATCAGGTCACCAAGCGCCAGGGTTATCTGGAACTGGATTTTTCTGCGTAATCGTCGCAATTTGCGGCGTATTATTTTTCTTTGTTTTTTAACTGAAAGAAACCCATGAGTGCAATCGTAGACATCGTAGGACGTGAAATTTTGGACTCGCGTGGCAACCCCACTGTAGAGTGTGATGTGTTACTGGAATCCGGCACCATGGGGCGCGCCGCCGTGCCGTCTGGCGCATCCACCGGCAGTCGCGAGGCCATGGAGCTGCGTGATGGCGACAAAACCCGCTACCTCGGCAAAGGCGTGCTCAAGGCGGTGGAACACATCAACACCGAAATTTCGGAAGCCGTGCTGGGCCTGGATGCCTCCGAGCAAGCTTTTTTGGACAAAACGCTGATTGACCTTGACGGCACAGAAAACAAGAGTCGCCTCGGTGCCAACGCCATGCTGGCCGTGTCCATGGCTGTGGCACGTGCCGCAGCTGAAGAGTCAGGCTTGCCGCTGTACCGCTACTTTGGCGGCATGGGCGGCATGCAGCTGCCGGTGCCCATGATGAACGTCATCAATGGCGGCGCACATGCCAACAACAGCCTCGATTTGCAGGAATTCATGATCATCCCCGTGGGCGCACCCAGTTTCCGTGAGGCCTTGCGCTACGGTGCTGAAGTGTTCCACGCCCTGAAGAAAATCATCGACGACAAAGGCATGAGCACGGCCGTCGGTGATGAGGGTGGATTTACCCCCAGCGTAGAAAACCATGAAGCCGCCATCCAATTGATCTTGCAAGCCGTTGACAAAGCCGGCTTCATTGCCGGTGAGCACATTGCCATTGGCCTGGACTGCGCTGCCAGCGAGTTTTACAAAGACGGCAAATACCACCTGAAGGGCGAGGGGCTGGTGCTCGATGCACAGCAATGGACGGACATGCTCGCGACCTGGGTGGACAAATACCCGATCATCAGCATCGAAGACGGCATGGCCGAAAACGACTGGGACGGCTGGAAAATCTTGACCGATCGTCTGGGCAAAAACGTGCAAATCGTTGGCGATGACCTGTTTGTCACCAACACAAAAATCTTTAAAGAAGGCATCGACAAAGGCATTGCCAATTCGATCCTGATCAAGATCAACCAAATTGGCACTTTGACGGAAACCTTTGCAGCTATTGAGATGGCCAAGCGGGCGGGTTACACCGCTGTCATCAGCCACCGCTCGGGTGAAACCGAAGACTCCACCATTGCTGACATCGCCGTGGGTATGAATGCGGGTCAGATCAAGACCGGTTCTTTGAGCCGCTCTGACCGCATGGCCAAATACAACCAGTTGCTGCGCATTGAAGAAGACTTGGGCGAGATCGCCACTTACCCTGGCCGCGCTGCTTTCTACAACTTGCGCTAACCGGGTTTTATGGGTCAACGTGCTGTTCCGATGATCTTGATTGCGTTGCTGGTGATTCTTCACGGGCAGTTGTGGTTCGGTCGGGGCAGCCTGTCCAGCGTGGCACAGTTGCGCGCGCAGCTTTCCGAGCAAATTCAGCACAACGACCGGGCGCAGTTGGCCAACAACCAACTGGCCGCCGAGGTACGGGACCTCAAGGAAGGGCTGGAAATGGTTGAGGAAAAGGCCCGCATGGAACTTGGCATGGTCAAAACCAATGAAATTTACGTGCAGATTGCACGCTGACACCACGGTGCCGGCGTGCAGCTCCCAAACATATTTTTTTAGCGACCAATGACCTAAACATGGTCAATTTGAACTGGCGCGCCTACAATTCATTCGTCTGTTGCACTCGCCGGGCTTTATATTTCCTTGAACCAATGCTCATAGAGCCCGGGCTTGGAACATCGTGATGTTGGCGTGATCATCTCGCGTTAGATGAACCCAAAACATCCACTGACCTCGCCCACCTGAACCCCGGTTCAGGATGACGGTTCGGTGGTGCGGCAGACACCTTCTACGTCTCTTCCCCCATGCATTTTGAAATCACCTTGCTGCTTGAGCTGGCACTGCTCGGTCTTTGCAGCGGTTTTTTAGCGGGCTTGCTTGGCATTGGCGGAGGCATGGTCATGGTGCCATTTATCACGGCCATTTTGTCCGGGCGTGAGGTGGGTACTGAGCTGGCCGTAAAAATGGCCATTGCCACATCCATGGCGACCATCGTATTCACCTCCCTGTCCAGCGTGCGCGCACACCACAAGCGCGGTGCGGTGCGTTGGGATCTGGTCAAACGCCTGGCGCCAGGCATTGTGCTTGGCGCTGCCATTGCCAGCATGGGGGTGTTTGCAGTGCTCAAAGGTTCGTCCTTGGCGCTGTTTTTTGCCCTTTTTGTGGGCTTTTCGGCAACGCAGATGTTTCTGGACAAAAAACCTGCAGCCAACCGACAAATTCCGGGTCAGGTCGGCCTGTTGGGTGTAGGCGGCGTCATTGGGTTCTTGTCGGGCCTGGTCGGCGCCGGGGGCGGTTTTATCAGCGTGCCCTTCATGACTTGGTGCAATGTCGCAATTCACAATGCGGTGGCAACCTCTGCGGCCTTGGGCTTCCCGATTGCTTTGGCCAATGCGGTCGGCTACGTGGTGAGCGGCAGCCATTTGCCGGATTTACCGCCCTACTCGCTGGGCTACATTTGGTTGCCCGCGCTTGCCGTGATTGCAAGTTGCAGCGTTTTGACAGCACCGCTTGGCGCTGCGGCCGCGCATAAGTTACCCATCAAACTGCTCAAAAGAGTATTCGCCAGCATTTTGTACCTGCTGGCTGCGTACATGCTCTACCAAGGCTTGTCCGCCAAGTGATCTGCTCACAGGGAGGCAGACACCGACATTACAGGTAGCCATGGGCGGCTGTGCCCCCAGCCACCTCACCCAGGATGCGGGGTCTGCACCGGGCGGCCCGAGAAGTTGAGGTCAGGAACAGGATTAAATCAATGACCTGCCCTGATTCCTCTTGGGTCAATGACCGCCAGAGAAACATCCGTCTTTAAAATCAACGCCATCACACTGCGGCACTCGCCGGGTGACGGTAGTTCCACTCAAGGAACAGACCCACGCAACCTCTCAGGAACCTTCACATGACTACTTCAACCCCAGAGGCCTTGCCCTCATTTTTTCAACGTCTGCCGGTCGCCTTTGGCGCATTTTTCAGCGTGCTGGGCAACCCGGTGTTTGCGGCCCGCGTGATCGCCCTGCGCCAGCCTGCAGCTGCTGCACCCGCGGTGATGCCGACTGCAACGGCAAAGCCCGCACCGGTTGCCGCTGCCCCGGCTGCGCCCCCGCCCATGAAAGAAGCCACGCCCGACGCCGCGCTGCAATTGTTGGGCCTGCTGCAGCGCGACGCGCGCCTGATCGACTTCACCCAAGAAGACCTGAGCCAGTACAGCGATGCAGACGTTGGCGGCGTGGCCCGCGTGCTGCATGAGGGTTGCAGCAAGGTGCTGCGCGAACACTTCACCATTACCCCGGTACGCGCCGAGGCCGAGGGCAGCCACCTGACACTGCCCGCCGGATTTGACGCGCGCGCCGTGCGCCTGACCGGCAACGTGGTCGGCCAGGCGCCGTTCACCGGCAGCCTGTGCCACCGCGGCTGGCGCGTCACCGAGACACGCTTGCCCAAGCTGGCCGAAAGCCATGACGTGCGCGTGTTGGCACAAGCTGAGGTGGAGTTGTGAGCGCGCCACGTTTTGCCATCGGCATCGACCTGGGCACCACCCACTGCGCACTGGCCTATGTGGACATCAGCGCCAGCGACGGTGAAAACACAAGTTATGGCGTGCTCGACATTCCCCAACTCAGCGGCCCAGGCAGTGTTGACAACCAGGCCTTGTTGCCCTCCTTTTTGTACCTGCCACACGCTGACGAACTGGCCGCAGGCGACCTGACCCTGCCCTGGTCCGACACGCAAGACTTTGCCGTGGGTGAGTTCGCCCGAGCCAGAGGCGCGCAAACGCCCATTCGGCTGGTGTCAAGCGCCAAAAGCTGGCTCTGCCACCCGGGCGTAGACCGGCGCGCAGCCATCCTGCCCTTTGATGCGCCGCCCGAAGTAGCGCGGGTCTCGCCGCTGGAAGCCTCCACCCGCTACCTGAGCCACCTGCGCCAGGCCTGGGACCAAGCCCACCCAGAAGCCCCGTTTGACCAGCAGGATGTGACCGTCACCATTCCCGCATCCTTTGACCCCGCCGCGCGTGAACTCACGGCCGAAGCCGCCCGCGCCGCCGGCTACATGAACCTCACCCTGCTGGAAGAACCGCAGGCCGCGCTGTACAACTGGATTCAGGGCAGCGCGGGGCGCTGGCGCAAAGATGTCAAGCCGGGCGACATCATTCTGGTGGTGGATGTAGGCGGCGGCACCAGCGACTTTTCGCTGATCGCCGTGCTGGAACGCGAAGGCCAGTTGGAGCTGCACCGCGTGGCCGTGGGCGACCACATTCTGCTCGGTGGCGACAACATGGACCTGACCCTGGCCCACGTGGTGGCGCGCAAGCTGGCCGCCGAGGGCAAGACGCTTGACCCCTGGCAAATGCGCGCCCTCACCTATGCCTGTCGCGTGGCCAAAGAAAATCTGCTGAGCGACGCCACGCTGGCCAACCAAGCCATCGTGGTGCCTAGCCGAGGGTCCAAACTGATCGGTGGCGCCATTCGCACCGAACTCACGCAAGACGAGGTGCGCGCCACCATCCTGGAAGGCTTCTTCCCCGCCGTGGACGCCGCAGCCCGCCCCGCCAGCCGCACCCGCAGTGGTCTGACGCAACTTGGTCTGCCCTATGCGCAGGATGCAGGCGTGACACGCCACCTGGCCGCCCTGCTGGGCCGTCAGGCCGGTGCCACTGCAGAGTTGGCTGATTTTGAAGGCAAGACCCATGCCGATGCCAGTTTTTTGCATCCCACGGCGGTGCTGTTCAACGGGGGCGTGTTCAAGTCCGAGGTGCTGATCGAGCGCACCCTGGGCACGCTCAACGCTTGGCTGACCGGGGAAAGCGCTCAAGCAGCCCGCATGCTGGCCGGGGCCGACATGGACTTGGCCGTGGCGCGCGGCGCCGCTTACTACGGCTACGTGCGCCGCGGCCAGGGCGTGCGCATTCGCGGCGGCACAGCGCGCGCCTATTACGTGGGGGTGGAATCCTCCATGCCTGCCATTCCCGGCATGGAGCCGCCCATGCAAGCACTGTGCGTGGCGCCCTTTGGCATGGAAGAAGGCACCGAAGCCGACTTGCAAACCCGCGAGTTTGGTCTGGTGGTGGGCGAGCCGGTGGTGTTGCGCTTTTATGGCTCGTCGGTGCGCCGTCAGGACACGCTTGGCACCTTGCTTGACTTCTGGCAGCCCGATGAGTTGCAGGCCTTGGGCGACATCCAGGCTACGCTGCCCACCGAAGGCCGCCAGGTCGGCGAAGTGGTGCAAATCACGCTGCGCGCCACCGCCACCGACACCGGCACGCTGGAACTCACCGCCGTCGCTACCCAAGGCGGCGAGCGCTGGAAAGTAGAGTTTGACGTGCGCGCCAGCCGCTGACACCACACCGGATGCACCAGTACATCGTCGGTATTGACCTGGGCACCACCCACACGGTGGTTGCCTTTGCCAGACTGAGTCCTGCCAAATCGCGGAGCAAGGCCGCCGGTCAGCCCGCCATTGAGCTGCTGCAGATCGAACAACTGGTCGGCCCCGGCCAGTTGGCCGCATTGCCGCTTTTGCCTTCGGTGCGTTACCACGCCGGGGCTGATGAAATCGCCAGCGGCGCGTTGCAGTTGCCATGGGCAACAAGTGAGAGCACAGATGGGCGCACACCCGCGCCAATGGTGATCGGGCAGTGGGCACGCAGCTTGGGCGCTCAGGTGCCGGGCCGGTTGGTGACCAGCGCCAAAAGCTGGTTGTCGCACCCCGCCGTGGACCGCCTGGCACCCATCTTGCCGTGGGGCGCACCGGCCGAGGTGCCCAAGGTCTCGCCAGTGGAGGCCAGCGCCAGCTACCTGGCGTATGTGCGCGATGCCTGGAACGCACAACACCCGCAACATCCGCTGGCACAGCAAGACCTGGTGCTGACCGTGCCCGCGTCTTTTGACGAAGCTGCGCGCGCCCTCACCCTGAGCGCTGCGCGCCAGGCCGGGCTGCCACAGTTACGCCTGCTAGAAGAACCGCAAGCGGTGTTTTATGACTGGCTCTGGCGCCACCGTAGCCGCCTGACAGAAGAGTTGGCGCATTCCCGCCTGGTGCTGGTGTGCGACGTGGGCGGCGGTACCACCGACTTCAGCCTGTTTGAAGTGGCGTGGCAAGACGAGTTGCCGCAACTGACCCGCATCGGCGTGGGCCAGCACCTGATGCTGGGCGGCGACAACATGGACCTGGCGCTGGCGCATCTGGTGGAATCCCGCCTGGCCAGCACGCCCAGCACATCTGCCTGCGCTGCTTCGTTTGCTTCGTCTGCCGCACCCAGTACACCCGCCGCCCGCCTGTCAGCCAGTCAATTGGCGCAACTGGTCGAGCGCTGCCGCCAAGCCAAAGAGCAGTTGCTGGCCGCTGATGCGCCGACGCAGGTTCAAGTCACCCTGCTTGGCGGCGGCGCACGCCTGATTGGTGGCAGCCGCTCGGCCACGCTCACACAGCAAGACGTAGCACAACTGGTCGTGGACGGTTTTTTTCCGCAAGTACAAGCCAGCGCGCAAACCACCCAAACCCGGGGCGGTCTGGTGGCGTTTGGCCTGCCCTATGCCCGCGATGCCGCCATCACCCGCCACCTGGCCGATTTTTTGCGCCAACACGCACATGCCCGACCCGACACCTTGTTGCTCAACGGCGGCGTGTTTCGAGCTGGGCAACTGGCAAAACGCTTGCAACAGACACTGGCCGACTGGCTTGGTGCACCGTTGCAGCTGTTGCACAACGACAACCCTGACGTGGCAGTGGCGCGCGGCGCCGTGGCTTATGCGCTGGCGCAGCAAGGGCTGGCACCCGTAATTGGTGGCGGCTCGGCACGCAGCTATTTTCTGGTACTCGAAGACGCCAGCGGCCCGGGCCGGGCACCGCGCGGCATGTGCCTGCTGCCCCGCGGCACCGAACCCGGGCAGGAGGTGCGCTTAACTGGCCGCACCTTCTCCTTGCGGCTGGGGCAGCCCGTGCGTTTTCATCTGGTCACATCCACGGCGGATTTGGCTGACAAAGCGCAGCCAGAGGCTGGTGATCTGGTCACGCTGGCGCATGGGCAGTTTGAGCCTCTGCCGCCAATTGCTATGGTTATAGAAGCTACTCACGCAACATCCACGGGGGCTACAGGCCAATTTGATATAAAAAATATTCCGGTGCAACTGGTCGTCGCCCTGACCGAGGTCGGCACGCTGGAGATGCACTGCGTCAGCCTGAGTGATGCCCGGCAGCGCTGGCGACTGGAGTTTGATTTGCGCCACGCCGACACCGCTGCAAGTGCAGGCCAACCCAACCCCCTGGTAGCGGCACGCCTGGCACAAGCCATTCAACACATTGACCGCATCTTCGGCCCCGGTACCAAACCGTTGGCCGCCAAGGAAGTCAAGCAACTGCGCGCTCAACTGGAACAAACCCTGGGTGCGCGCGACCAATGGGCCACGCCTGAGTTGCGCCAATTGTTTGATGCCCTGTGGGCCCGTCAACGCGCCCGGCGCCGCTCTGTGGAACACGAGCGCGTGTGGCTCAACCTGGCCGGCTACTGCCTGCGCCCCGGCTTGGGCGACGCGCTGGACGACTGGCGCGTGGCGCAGCTATGGGCGCAATACCCCAGCGGCGTGCAGAACGCCAGCGACAAACAGGTGTGCGCTGAGTGGTGGACGCTGTGGCGGCGCGTGGCTGGTGGCCTGGCAGCACCCGAGCAACTTGAATTGCTCAATGCCTTTGCCTACAACCTGCAGCGCAATGAACACGGCGTAACGCCAGACACCACACCGCCCGTCAAAGGCAGCGACGACGACATGCTGCGCCTGGGTGCCGCACTGGAGCGCATCCCGGCAGATTACAAAACCGAGATTGGCGACTGGTTGCTCAAGCGCCTGCATAAGTCCCTGGCCAAACCCCGCGCCAACGCCAGCGCGGGCAGCGACGCCTTGCACCTTTGGGCGTTGGGGCGCATCGGCGCACGCCAGCCGTTTTACGGCAGCCCACACGACGTGGTTCCCATCGAAGTTGCCAACGGCTGGCTGAACGCATTGCTGCTGCTGGACTGGAAAAAGCTGGAGCCCGCCGCCTTTGCCGCCACCCACCTGGCCCGCGTCACCGATGACCGGGCACGCGACCTTGATCCAGCGTTGCGAGAGCAAATTGCCACACGGTTGACAACCCTCAACGCCCCGACCGTCTGGGCCGACATGGTGCGCCAGCGAGTAGCGCTCGACGTTGCCACCGAACGCCGCATGCTGGGTGAATCACTGCCGCCGGGCTTGAAGTTGATTGGGTGATGCCCTGCCGAGATGGCGTCAGTCCATGATCTGCAGACATCGACATCCAGGTACAAAAGCTGACAAGCTGGTGCCGCCGATCAAGCTGGGTTCGACGATACTTGAAACGCATTTACCCTAAAATTCAGGCTCCAGACCACGTCCAACAAGCGCAGACCGCTATCTCTTTTGATATCCCCACTCAAGCACCTTTACCACCACCCCGCCTCACGCCACCGTATTAAAACCGAGTTGCGCGGCCTGTGGCATCTGGCCTGGCCCATTTTGATTGGGCAACTGGCCTACGTGGGCATGGCGGTGGTGGAAGTCGCCATGGCCGGACATGCCTCGGCGCAAGACCTGGCCGGGGTATCGCTGGGGGTGTCGATCTGGAACATGCTGGTCATCAGCATCATGGGCGTGATGATGTCCGTCAACCCGGTGGTGGCGCAACAGGTTGGCGCCGGTGACCTGGCCAAAATACCGCACGTGGTGCGACAAGCGCTTTGGAAGGCGCTCGGCGTTGGCCTGCTGGCCACGGTGGCGTCCAATCTGGCCGCGCTGTTGTTCGACCAGATGCAGCTTGAGCCTTATGTGCATGATCTTGCGGTGAGTTTTGTGCAAGTCACCAGCCTGGCCATGCCTTTGTTTGCCTGCTACCGCGTGTTGTACGGCTACAGCACCAGCATCAACCAGACCAAACCGCTGATGGTGATCGCGCTGCTGTCCTTGCTGCTCAACATCGTGGTCAACTGGCTGCTGGTGTTTGGCAACCTGGGGTTTCCCCGGCTCGGCGGCCTGGGTTGTGCCTGGGCCACGTTGATCACCGTGGGCTTCAATCTGGTGGCACTGCTATGGTGGATGTGCCACTCAAGCGCCTACCGTGCCAGCTGGCCGTTTGGCCACTTTGAGCCGCCGCACTGGCCGCAAATCAAGACCCTGCTGAAACTGGGCTTGCCGATTGGCATCACCTATTTTGCAGAAACCAGCGCCTTCAGCCTGATTGCCCTGCTGATCGCCAAGTTTGGCAGCACGCAAATGGCGGCACACCAGATTGCACTCAATTTCACGTCGCTGGTGTTCATGGTGCCGCTCAGCCTGGGGCTGGCCTTGCTAACCCGCGTGGGGCAGTCTTTGGGCGCCGGTGACCCGGTGCTGGCGCGCTACCAAGCCTGGGTGGGGGTGGCGGTAAGTCTGGGGTTTGGGGTGGTGTCTGCCACCTTGATTGCACTGTTGAGCTGGCAGATTGCCAGCGCCTACACCAGCGACATGGCGGTGATTGCCTTAACGGCCCAATTGTTGATCGTGGCGGCGCTGTTTCAAATTTCAGACGCCTCCCAGGTGGTCACCAGCTGCGCCATTCGCGGCTACAAAGTGACCCGCGCACCGATGGTGATTCACTTGACGGCCTTTTGGATATTTTCTTTGCCCTTGGGCTATGTGCTGGGCCTGGCCCCCAACTGGTTACCGTGGGCACCAGCGCAACCCATGGCCGCAGAAGGCTTCTGGATTGCACTGGTGCTGGGGCTGACGATTGCCGCCCTGGGTCTCACGGATATCCTTAGACGGGTCGCGCGCAGCAGACTGCCAACAATTCCTCCCGGCATGCCCTGAGGGCGTTGCGCAGGAGGCTCAGGGCCTGTGCCGCTCGGGTGCGATTCACAGTAAGTTATCCTAATAAAATCAGGCTCTAGCCCTTGTAAATAAAGCGCTGGCAGCTATCAAAATAAAAGCAGTTTCAACCTCCGGCATTGACCCAGCGCTGGCCGCCCTGGCTGCGTGCCCGACCCAACGCCTCCAGGGTGTCCAAAATGGTGGGCAGACGGTCGCGCCAGCGGCCTCGGCCGTTGAAGCGGGCGGCCAGGCTATCGAGGTCCAGGCCGACACCCGCATCGGCCAGCACCTGGGCCACTGCCTTGATTTGCTCGGCCAAGCCGGTGGGCCACGGTTTTTGCGCGATGGCGGGTGTGGCCGTGGGAGTTTTCTCGGTATCTGCATCAGCGCCAGCACCCACCTCGGTTTCTGCTTCGACTTCGGTGCCGGAGTCAAAGGCGGTCTGCTCGCCCTGCCCGGCACGGCGCTGAAAGTCAGGGCGCAACCAGCGCACCAAACCCGCCGCTTCTTCGTTGGCGCGCTGGGTGTTGAGCGCCACCAGGCGCAGCAGCAGCGCATCGGTGTCGGCCGGCAAGCTCAGATCGGCCCAGCCGTAAGCGGCCAGCACGGCGGCGTCGAGCTCGTCGTGCAGGCTCTTGAGCACACCGACCAGGCCGTGTTCGTTCAGGGTTTTTTCTGCGGCGCTCAGGGGCGCGTTGTTGCGCAGCTTCTCCAACACGTTGTACATGCCGGTGATGGTGACGCTGGCGTGCGCGGCTTGCCGGGCCTTGCGGTGGGTGTCAATGTGTTCGGCCAGCTGGCGGATACGTTCAGCCAATTGAGGCGTCAGGCCGGTGTCGTCGGCTGGGAACGGGAATCGCTCGAAACATGTTGTCTTCGCATAAACAGGACGATCTTCAAGCGTGCCACCTGTCACAACCGCCCATGCGTTATGTGTGGCGCTGGATAGAAAGCCCAAATACAGCGCATCGCTCAACGCAATAGCGATCAGCCTGTTGTCTGGCAAAACGCTGGCATCCAAAAACTGGAAGGCCCGGTGTTTAGCCGTTTCGACGGTGGCGATGTAGCG
>JBBQSS010000077.1:0-11658 GCA_038213665.1 Burkholderiales bacterium | reverse complement strand
GCATACACCGGCAGGCTGCGCACCGGCACAAACTGGCCGGTGCTTGGGTTCCAGGAGCCTTGCGGCGTGTGGACACCACCGGCGTCGGCCACCGGGCCGTTAAAGACCCAGTCCGGCAGCGGCGCGTTGCACAGGGCTTTGCCTGCGTCAATGTCTTCCTTGACCATCTGGGCCACAGTGAGCCAACCGGCTTCTTGCCACAACTCGAATGGGCCCTGCTTCATGCCAAAACCCCAGCGCATGCACAAGTCGACATCGCGGGCGTTGTCGGCAATGGTGCCCAGGTGCACGGCGGCGTAATGGAAGGCGTTGCGCAAAATTGCCCACAGGAACTGGCCCTGCGCGCCTTCTGCGTTGCGCAGCAGTTGCAGGCGTTCAGCGGCGGGCTTTTTCAGCATGCGGGTGTAGACCTCGTCGGCCTTTTCACCGCCGGGCACATAGGTTTTGGAGGCCAAGTCAAAACGCATGATGTCGCGCCCGACCTTCTTGAAGAAACCGGCTTTGGTTTTTTGCCCCAGGTGGCCCATGTCCAGCAGGGTTTTGAGCACCTCGGGGGTGGCAAAACTGCCGTAGAACGGGTCAAACTTGCCCGCACCGGCCCCGGCGTCACCGCTCAGGGTGTCTTGCAGGGTCTTGATGACGTGGGCCATGGTGTCCAAGCCCACCACGTCGGCGGTGCGGAAGGTGCCGGAGCTGGCGCGGCCGAGCTTTTTGCCAGTCAAATCATCCACCACATCAAAGCTCAGGCCAAAGTTTTCCACCTCTTTGAGGGTCGACAACATGCCGGCAATGCCGACCCGGTTGGCGATGAAGTTAGGCGTGTCTTTGGCGCGCACCACACCTTTGCCCAGGTTGCTGGTGACAAAGGCTTCGAGGTCGTCGAGGATTTGCGGCTGGGTGGTGGGCGTGTTGATCAGCTCCACCAGCAGCATGTAGCGCGGCGGGTTGAAGAAGTGGATGCCGCAAAAACGCGGTTTGATTTCCTCGGCCAGCACTTCACTGAGTTTGGTGATCGACAGGCCCGAGGTGTTGGAGGCCACGATGGCGTGTGGTGCCAAAAAGGGCGCGATCTTTTTGTACAGGTCAAGCTTCCAGTCCATGCGCTCGGCAATGGCTTCAATGACCAGGTCGCAATCTTTGAGCAGTTCCAGATGCTCTTCGTAATTGGCGGCCTGGATCAGTGCGGCGTCTTCAACCACGCCCAGTGGCGAGGGCTTGAGCTTTTTGAGGCTGTCAATGGCGCGGGTAACGATGCCGTTTTTGGGGCCTTCCTTGGCAGGCAGGTCAAACAAAATGACCGGCACTTTGCAATTGACCAGGTGCGCGGCAATTTGCGCACCCATGACACCAGCGCCGAGCACGGCGACTTTTTTGACATTAAAACGGGACATGTTTGTCTTTCTGATCAGTTAACGTGAAACAACAGGGGTGAATTGGCCCCCGCAGGAACGCAGGTGCATTGCAAATGTCACAAGGGGGGCCTTGTTGCGCACAAATGAAGGCAGAACACGCGTCAGTTACGGCACGCGCACCCAGGTTTGGGTGCGGCCAAAGAATGCAATCGAGCCGCGCACCTCAAGCTTTTTGCCAGCGTCGACCGGGGTCAGGCGCAGGGTGTATTCCTTGCCGTTTTCGGGGTCAAGAATTTTGCCGCTTTCCCACACCTCTTTGCCCTCAACTTGTTTGACGCCGCGCATGATTTCCAGACCCAGCATGGGTTTGTCTTTGCGCTCGTCGCGGCACTCTTTGCAGACCGCTTTCTGGTCAGCATCTTTGCGCAGCAGCTTGTCAATGTGGCCGTTGAGCACGCCCCCGGTGTCGGTGATGACGATCAGGCTTTTGAGTTCGCCGGTTTTTTCGTCCATGCTGTGCCAGTTGCCCACCGGGGTCATCTGGGCTTGCGCGACTCCCCATGTCAGCGTGGCCAACACGGCGGCGCAGGCGCGAAGGGTTTTGAGTGCGAGGTTCATCTTGTCTCCTGTTGCTTGTTTGAAAATTCAACCCATCAAAAACGCTATATTTAAAATAGCTGCTTACGCACGTTCCATATGGGCTAGAGGCCTAAAACCTTATAAAAGTTACAAAGCCGTTAGGCCAGCGCCGCATCGGTGTCCATCAACACCTTGGCGCCAGCGCGCGCCGTGCGCATGGCGGTGGCGGTCTCGGGGAACAGCTTGCCAAAATAGAAACGCGCGGTTTGCAGCTTGGCCAGATAAAACGGATCAGGGTTGCCTGCCGCGATCTGGCGCAGCGCCACTTGCGCCATGCGCGCCCAGAAGTAGCCAAATACCAGGTGGCCCGCCACACGCAAGTAGTCCACGGCGGCGGCGCCCACCTCGTCGGGGTTCTGGAAGCCCTTGAAACCAAGTTCGGTGGTGAATTTGGTCATCTGGTCGCCCAGAATGGCAATCGGGGTGATGAATTCGGCCATTTTTTCGTTGACGCCTTCTTCAGCCACCAGCGCGCCCACCAGCTTGCCAAACTTCTTGAGCGTGGCGCCGTTGTTGCCCAGCACTTTGCGGCCCAGCAAGTCCAGACTCTGGATGGTGTTGGTGCCCTCGTAAATCATGTTGATGCGGTTGTCGCGCACAAACTGTTCCATGCCCCATTCCTTGATGAAGCCGTGGCCGCCAAACACCTGCATGCAGGCATTGGTGGAGATGTGGCCGTTGTCGGTCAGGAAGGCTTTGCAAATCGGGGTCAACAGCGCCAACAGTTCGCCCGACTCCTTGCGCACCGCCTCATCGGGGTGGTGATGCTCTTTTTCCAGCAGCATGGCGCTAAAACACAACAAGGCGCGGCCACCTTCGGCGTAGGCCTTGGCGGTGAGCAGCATTTTGCGCACATCGGGGTGCACGATGATGGGGTCGGCAGGCTGGTCTTTGGCCTTGGGACCGGTGAGTGCGCGCATCTGGATGCGGTCTTTGGCATAGGCCAGCGCATTCTGGAACGCCACCTCGGTCAGGCCAAGCGACTGGTTGCCCACGCCCAGGCGGGCCGCGTTCATCATCACAAACATGCCCTGCATGCCTTTGTTGGGCTGGCCCACCAGGGTGCCTACGGCCGCGTCGAGCACAATTTGCGCGGTGGCGTTGGACTTGATGCCCATCTTGTGCTCCAGGCCGCCGCAGTAAATGCCATTGCGCGCGCCCACCGAGCCGTCGGCGTTCACCAAAAATTTGGGCACGATGAACAGGCTCACTCCCTTGATGCCGGGGGGCGCGTCAGGCAGGCGGGCCAGCACCAGGTGGATGATGTTGTCGGCCAGGTCGTGCTCACCGGCGCTGATGAATATCTTGTTGCCGGTGATCTTGTACGTGCCATCCCCTTGGGGTTCGGCCTTGGTGCGCATCAGGCCCAGGTCGGTGCCGCAATGGGGCTCGGTCAGGCACATGGTGCCGGTCCATTCACCGCTGGTCATCTTGTGCAGGTAGGTGGCTTTTTGCTCGGGCGTGCCGTGGGTGTGCAGCGCGGCGTAGGCGCCGTGGGTCAGGCCGGGGTACATGGTCCAGGCCTGGTTGGCCGAGTTCATCATCTCGTAAAAGCACTGGTTCACCACCAGCGGCAAGCCCTGGCCACCAAATTCGGGGTCGCAGGCCAGCGCCGCCCAGCCGGCTTCAACGTATTGTTTGTAGGCTTGCTTGTATCCAGTGGGGGTGGTCACGGCGTGGGTGTGGATGTCAAGCTGGCAGCCTTCGGTGTCGCCACTGATGTTCAGCGGCAGCAGCACGTCAGCGGCAAATTTGCCGCCTTCTTCCAGCACGGCGTTGATGGTGTCGGCGTCCATCTCGGCATGCATCGGCATGGCCTGCAGATCGGCGGTGACATTGAGCAACTCGTGCATCACAAACTGCATGTCGCGCAGCGGGGGGGTGTAGGTGGCCATGGGGAATCTCCTTGAATAGGGTGTAAATCAGGCGGGGCGGTGGTGGTTCACCACACCCGCAGGGGTGGGTTGGGAACTTGGGGGTTGACTTGTCGCGGGCACCACGGATTTGCCATAGCGCAACAAAATGTTTTCGAACCCGGTGTGGGCACGCGCAATGGCACCGGGGTTTTTCAGAAAACGGGCTTCGTAGTGCAGCGCCAGAATCAGGCCATGAATCTCAAACGCCATTTGCGCCTCGTCGGCATCACTCACCAAATGGCCTTCTTGTTTGGCTTGCACCACGGCGCGGTGCATGGCGCCCAGCCAGGTCTGCACCGACGTGGCCAGTGCGTCGCGCACCGGGCCATCGCGGTCGTCAAATTCGACGGCGCCGCTGATGAAGATACAGCCTGACTGAATTTCAACCGCCACCCGCGTCATCCAGTTGGCGAACAGGGCGCGCACCCGGGGCAGGCCACGCGGCGCGTTCATCGCCGGAAAAAAAACCTCGTCAGAAAAGCGCCTGTAATACTCGCGAATGACGGAGATCTGCAACTCTTCACGCGAGCCAAAGTGGGCAAACACGCCCGACTTGCTCATGCGGGTGATTTCGGCCAGCGCGCCAATGCTCAGGCCCTCCAGCCCAATTTGCTCGGCCAGCCCCAGAGCGGCCTCGACAATGAGTTGCTTGGTTTGCTGGCCTTTTTGCAGCGCACGCTCACCGCTGCTGCGGCTGGCGTGGCTGCTGGTCTTGGTGGTAGAAGAAGGCATGGTCATAAGGCATAAAAGAACGATCGTTCTATTTTGCAACATTTCCACGCCCGTTATGGCCCCGACAGAGGTTCTAGGGTGCGTTTTCTAGGGTTTTTACGGGTTAACACCTAGTAAAAAAAGTCACAAACATTCACCCCAGCATGGCCAGGCACACCGGCCTTCAACTGTGAAATATATAAGAAATAGGCCTGTAGCCCTTGTCCATACTGCGTAAGCAGCTATATTTAATATAGCAAATCAATGCGAGCGAATCATCGTGCCATAGGCCTGATCGGTCAATATTTCAAGCAACAGCACGTGCGGCACGCGCCCGTCAATGATGTGCACGGCGTTGACGCCGCTTTTGGCGGCATCCAGCGCGCCGGCAATTTTGGGCAACATGCCGCCGCTGATGGTGCCATCCGCAAACAGCTCGTCAATGCGCCGGGCGGACAGGTCGGTGAGGAGCTTGCCTTCTTTGTCAAGCACACCGCTGATGTTGGTGAGCATCATGAGTTTTTCCGCCTTCAGCACCGTGGCCAGCTTGGCCGCCACCACGTCGGCGTTGATGTTGTAGCTTTCGTTGGCTTCGCCAAAACCAATCGGGCTGATGACCGGGATGAAGGCGTCGTCCTGCAACGCTTTGACCACGCTGGGGTCGATGCTGACGATGTCACCGACCTGGCCCACATCGTGTTCGATGCTGGGGTTTTGCGTGTCCAACAATTTAAGTTTTTGCGCCCGGATCATGCCGCCATCACGCCCGGTCAGGCCCACCGCCTTGCCACCGGCCTGGTTGATCAGGCCAACGATGTCTTGCTGCACCTCGCCGGCCAGCACCCATTCCACAATTTCCATGGTTTCGGCATCGGTGACGCGCATGCCCTGGACAAATTCGCCTTTTTTACCCAGGCGTTTGAGCGCAGCTTCGATCTGCGGGCCGCCGCCATGCACCACCACCGGGTTGATGCCCACCAACTTCAACAGCACCACGTCTTCGGCAAAGTCGGCCTGCAAGGCGGGGTCGGTCATGGCGTTGCCACCGTATTTGATGACCATGGTTTTGCCGTGGAACTTGCGGATGTAGGGCAGCGCCTGGGCCAGAATCTCGGCCTTGTCGCGCGGTGAAATGTGTGAAACGTCGGTCATGTTGGGCTCGGGGTTGGGTGTGAAAGACAAGACAATAGCGGCAAATTGTGCCGCATGACTTGACCAGTGCAACGAAAAATGGCCCCCAAGGGGCCAAATTATCACCCGCCTGAAACCTGGATCAGGCGTTGATACCGAACGCTTCCTTGGGCTCGCCGCCAGCCACCAAAGCGGCTAGCCAACGGGGCATCAAGCCGCGGCCGCTCCAGGTTTCACCGTTGGGGCCACGGAATTTGGCGGGTGCGGGGTTGGCTGATTTGGTGGGGCTGGATTTGCGCGCGCGGCCCCTGCCTTCTTCCAGATCGGCTACCGTGATGCCAAAGGCGGCCATTTTTTCCTTGATTTCCTGCACGGTCTGGCTGAACTGCTCGGCCTTGATCTCTTCAGCCTGCTTTTGCAGAATGGCGATTTGGTTTTGAATATCGATTAAGTTGCTCATTGCTGTCTTGGTAAAAATGTTAAAGTAAAAAATCCCTGCTGGCGCATTCCGAACGATTCTTTTAATAGGTCATATTATCTCTTTTTAATACCTTAAAAACCGTTAAAAATGATTTAAAGACCAAATAACAAAGGCTTTCGGTGCAAATACTCAATGTCCGGGGGCTACCTTCACAGGTATGGGCAACGCATCACGTCCATTGATCTGCGTCCAGCCACTAAGTCCTGGCACTAATTCATGCACGCCAGCTTTGTACGCAGCTCAATCAACTCCGGTTGATTAAATAACGCAGGGCGGGGTCCGACAAAACTCATACCGCCTGGCAAAATGCGCCAAAGCTGAGGCAACGCGTCCAAACTCGATTTTCGCAAAAAACCTCCGATGGGCATCAGGTAGGCATCAGGTAGGCATCAGGTAGGCATCCGGGCTCAGTCATTAATAAGCGCTTGCTGGAAAGTCTTTCCACAATAATAGTAGTCTCTGCCCTCGGCTCCAGATGTCCAGATGTCCAGATGACGGAAGAACTTCTTGTGAACGGTTAACAGGTGAGATGCATCACCATGCGAATTTGTATTTTGATGCAAAGTTGTCACGCATTTCATCGACGTCCGCCTCCAAGGTTTTGCGGTCACGGCACTTTGGCGACATCCAAGTGAAATTCATCAAGTGCCATAGTTTTTCAAACCCATTCAGTTCGGGACGATATAGCGGCAAAAATAAAATGACGCGCCTTGATTTTCCAAGCGGCCCATTAATAATTTGCGTATTTTTTATTGATCGCTTAATTTGGATTAAGTTCCAATTAAAAACGCATGCGCTGGCGCGGGGTCAGTGAACTTTTGTCACACGCAGTGACCCTAAAAATGAATTCCCCGCATCATCTGCTGCAGCGCCACCGCCTCGGCTGACAGTTGCGGCCTGGCGGGTTTGTCCCCAGCTTTGGCCCCTTTGGCCGCCGGTGACTCAGAGAACATCCTGAAACTGGTGTTCATGGCAATTTGCGCCACACGCGGCAACGCCGCGTGCAAAATTTGACCGGCAATCCCCAAGCGCGTGGCAATGCGCACCGGCTTGAAGATGCAGGCTTGCGCAATCATGTCGGCGGCTTCTTCGGGGCTCAGCGTGGGCACGTTGTTGTACAGGCCGGTGGGCGCAATCATGGGGGTGCGCACCAAGGGCATGTTGATGGTGGTGAAGCTCACGCCCTGATCGGCAAACTCGCTGCTGGCGCAACGCGTCCAGGCGTCCAGCGCGGCTTTGCTGGCCACATAGGCACTGAAACGCGGCGCGTTGGTCAGCACACCAATGCTGCTGATGTTGACCACATGGCCCTTGTGCTTGGCCACCATGCCGGGTAAAAAACCGGTGGTGACACGCAAGCTGCCAAAGTAGTTGAGCTGCATGGTGCGCTCGTAGTCGTGAAAACGGTCGTAGCTGGATTCAATGGCGCGGCGAATGGAGCGGCCGGCGTTGTTGATCAAAAAGTCCACGCCGCCATGCTCGGTGCTCACGCGCTGTATGAAGGCTTCGCACGCTTCGGCATCAGCGATATCGACCGCGTAGGGCACAAATGGGTAGCCCCGCGCTTTGGCCTCGGCGCAGGCCTCGTTGAGTTTGGTTTGGTCGCGGCCGCAAATCAAAGTGGTCGCACCGGCTTCGGCCAATTTGTGGGCGGCAGCCAGCCCAATGCCGGAGGAGCCGCCCGTGACCAGCACCACTTTGCCGCCTACCGTGCCGCGCAAGGAGCGGTCGATGTGCAGGTCGGGGTCCAGGTGACGCTCCCAGTAATCCCACAGGCGCCAGGCGTAATCTTTCAGGTTGGGGCAGGCCACCCCGGTGCCTTTGAGCGCGGCCAGGGTGTCGCGGCAATCAAAACGTGTGGGGTAGTTGACAAAAGTCAGCATCTCTTCGGGCAGACCCAGGTCGGTCATGATGGCATTGCGCACGCGGCGCACCGGGGCCAGCGCCATCAGGCCTTTGGTGATGCTGCGCGGGATGAACCCAAACAAGGCAGCGTTGATGAACAGGTTCATCTTGGGCGCGTGCGCGGCTTTGCTGAAAATGTCCAGCACGTCCCCCACGCGGTAGCCCACCGGGTCGACCAGGTGGTAGCATTTTTTGGCAATGCCTTTTTGATGACTGATGATGTTGAGGGCGTCCACCACAAAATCAACCGGCACGATGTTGATGCGCCCACCTTCGAGCCCAATCGACGGCAGCCACGGCGGCAGCAACTGGCGCATGCGCTGGATCAGCTTGAAGAAGTAATACGGTCCGTCAATCTTGTCCATCTCGCCCGTGGTGCTGTCACCCACCACCATCGCCGGGCGGTAAACGGACCACGGCACTTGGCATTCCTGGCGAACCATCTTTTCGCTCTCGTGTTTGGTCATGAAATACGGGTGTTCGACGTTCTCAGCCTCACTGAACATGTCTTCACGGAACACGCCTTCGTACAAACCGGCGGCGGCAATCGAGCTGACATGGTGAAGATGGCCGGCGTCAATGGCAATGGCCAGCTCAATGGTGTTGCGGGTGCCTTCCACATTCACCTCAATCTGGCTGGCCGCATCGGCGCCCAGGTCGTAAATGGCGGCCAGGTGGTAAAAGTGGTCAACCTGCCCTTTGAGCAGCTTGAGGTCTGCCGCTGAAACACCCAGTTTTTTGCTGGTCAGGTCGCCGCTCACGGGGATCACGCGCGCCGCGCTGGCACCCCAAAACTCGCGCAGTGCTTTGACCTTGCCCTCACTGCCCTTGCGAACCAAAAAATACACCACTGCGCCTTTGCGCTCCAGCAGTTTCTTAACCAGCCGTTTGCCGATGAACCCGGTCGCCCCGGTGACGAAATAACGCATCGATGTCTCCAAAAGAAGGCACTCATTTTTGCCCAAACTGGGGCCGCTGCCTTTCAGCGTAAACCCGCGTTTGCTGCTTTATCAGCGGTCAGCGGTCAGCGCGTCATCAGGCCATCGCCACAAGCCATGGATGCGTTTAGGATGTTTTCCCTACACATACGGACCAGAAGACTTTAGAGTTCACGCTATGCATGGATGACATTCATGCAAGGTTGTCACCGTTCACCCTTTATCTTTTACCCACCAGGAGTTCACCATGGTTACAAAACTCAAGAAAGTCGGCGCTGCTGCAAAAACATCGGCCAAGTCCGAAGCCAAGTCTGCACCCAAGTCTGCCGGCAAAAAATCTGCAAAAGCTGCACCTGAGAAATCGTCCGTTTTGTCGGACTCCGTCAAAGACTCAGCCCAGCAAATCTGGCAAGCGGGCTTGGGTGCCTTCAACAAGGCGCAAGCAGGCGGCACCAAAGCCTTTGAAGCCTTGGTGAAAGAAGGCGTGAGCCTGCAGCGCAAGACCCAGTCTGCCGCTGAAGAAAAAATCACCGAGGCGACCCAGAAAATGACCAGCATGGCCACCGACATCTCCAGCAAGGCGTCTGGCCAGTGGGACAAGCTGGAAAACATTTTTGAAGACCGCGTGGCCAAAGCCCTCAACAAGCTGGGTGTGCCATCCGCCAAAGACATTGACGCCCTGATTGCCCGCATTGACGCACTCAACGCCAGCGTGCAAAAGCTCGCCCCTGGCACAACCGCCGCCAAAGCCGCAGCTAAGCGCGCTGCCAAAACAACGGCCACACCCACCCCATCAACGACCACGCCGGCGGCAAAAGTTGCGCCCAAGGCGGCCGCCAAGCCGCGGGCCACAGCTCCGGCAAAGGCGGCAAGGCTTGCCAAAAATTCGCCTGCCCAGGGGGCTCAGGCAAGCGACCTCGCAAACACCCAGCCGACGGCCAAGGCGGCACCCCGCAAGGCCAGCGTGCGCAAAACCCCGGCCGAGGTCACCACTGCGGCAGCGGCCACAGCCGCCACACAAGACCAGGCAAACCCTGTATGAAAAAAGCTTGACCCGCCCTAGACTCCAGCACCATGAAGCGCACCACCACCCCCGCCCCCCCAAGAATTGCGTTGGCGCTGGCTGGTGGCGGGCCACTGGGTGCGATTTACGAAATTGGCGCCCTGTGCGCGCTGCAAGAGTCGCTGCACGGCATCAATTTCACCCAGCTGCAGCATTACGTCGGCGTGTCGGCGGGTGGCTTCATTGCCGCAGGCTTGGCCAACGGCATCACGCCGCTGCAACTCTTTGGTTTGTTCATTGAAGACCGCAAGCGCCACACGGAAGCCTTTGATCCGTCGTGGCTGCTGCGCCCGGCTTTTGCCGAGTTTTTCGGCCGTAGCCTGCGCCTGCCTGAACTGATGCTGGCGGGTGCCTGGCACAGCAGCTTTGGCCGCCGCTCCCTCATGAATGCGTTTGAGCGGCTGGGCCCGAGCCTGCCCACCGGGGTTTTCTCGAATGCACAGATTGATGTGGAACTGGCGCGCCTGTTCGCCCGACCTGGCCGCACCAATGATTTTCGGCAACTCAAACAACGCCTGACGCTGGTGGCGACCCATCTCGACAGCAGCAAACCCGTGGCGTTTGGCCGCACCGGCTGGGACCATGTGCCCATTTCCAAAGCCGTGCAAGCCAGTTCGGCACTGCCCGGCTTGTTTCCACCGGTAGCAATCGACGGGCAGCACTACTGCGATGGCGCACTCATCAAGACCATGCACGCCTCCATTGCGCTGGACGAAGGCGTGGACCTGATGCTGTGCCTGAACCCGCTGGTGCCCTTTGATGCCTCAGCGCCTTTGCATCACACCGACAGCCCCACCCCCTGGGCGTCACCGGCACCGATTCCGCACATTGTGGACGGCGGCCTGCCTGCGGTGTTGAGCCAGACCTTGCGCTCGCTCATCCACTCGCGCCTGGTGCTTGGCCTGAAGGCTTACGAGCACACCTACCCCAACACCGACATTGTGTTGATCGAGCCCAACCACCGCGACCCCGAGTTGTACCTGGCCAACACCTTCAGCTACAGCCAGCGTCGTCATCTGGCGGAACACGCTTACCAGCAAACCCGCCACATGCTGCGCTCGCGCCAAACGGGCTTAAGCACCAAGCTGGGCTACCACGGCATCACCCTGAACCACGCCGCGCTTGACGACACCCGTCGGCACCTGTGCCCGCCCAGGAGCCCGCCCACCCGCGTGGGACAGTCGTTGACCCGGTTGCACGGCCTCATGGACAACCTGCAACAGGTCGTCAACGCGGCCGCCCCTGAAGGTGCCCACACATGGTAAAAAAAGCGCCCCGGCGCACGGCAGAGCGCATTCTGGAAGTCACGTTGGTGCTGTTTAACCGCTTTGGTGAACCCAATGTGTCAACCACGCTGATTTCCGCCGAACTCAACATCAGCCCCGGCAACCTTTACTACCACTATCCCGCCAAAGACGAGCTCATCAACGCCTTGTTTGACCGCTTTGAGCGCGCCTTGAACGAGCTGCTGGCGGCCAGCGACGATGTGCGCAATGTGGAAGACGCCTGGTTTTTTCTGCAC
>JBBQSS010000076.1:0-11841 GCA_038213665.1 Burkholderiales bacterium | reverse complement strand
AGCCAACGCGGGCGACTTTCGCCTGATGGACCGCCAAGTGGTGGACGCCCTCAACCGATTGACCGAGCGCAACCGTTTCATGAAAGGCTTGTACGCCTGGGTGGGCTTCAACAGCACCGCCATTGATTACGAGCCGCTGGCGCGCGCTGACGGCAAAAGCAACTTTGGCTTGCGCAGCTCATTGTCATTGGCGTTTACGGGAATTTTGGCGTTCTCGATTGCGCCACTGCGCGCCTTGACCGTGACTGGCTTCATGCTTTCCATGCTGGCGCTGGGTTACAGCGTTTGGGTGATGGGCGAATATTTCATCAAAGGCATTGCCGTGCCCGGTTACGCCACCATTGTGGTGAGCATGATGTTTTTCAGCGGCATCCAACTGGTGTCGATTGGCATCCTGGCCGAATATGTCGGGCGCATCTACGAAGAGGTCAAACAGCGACCCAACTACCTGGTGAGCCAGCGCCTGGGTCAGGGACTGCCCATTCTGGTATCGGTGGCGCACAACACCAGCTTACCAAGTCAAACGCAAGCACCATTGCCCCCACAACCCCAGTCAGCACAGGCGTGAGCGTGTCCACCTTCTGGTTTTTGGCCGTGGGCGGCACTGCGGCGGCGACCCACATGGGGGTGTTTGCGCTGGCTCAGGCCCACATGTGGCCCGAGTTGGCCAATGCGCTGGGGTTTGGGGTGGCGTTTTTTGTCAGCTTTGCCGGTCACCGCTTGCTGAGCTTCAAAGACGCCGCCACCAGCATGACCACCAGCTTGCGGCGCTTTGCCGTGACGGCGCTGGCCGGGTTTGCCAGCAACGAGCTGATGTTTGTGCTGTTGCTGCGCGGCCTGGGCCTGCCAAGCCTGCTGGCGCTGTTCATCGCCCTGGTGTTTGCCGCCGGACAAACCTTTGTGCTCAGCCGCTTCTGGGCCTTTCGCCGCTGAGCCGGAACCCAAAAACGAGTAGCAGCGCGGGCACAACGCCCACACGAACAGACCGGCTGTTTGCCTGTGTAGGCGTTGCGCCCTCGCGACGAATGACTTTGAATGTGCGTTTACGGCGCCACTTGTGTGAGCGCAGCACGCCCACGCACCACAGACACCCGCGCGTGGTGTAGCGCATCGGCAAACTCGCTGCTGGCCAGATAGGCAAACTCCTGCGCACGCGCGATGCCAATCCCGTCGCCCGGCTCGGCGGCCTGCGCAGGGTGGCACATCAGGATGGCGCCAGAGGGCGCGCGTGCCAGCCAGCGCGTCATCAACTCAGCGTAGCGCTGCGGGCCACCCTCAAAGTTATATATGCCAAATAGGCCTCTAGCCCTTTTAATATATGCGCGAACAGCTATAGATTCAATAGCATTCGCACCCATCGCTGCAATCACTCGGCTTTTCAGGTCAGCCATGCCCGGTGGCGCACGGGAGATGCGCAGGTAAGGTTTGACGGCCTGTGCGCCGTAGCGGCGCAGCAACACTGCTGCCAGCGCCTCACGAATACCGGCAAACTGTTGCACATGCTGGTGCCCGTCGACAAAGTCGGGCGGTGCTTGCCACTGCGCTTCAAACAGGTCCAGCTGGCGCTCAATCACGGCGCGTGCCTGCGTGGTGTCGAACCCGCCCAGCAGCGCGCGGCGCATGGCGCGGCCCAGCGGCATGCCGTGGCCTGCGGCGCTGGCAAAGTCACTGGTCCAGTCCAGGTGCAGGCCCACGTCAATGCGGTCACGCAGGGGTTGCAGCAGCGCCACGTCTTGCGCCCAGCGCGGTGACAGCACCATGGCACTGGTGGCGCTGATGCGCCCCATGCGCGCCAGCTTGGCAATACCCAGCGAGGCACTCTGGTTCACGGCAAAGTCATCGGCACAGACGATCACCAGGCGCACGGCGGCACCCACGCTGGTGACTGCGGCGTCAGACAGGGGACCCCCAGAACGCCGCCTGTGCATACTGCTGCTTAAGGTAATCCACCCACAAACGCACGCGCAGCGCCAAATGTTTGCGCTGCGCAAACACCGCGTAAATGCCATTGGGCGGCGCGGCGAAGTCTTGCAAAACAGGTGTCAATGCGCCCGAGGCGATCTCGGCTTGCACCTCCCAGGTACTGCGCCAGGCAATGCCGTAGCCGGCCAGGCACCAGTCAAACAACACCTCACCGTCGGAGCAGCTCAAGGGGCCGCCCGGCTTGAGGTGAATCACGTTGACGACCTCACCCTGATGCACGGAAAACGCCCAGCCACGGGTTTGCGAGGCATCGCTGGACAGGGTCAAGCAATCAAAGCGTGCCAAGTCATTGGGGTGCTGCGGCGTGCCGTGGTGCTTCAAATACTTGGGCGTGGCCACGCACAGACGGCGGTTATCAGCCAGGCGCACGCTCACCAGGGACGAGTCAGGCATTTCACCTACACGCACGGCGCAGTCAAAGCCTTCAGCGGTCAGGTCGACCACCCGGTCGTTCAAATTCAGCGAGATCGTCACCTCTGGGTGAAGTTCGCGAAAACGCGGCACCAGTGGGGCGACGTGGCGGCGGCCAAAACCAGCGGGCGCGGTCAAGCTCAAATGCCCGCTGGCCTTGACACCACCAGCCGACACGCTGGCCTCGGCATTGGCCAAGTCGATGAGCAAGCGCTGGCAGTCTTCCAGAAACGCCGAGCCCTCATGGGTGAGCGACACACGCCGGGTTGTGCGCACCAACAGTTTGACGCCCAGGCGCTCTTCCAGCGCGTCCAGCCTGCGCCCGATGATGGCCGGTGCCACGCCTTCGGCCTTGGCCGCCGCCGTCAGGCCACCGCGGGCGGCTACGGCCACGAAGGTTTCGAGTTGTTTGAGTTTGCTCATCCCACAACGCAGGTATCGCGCAATGTCTGGATTTGACCCGCGTCGTAGCCTAGCGCGCCCAGCAATTCGCCGGTGTGCGAGCCCAGCACCGGCGGGCTCAGGCGCACACCCAGGCGCCGGCCGTCCATGGTGAAGGGGAGCAGCGTGGCCCTGCTGACCTGGCCGGCGTGCGGGCCGTCGGGCAAGGTGATGTCGGCCAGACCGCCGGTGGCCAGCAGATGTTCATCGTCAAACAGTTCTTCGGGCTTGCGAATGGGGGCGTAGGGCAATTTATTGGCTTCCATCAGCGCGGCCAATTCGCCAGCATGAAAGCGCGCCAGGCGTTCGCGCAGGATGGGCAAGAGCGTTGGGCGCGCGCGCACACGGTCGTTGTTGGAGGCGTAGCGCGGGTCCGCCTGCAAGTCAGCCAGATCAAACACATCACAAAACCTGCGCCACTGGGCATCGCTGACGGCCGATATGAAAATCTGTTCGCCGTCTTTCACCGTGAACACGTCATACACGGCCCACGGCGAGATGCGCGCGGGCATGGGCGCGGCCGGCTGGCCCGTCATGGCGTACTGCAGCATGTGCTGGCCCACCAGAAACACGTTGTTTTCAAACAGGGCACTCTGCACTTCTTGCCCACGGCCGGTGATGCCACGCTGAATCAACGCACCCAAAGTGCCAATCGCGCCAAACATGCCGCCCATGATGTCGTTCACGCTGGTGCCCGCGCGCAGCGGGTCACCCGGGCGCCCGGTCATGTAGGCCAAGCCGCCCATCATCTGCACCACCTCGTCGAGTGCGGTGCGGTGCGCATAAGGGCCGGGCAAAAAACCTTTGTGGCTGACGTAAATCAGGCGGGGGTTGACCTTGGACAGGGCCACGTAATCGAGCCCGTATTTGGCCATGGTGTCAGGCTTGAAGTTTTCCAGCACCACGTCGGCGCTCAAAGCCAGCTTGCGGGCCACCGCCGCGCCCTCGGGCTGGTGCAGGTCGAGGGCGATGCTTTTCTTGTTGCGGTTGAACATGGGGAAAAACCCGGCCCCTGCGCCCAGCAAGTGGCGGGTGCGGTCGCCGTCCAGAGGCTCCACCTTGATCACCTCCGCCCCCATGTCGGCCAACACCATGCCGCAAGTCGGGCCCATCACCATGTGGGTAAATTCGACCACGCGCAAGCCCGCCAGGGGCAACGCAGAGGGAGATGCAGCAGCGGTTTGACTCATGTTTTTGACTGACAGACTTTGAAAAAAAAGTAAAAGAACAAGCAGCGGATTATTTCCCAGCTTGCACAGGGTCGGCATTACATGCATTTTTGTCACAGCTGTTGCCTTGTAGGGCTGTGAATGGCGTCAGCCGCACTTCGTAAAATCGAACCATGTCCACACCTACCTCCTCCCTGCACGCGACCGGTCCCTTGCCATCCAGCAGCACCGCTCGCGCGGTGCTGCTGGATGCCTACGGCACGTTGTTTGACGTGTACAGCGTGGCGGAACTGGCTGAGGAATTGTTCCCCGGACAAGGTCAAGCCCTGAGCGTGTTGTGGCGCGACAAACAAATCGAGTACACGCGCCTGGTGACCACCTGCAACCACGGCGCACATTACCAGCCATTTGCCGAACTGACCCGTTCAGCCCTCATTTATGCTATAAAAAAAATAGCTACCTACGCATATGAAACAAGGGCTACAGGCCAATTTCTTATAAATTATGAGCCGCAGATCGAACTGCTGCTGACGCAGTATGACCATCTGGACGCCTTCCCGGAAAACCTGGCGGTATTGCAACAACTCAAAGCCCAAGGTGTGCCCATCGGCATTCTGAGCAACGGCGGTGCCGCCATGCTGGAAGCAGCCGTGCACTCGGCAGGCTTTGACGGCCTGTTTGACCACCTCATTAGCGTCGACCCCATCCGCAAATTCAAAACCCACCCCGACGCATACGCACTGGGCGAACAAGCGACCGGATTCAAGGCGCAAGACATCGTCTTTGTCAGCGCCAATGCCTGGGACGCGCTGGGTGCCACCTGGTACGGCTACCAGACGCTGTGGGTGAACCGCTACCATCTGCCGTTTGAAGAACTGGGCACCCAGCCCACCCGCACAGGCAGCGATTTGCGCGCCGTGCTGGACTTTTTTACCCCGTGATTTTTCTTATTTTTAACTCTGCACCTCACCACCATGACTGATCGCATTTCCAAAAACGGCCTGCAAGTGGCCTCCAACTTGTACCAATTCATGAACACCCAGGTGCTGCCCGGCACCGGCGTGACACCAGCCAAATTCTGGAAAGGTTTCGCATCCATAGTGACTGACCTGGCGCCGAAAAACATCGCCCTGCTGGCCGAGCGTGACCGTCTGCAAACCGAGCTTGACACCTGGCACCAGGCCAACCCCGGACCCATCACCGACATGCCCGCTTACCGCAGCTTTCTGGAGCGCATCGGCTACCTGGTGGCGTCACCCAAAAAAGCCCGCATCAGCACCAAAAATGTCGATGCTGAACTGGCCAAGCAGGCCGGACCGCAACTGGTGGTGCCAATTCTGAACGCCCGCTACGCCTTGAATGCCGCCAATTCACGCTGGGGCAGCTTGTATGACGCGCTGTATGGCACCGATGTCATCGACGAGGCCAAAGGCTGCGAAAAGGCGGGCAAAGGCGGCGGCTACAACCCCAAGCGCGGCGCAAAAGTCATCGAATACGCCCGACATGTGCTGGACCGCTGCGCCCCGCTGCGCAAGGGCTCGCATGTGGATTCGGTGGCCTACAGCATCAAAGCCGGCAAACTGGCGGTCAAACTCGCCGACGGCAGCCACACCAGCCTGGCGGACCCGGCCCAGCTCATCGGCTACCAGGGCGAAGCCAAGGCCCCATCAAGCGTACTGTTTGAGCACAACGGCCTGCACCTTGACCTGATCATCAACCGCGCCACCCTGATTGGCGCCAGCGACCCGGCCGGCGTGTCCGATCTGGTGCTGGAAGCGGCCTTGTCGACCATCCTCGACCTGGAAGACTCGGTGGCGGCGGTGGACGCCGACGACAAGGTGCTGGCCTACAGCAACTGGCTGGGCATTTTGAACGGCACCTTGACCGAGAGCTTTGAGAAGGGTGGCAAAACGCTGCAGCGCGGCCTCAACGCTGACCGCCTCTACACCGCGCCAGACGGCAAAACGCCGGTGCGCCTGCATGGCCGCAGCCTGATGTTTGTGCGCAATGTCGGCCACCTGATGACCAACCCGGCCATTTTGTACACCGACAAAGCCGGCCTTGAGCGTGAAATCCCCGAAGGCATTCTGGATGCCGTAGTGACCACCACGATTGCCATGCACGACCTGGCCAAGACCAAGAAAGATGCCATCCGCAACTCGCGCAAGGGCTCGGTCTACATCGTCAAGCCCAAAATGCACGGCCCGGCTGAGGTGGCGTTTGCCAGCGAATTGTTTGGCCGCGTCGAGCAGATGCTTGACCTGCCGGACAGCACCGTCAAGCTCGGCATCATGGACGAAGAGCGCCGCACCAGCGTCAACCTGAAAGCCTGTATTGCCGCCGCAAGTAGCCGTGTCGCCTTCATCAACACCGGTTTCCTTGACCGCACGGGTGACGAGATGCACAGCGCCATGCTGAGTGGCCCCATGATCCGCAAAGGCGACATGAAAACCAGCGCCTGGATTGCCGCCTACGAGCGCAGCAACGTGCTGGTGGGTTTGAGCTGCGGCCTGCGCGGCAAGGCCCAAATCGGCAAAGGCATGTGGGCCATGCCTGATTTGATGAAGGCCATGCTGGCGCAAAAAATAGCCCACCCCATGGCCGGTGCCAACACCGCCTGGGTACCCAGCCCGACCGGTGCCACGCTGCACGCCCTGCACTACCACCAGGTGCTGGTGAGCGACGTGCAAAAAGAGATGGAAAAAATCAGTGCTGACAAGGAACGCGACGCGCTGCTGGACGGCCTGCTGACCATTCCCGTGACTGCCACGCCGAACTGGACCGACGCCGAGAAACAGCAAGAACTCGACAACAACGCCCAAGGCATTCTGGGCTACGTGGTGCGCTGGGTCGACCAAGGCGTGGGCTGCTCCAAAGTGCCCGACATCCACAACATCGCCCTGATGGAAGACCGCGCCACGCTGCGCATCAGCAGCCAGCACATGGCGAATTGGCTGCACCATGGGGTTGTGACCGAGGCGCAGCTGAAAGAAACCTTCGAGCGCATGGCCGCTGTGGTGGATGCGCAAAACGCTGGCGACCCGCTGTACAAACCTATGGCCGGCCACTTTGACACTTCCATGGCGTACCAAGCGGCGTGTGACCTGGTGTTCAAGGGCCTGGCGCAGCCCAGCGGCTACACCGAGCCCTTGCTGCACGGCTGGCGTCTGAAGGTGAAGGCGGCGGCACTTAGCGCTTAAGTTACTACTAAATACATAGCTGCTAGCGCTTTATTAATAAAGGCTAGCAGCTATTTTTATATGCAAAAGAGCCATGACACCCCACCCACCCATAGACGCCCAGATCTGCCCCTTGTGCGGCCAACCCAACCAATGCGCCATGGAAGTTGAGCGCGCCACCGGCATCAAGCAGCCGCCCTGCTGGTGTACACAAACGCAGTTCAGCGCCGAGTTGTTGAACAAAATCCCTGAGACAGCGCGCGGTGTGGCCTGCTTGTGCGCCACCTGCGTGAAAGCGGCCACCCCGTGAGGTGGCTTGACAACATTCCTTTGCTGGTTTTGGTGGCGCTGGCAGCCTGGATGGCCGTGGCCCCCATCACGCCCGAGCCGCACCTGATTGAAAAGCTGCGCATGCTCAGCCAGGGCGCTTTGGTCAAACCACTGGATATGTTTGATTTGTGCCTGCACAGCGCACCGTTGCTGCTGCTGGCGGTGCGTTTGTGGCGGCAATTCGTCGCCAAATGACACCCTGAATATTTTTGCCAGCCCTTTGCGAAGGCGGCCCACGGAACCGCGTGGTCAGTTTTTTCTGGGCAATGCCGCAGGATCGGCCAGGTCTGAGAAATCCAGGTCCAACATACAGGAAGGCCCCTCGGGCTCATCTGCCAACGCCGACACGGCGTCATCAGGCCGTGGCGCCTGTACCGGCAGCGGTGCCATGGCTGCGGGTTTGGCAGCCACTGGCACCATGGCCCGGGGCGGTGCAGGCTGATCGGGCACCAGCACCTCGGCCAAGCCATGCAGCAGCAGCAGTTCGCGAAAGGCCGCCAGGTCATAGCGCTCCCGGGAGGGTGCATTCGCATCATGAAAAATACAGGTGCTTAAGAACGCCAACGCCTCAATACGGGGCCACAACGCCGTCAGGTGCTTGAGCAGCTCAGGGTAGGCCTCAAGGTCACGACCTTCGAGACTGAAGGCCGGAAAGTCAGGAATGATGCCGTTGAACAGCCGATGAAAGGTGTCACGGCATTCGCGGAAATCAGCCTTCATACCAAGGGAATGGTAGAGCGTGATGAGGTCAAGATAGACCAGCGGATTGGGCTCGGCGCTGTCCACAATTTGTTTGGTCAAAATATCCAACGCCCGGTCAGTCTGCCCCAGTGAGACAAAAAACTCGGCTTGCTGGCGGATGTCCAGAATCGACTCCACGCTGATATGGCGGATGCTGTTGAACTCAAACGGTGCGCCAGCTGTATCGACGCCAAAATCACCCGCCAGCGGCTCTTGCGCCACGGGCGCTTGTGGTGCGACCTGCGCCAGGTCAGGGCTTGCCACCGGCTCCCGTGACAAGCTCGCGACATTGGCAACGCTGACAGCCTTGGCAACCGTGTCAGCCCCTGCCGGCTTGGCAGACCCAGCCGCTCCAGGAGTTGACACCCCTACCGGCACTGGCACTGGCACTGGCACTGGCACTGGTGGAGCGGGTGCCGCACGCACCAGAAATTCGGTCGCAGGACCATCTTCGGGACTGTCTTCGGGACTGTCTTCGGGGCCATGCCACCAGCTTGATTCCATGTTCTCTTGCCGGCGCTGCTGCCACAGCCATGCCACGGCGGCCAAACAGACCAGCACCAGGGCCAGCAAAGCATAGAGCAACCACATCGATACGGGGCTGGCTTGCGCTTGCTGCAATTTGGCTGTCAGGTCAGAAATCTTGGCATCGTGGCTGGCCGCCAAGGCGCGCAAAGTTTGCACCTCCCCCTCAAGCAAGGAAATCTGTCGGCCATAGCGCAGCGCATCTTCGGCAGGCGCAAACAACATCAGCGAGTCGAGTGAGTCCACGCGGTCCGACAACATATCCAGGGGATCGAGCTTGAGCACTGATTTTCCTGTCGGGCTTGCCGTGGCAGGACGCACCTGCGCCGGCTTTTCGGAAGCGGCAGCAGCCGGTGGCTTTTTTGGCTTTGCGCTGACTGGGCGTGCCTCATTTTTAATCGCCACCGGCGCGGCAACACCAGCGCGCACCGGACTGGTCTGAGCAGCGGCACCTGGCCCTGGCCCTGGCGCAGCGGGCACGCCGGGCAATACCAGCACCGGCGGCACTTGCGCCACGGCAGCGGGTGTGGTCCGCGGCGCTGCCACGCTGGCAGCTTGCACCGGCAAATCAGCCAACAGCACGTAACGACGCACGGTGCTTGCACCACAACTGGCACGCACCTCCACCGTCACCACGGGCTCATTAATGGCCGCCGATGCCTGCACGCGCACCGCCGCGCCGGTGGCAGCACCTGCAGCTGGCAACACCGTGATTTTGACGGCGGATTGACGGGCATCCGCATAAAACACATCTGCCGTGACGCAGGTTGCCAGCACCTCTTCACCGGCACCAGCCTGCACCTGTACCGTCACATCCAGCGCACGGCCAAGCACGGCGGCGCCGCGCAGGGTACCCAGGGAGAAGGCGTGAACCGGTAAGGTCAACTGGATCAACAATGCGGCAAGAGCGAAGGCCACGTCACAAACTCTTTTCTTCAAGACAGCATTCCCTCGTTGCAATGAATCCATCATCAGTTCAAACTTCCCCGGCGAAAGCACCACTGATTTGCCATAATTTATTTAGAAAAATCTTCTAATAGCTTACCTGTTCGGCAAGCCGGATTTGCATTTTGTTTCAATTTGTGCGCTTGTCGCTGATTTTGATCGTAAGCTCTTATCCATAAGCGCCCTTTTTTGCGCGCATCACAACACACCGACAGCTCCCACCATGTGCCAACTCCTTGGAATGAACAGCCACCTGCCGGCCAGCCTGACGCTGAGTTTTACCGGGTTTTCGCAGCGCGGCGGCTGTACTGACCACCATGCCGATGGCTGGGGCATTGCTTTTTTCGAGAGCGACTGCGCCACACCCGGCAAAGGTGTGCGCCACTTTGTCGACAAACAAAGCGCCGCCACCTCGCCCATTGCCCGCATGCTCAAGAACTACCACATCAAAAGCCACAACGTGGTGGCCCATGTGCGCAAGGCCACGGTAGGCCAGGTGGCACTGGAAAACTGCCACCCGTTCGTGCGCGAGCTTTGGGGCCGCTACTGGGTCTTTGCGCACAACGGCGACTTGAAAAACTACGCCCCAAAGCTGCATGGCAGCTTTAAACCGGTGGGTAACACAGACAGTGAGCTGGCCTTTTGCTGGCTGCTGCAAGAGCTTGCCAAATCCCATGCCGGCGTGCCCAGTGTCGACGAGCTCACCCGTACCCTGCGCGAACTGGTGCCGCAGATTGCGCGGCACGGCACCTTCAATTTTTTGCTCAGCAACGGGCAGGCCTTGTGGGCCCATGCCAGCACCAAGCTGCATTACGTGCTGCGCGCCCACCCGTTCCGTCAGGTCCATTTGAAAGATGAAGACCTGACGGTGAATCTGGCAGAACTCAACAGCCCGGACGATCAACTGGCGATTGTGGTCACCGAGCCGCTCACCACGGACGAAGATTGGGTGGCCATGTTGCCGGGACAATTGTTGGTCTTTGTAGATGGCTTGCCGGCGCGCTGCAGTTGTCCGGCGCACCAGAGCAGTTCTGTGGACGAAATGCAACGCTGCGTCAGCGTGCATCAGCAGGCCAGCGCGGCCTCCAGCGCAGTCACAAACATGGCCGCCACATCAAACCCGGTTTGATCGGTGATTTCCTGAAAGCAGGTCGGGCTGGTCACATTGATCTCGGTCAGGCTGTCGCCAATCACGTCCAGCCCAATCAGCAACAGGCCGCGCTCGGCCAGCACCGGGCCAATCGCTTCGGCAATTTCGCGGTCACGCGCACTCAAAGCCTGTGCCACGCCCTTGCCACCCACGGCCAAATTGCCCCGCACTTCCCCACCCTGCGGAATCCGCGCCAGGCAATACGGCACCGGCTTGCCGCCAATCACCAAGATACGCTTGTCGCCGTGTTCAATCTCAGGCAAAAACTTTTGCACCATCACGGTTTGTGCGCCGTCAAGATTGAGCGTCTCGATGATGGCGCCAAGGTTCAGCCCGTCTTCCTTGACCCGAAAAATACCCATGCCGCCCATGCCGTCGAGCGGCTTGAGGATGATGTCCTGGTGTTCGGCGTGAAAACGTTTGATGTCTTGCGCATCGCGCGTGACCAGCGTCGGGCCAATGAACTGCGGCCAGTCCAGAATCGCCAGTTTTTCAGGGTGGTCGCGCAGGGCCCGGGGCTTGTTGAACACCTTCGCCCCTTCCCGCTCGGCTTGCTCCAGCAGGTGGGTGGTGTAGACATATTCGCTGTCAAAGGGTGGGTCTTTGCGCATCACCACCGCGTCGAATTCCTTTAAGGCTTGCGGTCGGCGGTCGGATGCTTGCTGCTCGGTTGTGAACCAGTCCACGGCCTGGCCAGTGAGCATGATGTCGCGCACAAAAGCCGTCACCGGGCTGCCGCTTTGCCACATCAGGTCTTTGGGCTCGCAGGCGCTCAAGGTGTGGCCGCGTTGCTGCGCCTCACGCATCATGGCAAAGGTGGTGTCTTTGTAGACTTTGAAGGACTCAAGGGGGTCGGCGATGAAAAGCAGTTTCATTCAGGTCTATCCAGTCTGATGTGTGAGTGCCAACTCGGCAAGTTCTTCTGCCGCTTTGCGGCAAAGGCCGCTGCACGAAGTCGATTGAAGTG
>JBBQSS010000075.1:0-12052 GCA_038213665.1 Burkholderiales bacterium | reverse complement strand
GCAAGCGGCCATGGCCATTGGTTATTTTGACGCCCGCACCCAGGCCAAACACCAAACCGCCGTGCTGGACATGATGCAAATGGCCCTGGAGCCGCTGCGCCACCCAGGCGACTTTGACTTTGGCGCCACCGACCTGGTGCAGCGCCTGCGCGAAGTCGGCATGGCGCTGGGTCTGGACCGTGATTTTTGGCACATTCCGCCCATCGACACGCTGTTTTTGCACCGCAAGCTTGGCGGCCTGTATTTGCTGGCGGCACGGCTCAAGGCGCGGGTGAATGTGCGCCAACTGGTACAACCTGTTTTTTGATTCAACCCCTTGAGAGGAACCCCCATGAAAGCCACCTGGAACAACACCGTGATTGCCGAAAGTGACGACACCGTTTTGGTCGAGGGCAACCATTACTTTCCCGAGAGTTCTCTCAACAAAGCGTTCATCACCTTCAGCAACCACAAGACCTCGTGCCCCTGGAAAGGCCAGGCCAACTATTACAGGCTGATCGTCAACGGCGACACCAACCCCGACGCCGTCTGGTATTACGCCGACCCCAAGCCAGAAGCCGATGCCATTCGTGGCCGTGTGGCGTTTTGGAAAGGGGTGAAGGTTGCGTGATTGAACTTTTCGGACTTGACCCAGCCCGTTGACCTGGTTTACCTGTGGGTGAGCGGCGATGACCCGGTCTGGCGCGGCAAGCGCTGTCGTGCGCTGGCGCAGCTGGGCGCAAACCCGCATGGCATGGCCGCCTATGGCAACGTCGAAGGGCGGTACCGGGACAACGACGAGCTGCGCTACAGCCTGCGCGCGCTGGCGCGTTTTTTCCCGAAGCACGGCCATGTCTACATCGTGACCGACGCGCAAACACCGGCGTGGTTGCGGGCGCACCCGCTAATGACCGTGATTGACCATCGGGATCTGATACCGGCAAGCGCCTTGCCAACCTTTGATTCGGGCCACATTGAGTCCTACATCCACCGCATTCCAGGCTTGTCGGAGCGTTATTTTTACTGCAACGACGACGTGTTTTTTGGTGCACCCGTGCAACTGGACGATTGGTTTTGGCCGGGCGGCGTGTATGTGGGCTGGTCGGATGAACCCGAGGTGAGCAATGAGCCGCTGCGCCTGGACGCCACCGCGCTTGAGAACGCCTGCCGCCTGTCACACCAATGGTTGCATGACCGCGCACCCACCGCCGGGCATGACACGCCCATGTGTCGCACCTTTGCGCATTCGCCCCGGCCGATGCTGAAATCCGTCTTGTTTGCGCTTGAAAAGCTGGCGCCCGAGTTGTTTGCCACCGTGCGCTCCACCGTGTTTCGCACGTGGGACAAACCCACCATCGTGTCTGATTTTGTGCTGCGCTGGTCGCTGGCCAACGGCCTGGCCAAAGCCCGGGACTATGCGCATGTGCATGTGTCAAGCGGCGACCTGCACGGCCCCCACGGCTTGGACCAAGTGCTGGCCAAATTTGGCGAGCTTGACTTCTTTTGCATCAATGACACCACCGACGACGCACACGCCAGCGACCCCCGGCTCAATCACGTGAGAACGGTTCTGCAAGGCCTGCTGCCCACACCTTCACGCTTTGAAAAAGCCGTGCCGTTGTCACGCGTACCAGGCGACGCGCCGCGCCACGCGCTCAAACGCCATGTCAGTCACCACGGCCAGCAGACCCACCAATAATGCGCCCTGCAAAATGTAGGCGGTGTTGAAGCCGCTCAAGCCCACGATGATGGGCGAGCCCAGCGTTTTGGCCCCCACCGTGGAGGCAATCGCGGCGGTGCCGATGTTGATGATCACCGACGAGCGCACCCCGGCCAGCCACACCGGCAAGGCCAGTGGCACCTCCAGCTGCCACAGCGCCTGCCAGGGTGACATGCCCAGACCACGCGCGGCTTGCTGCATGGGCTCAGGCACCGCCTGCAAGCCCGCCACCGTGCCTTGCAACACCGGCAGCACGCCATACAAAGCCAGCGCGATCAGGGCTGGCAGCTCACCAAAACCAACCAGTGGCACGGCCACCGCCAGCACCGCCACCGGTGGAAAAGTTTGCCCCATGGCGGCCAGCGCGTCCACCATCGGCTTGAAGGCTTGGCCAGCCGGGCGCGTGACCCAGAGCCCGGCCAGGCTGCCCACCACGACAGCCGCCAGGCTTGATGCGCCCACCAACGCGCAGTGCTGCCACAGCAATTGGGCAAAGGGCTCCTGGCGGTACACCGGGCGCGCCAGCGCGGGGAACAGCCATGCAAAAAGTGGCTCGGACGCGGGCAGCGCCAGCACCAAAACGATCAGCGTCAGTGCCGCCCAAGTCAGGCGACTGCGGGCACAGGCGTGTGCCATAAACCCCATCCATTTCATCAATCGGATCGACCTCACAAAAAACAAAACTTTTATAAGCTATGTTAAACATAGCTGCATACGCTTGTATCAAAAGGGCTACAGGCTTATTTTTAACATAAAAACATGAACTGTCACCGCCCCGCTTGTTGCCTTGTCCGCGCGCGGGGCTGGGATGCTCACAACCCTCTTTTGACCACAAACCTGCGCCATTCAGTGGCGCGCCGCTTCAGGCGCAAACACATCAGCGGCATACAACACGCCCACGTGCAGGCCAGCCGCATCCACCACATTCACATGGGCAACCCGGTGCAAGGCCATGGCCGACACCGCCTCGCGCAACGAGGCTTGCGACCCCAGTGTGAGGCCGGGCAAGGCCGACTGCGCGCGCGCCAACTCAAGCGCAGGTCGCAATGACAGCCATTTGATGCCCATGTCACTGCGGCCGACAAAGTCAGCCACCAAGGCATTGGCGGGCTGGGTCAGCAACTGCAGCGGTGTGGCCACCTGCACCACCTTGCCCTGGTCAACCAGCACAATGCGCGTGGCCAGCAGCAGCGCCTCGTCAACATCATGTGTCACCAGCACAATGGTTTTGCCCGAGAGCTGGTGAATGCGCTTGAGTTCTTGCTGCAAGGCCGCGCGGGTGACCGGGTCAAGCGCACCAAAGGGCTCATCCATCAACAGCACATCGGGGTCGGCGGCCAGCGCACGCGCCACGCCCACACGCTGTTGCTGGCCGCCTGAGAGCTCATGCGGAAAGCGCTGGCGGTACTGCGCGGGGGGCAAGTCAAGCAGCGTCAGCAGTTCATCCACGCGCGCGGTGATTTTTGCCGCCGGCCAGCCCAGCAACTGCGGCACGGTGGCAATGTTGCGCGCCACCGTCCAATGCGGGAACAAGCCGACCGACTGAATGGCATACCCCATGCGCAGGCGCAAATCGCGCGGCTTGAAGGTGTAAATTTCCTGGCCATCAAACAAGATGCGGCCAGCGTCATGTGGCTCCAGCCGGTTGATCATTTTCAGGAGGGTCGATTTGCCCGAACCCGACGCGCCGATCAGCACCAGCAGCTCGCCACGGGCAATGTGCAGGTTCAGGTCATCCACCACACGCACACCGGCGTATGACTTGCCAATGTGCTCAAACCTGATCATGCGGATGCGTCCGAAAGTGTGCGAGAAGATGCGCCCGAAGATGCGCCTGTTGTCGCTCCCATGGCTGGCTGCACCCATCGGGCAAGCACCTCAAAGCCCAGATCCAGCAACAAGGCCAAGCCCACAATCGGCAGCACCCCCAGCAGCACCAGGTCCTGCGCACTGCCAAACAGGCCATCAAACATGATGGCGCCCAAGCCCCCCGCGCCAATCAGCGCCGCCACAGCGGCCAGCCCCACAGTTTGAATCGTGGCAGTGCGCACGCCAGCCAGAATCACCGGGGCGGCCAACGGCAGCTGGGCTTGCCAAAGCATCTGAGCCTGGCTCATGCCCATGCCGCGCGCTGCCTCCAGCACGGCGGCGGGCACCTGCGCCAGGCCGGCTTGCGTGCCGCGCACCACCGGCAACAGGCTGTACAGCGTGAGCGCCACCACGGCGGGTGCCAGCCCAATGCCGCTCACACCCCAGGACGCCAGCCACGGCCAGGTCAGCGCCAGCCAGGCCAGCGGCACCATCAGCAAGCCAAACAACGCGATCGAGGGCACCGTTTGAATGATATTGAGCGGCGGCAACAACCACTGCTGCAAGCTGACCGAGCGGTGGATGGCCCAGCCCAGCGGCAAGCCAAGGCACAGCGTGGGCAACAGGGTCAACACCACAATTTGCAGGTGGCGCAAGATGGCCCCGGCAAAGGTGTCGGCGTGGTTGGCGTACTCCTTCATCAGGGAGAGCTGGTCGCAGCGACCTGAGGCCAGCAGCCACATCGCGCAGATGCCCATGCCTGTCCAGACGCCGGTACGCAAAGCCAGACCCGCCTGCAGGCGGTGCAGTGCGTCCATCACGGCCAGCCACAGCACCAGGGTCATCACCCAAAAGCCGCTGCCCAGCGCGGTGCGGGCCAGGCTGGATAGGGTCTGTGACACCTGTCCCGCGTAAAGCCCGCACAGCGCCAGCACACCCGGCATCAGCATGCCCGCCAAAACCAGCACCGCAGCACTCGCCCAGCGTGGTGGTTTGAGGAACAAAGCGGCCAGCAATGCCATCAGCAGGACCGCCGCCACGAGCATCTGCACCGGCGCTGAAACGCCCACCGCTTGGAGGGGCGCAGCCAGCGTTTGCCACATCTGCCACAACGACACACCCTGACCCGAGACCAAGCGGTTGGGTGCCACGGTGACCAGCGGCATCCAAAGCGCGGCGCCCAGCCCGAGCGCGGCCAATACTGAAAAAGCCGGGTTGCCCCGCACGCCGCAGGTCCAGGCCTACTTGATCAGATTTTTACTGCGCAAAAACTCGCCAGCCACCTTTTTGGCGTCCTGGCCTTCAAGCTGAATCTTGGCGTTCAGGCTCTGCAGCGTGGGGCCATCCAGGTGCTTGAAGACATTGGCCAGCACGTCCTTGATCTTCGGGTGTTTGGCCAGCACATCGGCGCGGATGATGGGCGCCGGTGCGTAAATGGGTTGCACGCCTTTTGGGTCGTCCATGATGACCAGGCCGAGTGCAGACAACGGGCCATCGGTACCGTAGGCCATGGCGGCGTTGACGCCAGAGGTTTTTTCAGCTGCGGCGCGAATGGTCACTGCGGTGTCGCCGCCGGCCAGGGTCAGGAGCTGGTCAGGCTTTAGCTTGAAGCCATACGCCGTCTGAAACGCCGGCAGGGCATCGGAGCGCTCGGCGAACTCGGCTGATGCCGCCAGTTTGAACTGGCCACCCGCGCTGATCCACTTCCCCATGTCAGCCAGTGTCTTGAGTTTGTTGGCACTGGCCACGTCCTTGCGCACCGCAATCGCCCAGGTGTTGTTGGCAGGCGCCGCGGCCAGCCAGACAATTCTGTTTTTTTCCAGATCCAGCGCGCTCACACGCTCAAAACCGGCCTTGGCATTTTTCCAGGCCGGGTTGGCCTCGTCAGAAAAGAAGAAGGCACCGTTGCCGGTGTACTCGGGGTAAATGTCAATTTCACCGGCGGTGATGGCGCCGCGCATGATCTTGGTGTTGCCCAGGCTGGATTTGTTCTCGACCTTGATGCCGTTGCCCTCCAGCGCCAGCGCGATCAAGTTGCCCAGCAACTTGCCTTCGGTGTCAATTTTGGAGCCCACGCGCACGGCGGGGCTGGCTTGGGCAAACACACTGCCAGCCAACAGCGCGCCAGACAGGGTGAGCAAAAAGCGGCGTTTGAAGTTCATCATGGGGTGTTCCTTAAAGAGGGGATAACTCGTGCAGTGCACAAATCTTAAGTCAGCCCTTGCCCCGGCGTGCCCGCGAGGTCATTTGCGCAAGGCAAATTGTCGCCCGCGCCGCCAGCGCCAACTCTCGCACCCGCGCAATGTCGTCGTCACTGAACGGACCGTTGACGCCGGAGATGGCCGCCAGCTTCATGCCGTGTTTCAGGCCGAGCCGGTAAATCTCACGCACCTTTTTCCACTCAATTGTCGAGCGAGCGTCTGCCCGCGCCCGAGGTGGCCGTAACGACCCTGTCCACGTCGGCAATGTCCTTGTCGGCGCGGGCTGACAAAAACAGCCTGGCGTCGGGCGTTTGCCGCAGAATGGATTCTTTCAGCGCCAGCAGCTTGGCAGTTTCTGGCGAGACCAGATGCACCTCTTGCGCCACCTTGGCCAGCAGGCGCGCGCCCACCACCTTGGTGAACGCGCCCAGGCCCATGATCTGGGCGCCCAGCCGTTTCGCCACGGCGGCGGCATCAAGCAGGCGGCGGTACGTGAACTCGGGGCTGTGGCGCAAGATGCCCTTGGGTGTGCCTCCGATCCAGCCCGAATTCGTCCAGCGCATGCGCCGGTACGCGGCCAAAGCCGTGGCACTGGCTCTGAGGTGACCGTGGCGGCGGCGGTGTCTGACCCTGGGCAGAGCACCCGCAAACTGGTGATTGCCAACACCCGCCTGGTGCCCCGCATGGCCGCGCTTGACCCGAGTTTGATGGTCGGCTTGCCGCCCGACATCACGGCGGCCACCGGTATGGATGCGATCACCCACGCCATTGGGGCGTTCATTGGTCACTGGGGCACGGCGTTCACTGGCCGCCAACTATGCCGGGCAAGCCTTCACCCGCGCCAATGTGGGTTATGTGCACGCCGTTGCCCACCAGTTGGGGGCCTCTACCACACGCCACACGGGCTGGCTAACGCCATCATGCTGGCGCATGTGTTGCGCTTTTTAAGCCCGGCCATTGTTTCCAAGCTGGCAGTGTTGGCGCTACACGAAGACGACATTCCCGCGCTGGCGCGTGCCGCCTGCGGCGAAACCAATGCCAACTACCCGGTGCCCATGTATCTGTCGCAAGCCGACTGCGAGGCAGTGCTTCGCCAGGCCTTGCCCAGTGGAAAAAAAACAACGCCCAAGCGCCGAAAGTGAGCCAACGCACAGAATGGCGCAGAAGTCATATGTACATTGGCCTTCAACCTCTCCACCGCTGGTGGGCAGAACCAGTAAACCAAGCCATGCAAAAGACCCCTCAAACCTTCAATTTATCCAGGCCCGTGCTCGGCGTGTTGGCGACCGTGGTGACCCTTGGCATGTTGATGGCCTTTCACGCGGTGGTGCGGGGTGCCGTGCAAAGCGCCGAGTCCCGGCATAAAGCCCTTGCCGTTCAGGCGGGTGCCGTACAGCGCTGCAAGATGCTGCGCGACTTGCCGGCACGCAGCAGTTGCCTGCAGCAAGCCGATGTGGTGGCGCTGGCGACACCCTGATGCCGCCAAAAGCGCGCAAAACCCTTATTTGGCGGGTGTGACCGTCACGCTCTGACGCAACACGCCGCCCGCAGCGGCGCTGCCTTGCATGCTGCCCTGACCGCTCATGCGCGCTTCGCAGGCGCGTTGGTCGTCACCGGTGTGTACGCTGCAGCGCTGCAATGCGTTCACTTGGTACTGACCGGGTGCGTCGTTCAAAGCGCCACGTTTGGCTTCAGCCAGGGCGTTTTTTGCTTCCAGACGGCAGGTGGTGCGGTCTTGGTTGGACTGGCCACTGTTGCACACGGCCATGTCTTGGCGGTAACGTGCCTGCGCCTCGTGCACTGCGCTTGGCGACGTGGCAAAAGCGCCAGACGCGCATGCCAGTGTGGCAACGGCGGCGAGGGAAAAACGACGAAATGAAACAGAGGAAATGGTCATGGTGAAGCGCTCCGGTGTGGGTGGGTTGAAGGGGCGGTGTGAAACTTCATCATGGCCGCCAGATCAGGCCCTGTCTGTGTTCTGCCGCACCAACATTCCCTACCCGATGCACCACCTGAGCCCTGTCAGGGCGTCGGTATGCTATATAAAAAATAGCTGCTTGCGCTTATAAATAAAGGGCTACAGGCTAATTTGTTTAATAATTCGGCGAGTTGCAGGCAGCCTCATCGCCATCAGTCCGCCAGGGTCACTGCCATTTTTTCCGTGTGACCAGGTCGTGCGCTCTGCGTGGCGCCAAACTGAATGTCACCGGTGAGTTGGCCGCCTTCTTCAACCACCAGTTTGCCGTAGCGAATTTTGCCGGTGACGCGACCGGTGGTGTAGATCACCAGCTTCTGACGCACGGTCAGGTTGCCGTCAAACTGGCCGCGAATCTCGGCGATGTCGATCTCGGCCGAGCCCTTGAAGGCGCCCTGCTCAGCGATCTCGATCACCCGCGAGTCCATGGTGGCTTCCACCAGGCCCTCAACCACCAGCGTGTCGCAATCGGTGATCTCCACGCCTTTGAGTTTGATGTTGGGGCCCACAATGAGCTTGCTGCCGCTGGTCGGCACCGGGGTGTCGGCAGAGGCGTTTTGACTCGCACTTGTATGGGTTGTTGCCGGGCTCGTCACCGGCAGCGCTGAAGTGCTGGCCGTGGCACCGTAACTGGGGGCCTGCGACGGCATGGGCGCCACATGGCGTGTCGCCGGTGTTTCGGTTTCGCGTTTGGTGAAGAAGCTGGGTGACATGGCCATGTAAATTCCTTGAAAACCACATGCTATGCGCAATGGTTAGCCAAGTTGTTACTGAAAATGCAAGTTATGTAACAGAATGAATGCAGCCCGAGTTCATGGCATTTACTGGACTTTTGTGTGAGCAGCTGACCTGCTGCTGTAAGGGGTGGGTTGTTTAGGGGCGAAGATAAACAAAGCCTTCACGCGCCTGCAGCCGGGCTACCTCGGCCACACCCGAGGGCACGATCTTGGCTTCCATGGCGACCCGGTTTGGGTCAATCTTGCGCGACGTCAAGGTGTTGTTGCACACCCGGAACTCCACGCCCTGGTTGGCCAGGTCAGCAATCGCACCTGCAAAAGGCTGGTCCATCTGGTTGGTGGCACCCTGCAACAAAAAGTCGATGCCCAGGCCATGCGCCACCACCACAATCTTGGCCTTGGGGTCGGCAGACAGGTGGTTGCGTATGTTGGCCATGGCGCGCGAGGCCTGTGGAATGCCTTCACTCATGTGGTACACGGTTTTGATCGCGTCGTCAGCGGCCAGCGCCTGAAAAGACGTGGCCACCAGCAAGGCCAGCATGGCGGATTTGAGGGCGAGCAGAAACTTGAACATAGGTGTCTCCGGTGAGGTGTTGACATAAATTAAGCGAACGCTTAATTGTCGGTTCAAGTTTGCAAAAAGCTACAGGGATAACCCCAAGTGCGCCACATGGACCATCAGGGGTGGTGTGTCTTGGGCAGGCCCACGGTGAATGTGCTGCCTTTTCCAGTCGCACTCGTGACGTCCATTCGGCCCTTGTAGTTGAGCTCATTCCAGACCACGCGCAACTGCACCGACCGCACCAGCACCAGCAGCGGCGCGCCATCAGCGTCAAGCAGCTTGACGCTGTTGTCGAGCATCAACCGGGCCAGATCGCTCATGGCTTGCCCGCTTGTGCGCCCTTGGCGGTCGAATCAAAGTAATAGCTGATGCGCTTTCGGGGGCTCAAATAGTTGTACACCTCGCGCGGCACCTGGGCCGGCCGGATCGCCTTGGTGATGTTGAACTCGGTCTCATGCTCCAGGTCCAGCAGCATCGCCTCTTCTTTGGGTACGTCGGCGTCGTACACCGTCACCACCGGCTTCATGGGCCGCGCCGTGTTCACGGTGGCCACCATGCCAAGGGCACCATTGGACAGTTGCACGATGGTGCCCGGCGGGTACACCCCGAGGCAGCGAATGAAAACCTGCAACAACTTGGGGTCGAACTTGCCCCGGCATTTGGCAAACATCAAAGACAGCGCCTCATGCGGCGTCAGCGCATCGGCAATCGCGGGCGGGTTGCACAGCTCGTCATAGTGGTTGGCAATCACCACCACACGGGCCAGCAGGTTGATCGACTCGCCCTTGAGCTTGGCCGGATAACCGCTGCCGTCATGCAGCTCATGGTGTTCACGGATGATGGCCAATGCGCCCGGGGGCAAACGCAGGCGCTGGCCAATGTCTACACCAAACTGGCAGTGCATTTCAAAAAAATTGCGTTCTGCCTGCGTCAGCGCTTCGGTTTTGAGCAGGATTTTGTCCGGCACCTCTTTGAGGCCAATGTCGTGCATGAGCGCACCCAGGCCCAACACGCTCGCCACATCCGCCGGCAGCTTGAGGTCACGCGCCATCATGATCGACAGCATCGTGACGTTGAGCGAATGAAAATACAGATCATCGTCCCCCATCTTGTCGCCCATCACATGGATGGCGAGCTCCGGGGCGCTCAGGATCGAGTCGGCAATGTCCTTGATCAGCAGGCTCGCCTGCTGCACGGTTTCCTGAGGCCGGCTGTAGATGTGTTTCTCGATGTCGCGAATGGTGTTGGCGGTGCTGACGAAGGCGCTCTCGATGCGCGCGGCATCTTGGCGGCGCAACTGCATCTGCGCCATCATGGCCCGCTTGGCGACCATGGCCGGGGACAACTCCGCCGCCAGGCTGGCCTGTGGCTGCGCCACCGCATCAGACTCAGGTGCCGACACGCGCTGCAGCGGCGCGGGTTGCACCTCACTGAGCTCGGCACTGAAGCGCACGCTGTGCAGGCCCAGCTTGCGAAGGGTCTGGATCTGGTCCTCGGATTTGATTTTGAAATGGCTGAACGCAAAAGGATGCTCGAACCACTTCAAATCGAGGTGAACATACATACCAACCTGGAGTTGGTCCATAGAGAGCTTGTCTTTGTTTGGCATAAGCGGTCATTGAACCGTAAAGTTTGGGTTCATTTTCCCACTCATGAATCGCGCGAGTCCTTTTATTTACGCGCCTTCCTGGTTGGGTGGCGATGCGGTGAAAATGCAAGCCCCACACCTTTCAACCGACGCCCCTTATGAACCGACACCTCTGGCTACTGGCCATCTGCCAGGGCCTTTTCCTGACCAACAACGTCACCTTCATTGCCATCAACGGCCTGGTGGGTTTCAGCCTGGCGCCCCTGGGCTGGATGGCCACATTGCCGGTGATGGGCTACGTGGTGGGCGGTGCGTTGTCAACCGGGCTGGTGGCCAAGACCCAGCACCGCTTTGGTCGCAAGGCCTCGTTTCAGATGGGTCTGGTGGTGGCTTTGCTGAGCGCCCTGCTGTGCGCTTACGCCGCCTGGCGCGGCAACTTCTGGCTGCTGTGCACCGCCACCGTGGTGGCCGGTTACTACAACGCCAATGCCAACCTCTACCGCTTTGCCGCCGCCGAGCTGGCCGCTGCGGGTTACAAGGAAAAAGCGGTGTCCATGGTGATGGCCGGTGGCTTGATTGGTGCCGTGGCGGGCCCCAATCTGGCCTTGCAAACCCGCACCCTGACCGATGTGCCTTTCATGGGCGCGTATTTGGCGCTGGCCGGGGTGGCGCTGCTGTCGATGGCGGTGCTGGCGTTCATCACGTTCCCCCCCGCACCGGCCAAAAACTTGAACACCGACGGCCGGCCCCTGCGCGAGATCATGCGCCAGCCGGTGTTCATGGTGGCTGCGGTCAGTGGGGCGCTGGGTTTTGGCGTGATGAACCTGCTGATGGCGGCCACGCCGCTAGCCATGCAGCAGTGCGGGCTACCGTTTTCTGATGTGGCACTGGTGCTGGAGTGGCATGTGATCGGCATGTTTGCGCCGGGCTTTATTACCGGCCACCTGATCAAACGTTTCGGTGTGTTGCCCATCATGGGCATTGGCGTGGTACTCAACGCGGTATGTATTGCCGTGGCGTTGTCAGGGGTGGACCTGCATCAGTTTTTGATTGCGCTGTTTTTGCTGGGTGTGGGCTGGAACTTTTTGTTCACCGGCAGCACCACCTTGTCTTTGCAAACCTACACGCCACAAGAGAAGGACCGGGCCCAGGGTGCGCTGAACTTCTTTGTGTTTGCCACCACCGCGCTGAGTTCTTTTGCCTCGGGCGTGCTGGTCACCACCCAAGGCTGGCAACTGCTCAATGCGGGTTCTTTGTTGCCCGTGGCGCTCACGGGTTTTGCCATCCTTTGGCTTAAAAACCACCCTCAAGTGCCACGGCGTCAGGCCGCATGATGTGCCTTTAGGTGATTTCCTGCGAAAAATATACCCACCTGACTTGTCTTTTTGTCCATCTGCTGCGTTGCAAAAACGGTTGTATAGCTCGCTATACGCCCATTTTTACGCCTTGCAGCTGAACAAAAATCCTACGTCATCTGGGCA
>JBBQSS010000074.1:0-12294 GCA_038213665.1 Burkholderiales bacterium | reverse complement strand
GGCCGGTGTGACGCTGGCGCTGGTCAGCACGCTGGCCGGCAACCTGTTGCTGGTGGGCTCGATTGCCAATCTGATCGTGGCCGACCTGGCGCAAAAAAGCGGCATCACCCTCACCTGGCGCATGCACGCCCGCCTGGGGGTGCCGGTGACGCTGCTGACACTGGCCGTGGTGTGGGTCTGGCGACACTGACTGTGGTGCAAAAAACATCCAAGTGGAGTAGCATCAAGCCCCCAATACGCCCTGTGTCCTCTCAAATTACCTGGCGGCAACCGCCCCCCGTCCCATGCCCCTGACCTCTGCCAGCACCCTGATCGCGCACGCTGAGATATTCCCCTGGAACGACAACTTTGCCACCGGCATTGAGGCCATCGACAAGCAGCACCACAAGCTGGTGGACTTGCTCAACAAGCTCGCCAGTCACATGGCTTTTGGCTCGGACGAAGCCACCCTGTACGCCGTGTTTGATGAACTGGCCGACTACACCGTGTACCACTTCCAGACCGAAGAAGGCATCTGGCAAAAATACCTCGGCGACGATGCGCTGGCGCTGGCGCACCAGCATTCGCACGCCGGCTTCATGACCAAAGTGGTGAGCGTGCGCGCCGAGGTGGGCGCCTTGTGCAACGAGGAAGCCATTGAAGAACTGGTGACGTTCCTGACGCACTGGCTGGCGTTTCATATTCTTGAAGACGACACCTACCTGGCCAACATCGTGCATGGCCTGCAGCGCGGTCAGAGCTTGCCAGCGGCCAAAGAGAGCGCCACGGCCCAAATGAAGGGCGCGGCGCGGGTGCTGATTGAAGCCGTGCTCAGCATGTATGACAGCCTGTCAAGCCGCACCCTGGCGTTGCTGCGCGAGGTCAACCAGCGCCGCCGCACCGAAGTCAAACTGCGTTTGGCCAGCAACATCATCGAGAGTTCGGCCGATGGCATTTTCATCACCGACGCGCAGGGGCTGATCACCGACGTCAACCCGGCCTTTTGCCTGGACGTGCAGCGCCCGCGCGAGGCCCTGCTGGGTCAGCATGTGAGCGCCGTCAAACCCAGTCTGTTCAGCTCCGCGTCGGGGCAGAAGGTCTGGACGGCGGCGGCCCGGGCTGGCCATTGGGCCGGTGAACTCAGCAGCCGCAAACCCGGCGGCGAGCTGGAGCTGGTCTGGCTGACGCTCTCCAGCGTCACGGACGAGACCTCAAAAACGCTGAACTATGTCGGCATGCTGTCGTCGATCTCGCAGCTGATCGAGCGTCACCATGCGCTGGAGCTGGCCGCCAACCACGACCCCCTCACCGGCCTGCCCAACCGCCGCTTGCTCGACGACCGGCTGACCCAGGGCATCGAGCGCAGCAAGCGCAACAACACCCAGCTGGCCGTGTGTTACCTCGACCTGGATGCGTTCAAGCCGGTCAATGACAGCTTTGGCCACCCCGTGGGTGACGAGGTGCTACGTGTGGTGGCCCGGCGCATGACCCACATCCTGCGCGGCTCCGACACGGTGGCGCGCGTCGGCGGCGATGAATTTGTGCTGTTGCTGGGCGACCTGACACACGCGTCTGAGGCCACGCAACTGCTGGAGCGCTTGCTGCTTGAAGTGAGTCAACCAATTGATCTGGGCAGCCATCACGTGCAGGTAGCCGCCAGCGTGGGCGGCACGCTCTACCCGGAGGATGCAGCAGGTGCCACCGAGCTGCTGGCACACGCCGACCAAATGCTTTACCAGGCCAAGGCCCAGGGCAAGAACTGTTTACGGCTTTATCAACCGGCCTGAGGGCCTTTGCCCGCCACGCCATGAGGGCGCTGGAAATTTATAAGAAATCAGCCTCTAGCCCTTGCTATATAAGCGCAAGCAGCTATAAATTAAAGAGCTAATGGGTGCTGCTTTGGCTGGCGGCTGCGGTGCGCGCCAGGCGTTTGCCGTGCGGCAATTCATGCAAGCGGGTGAACATGTCGCGGCAGTAGCCGTCAATCTTCAGGCACTTGTTGATCTCATCGACGGGCAGCGGGCCTGACACCACCACAATGTCGTTGGCGTGCTCAAGGGCGCCACTGGCGCGCAGACGCCGACGGGTGTTGTTGGCCCAGGAGTGAATGCGCATCGGGCTGCCATGCTCGCGCAGCGCACCTGTGCTGGCCTCAAACGCAATCGCCACGGTGTCGGTCTTGAGCCGCAGGCGGTGCTGCCCGGTCACCTTGCTGGCCGGGGTGCTGAGGTCATACAAAAGGTAGTTGCCTTCTTTGAGCTGGTATTGCAGTGTCATGTGGTGCATCCTTTGATGGTGCGATTTTGCAAGACAGTTCCCCCGGCAAAGACCGGATAAAGCAGTTAAAGGCGTATTTTTCAGTGAATTTACGGGTAAACCCTTATTAATTTTCCAAATGACCACGCCAATTCTTGCCCACCCGCTTCCCCGCTCAGGCCGTGGACCTGGCGTTGCGCGGCCTGCGCAAGGGGCATGGGCCGGCTGCAGACGGTTAAATGCTGAACGATCAGGTCGCAAAACAAGCTTGGCGCCTGAATTCTGAAGACCTCGTATAACATGCGGCGATGACCACAGACGCCGCACCCAAACTCACCTTCAAACAACGCATGCTGCTGGCGCGCGAAGAAGCCATCGTGCACACGGTGAACCGGCTGCTGGCCGAAAAAGGCTTTGAGGCCATGACGGTCGACGAGGTGGCATTGAGTGTGGGCATTGCCAAGGCCAGTCTGTACAAACACTTTCCCAGCAAGGAGCACCTGGCCGCAGCCGCCATGGTGCGGGTGATGCGCCGCGCCCAGGACTTCATCAACGCGCTGCCCCTGGACGCCACGCCGCTGGACAATTTGCGCCACGTGGTGCGTTGGGTGTTGCAGGTGAAACTGGCGGGCGACATGCCCACCTTGCCGAGCCAGAACTCCAGCCTGCGCGCCACGCTGATCGACAACCGCGATTACATGGACGGCCTGATGGACATCAGCGACACATTGGGCGCCTGGATTGAAGCCGCACAAGCGGCCGGGCAACTCAACACGGAGTTACCGGCGATTGCGATTTTGTACACCTTCTTTGCCCGCGCCTGCGACCCCGTGGTGGAGTTTTTGAAAATGGGCGAACTGTTCACCGACGCGCAGATTGTGGACATGGTGTTGGCCACCTGTTTTGATGGCCTCAATGCCCGTTAGCGCACCACCAGCACCGGCACTTTGCAGCCTGCCAGCACCTGCGTGGCGACCGAGCCCACCACCAGGTTCATCAGCGCGCCATGGCCGTGTGAGCCCATCACCACCAGGTCAAACTTGTCATCATCTGCCATTTTGGCGATCAACTCGCCGGGCTTGCCGATTTTCCAGAGGCACTTGGCGGTGACGCCGTGCCGTGCCAGGTACTTGGTGACCGGACCCATCACGCGCTGGCCTTCGTCTTCGTAGTATTTGGCCACCAGTTGCTTGCCCAAGGCCGCGCGCGCCTGGGTGGGCAGCACCAGCTGCGCGGTGAACGCGGTGTACTCGTTTTTGGGCGAAAACAACTCATGCGCGGCCAGGTAAGCGAGCATTTTTTTGGTATGAGGGCTGCCGTCAACGGCCAAAAGAATCTTCATGGGGAACTCCTGAATTAAGTGCGGGCAGTTTACCCATGAGCCACGGCCACGTGTTGCCTCAGGTCAAGAAAGTGCCTGTCTCACAAGGTGATGCAAAGCGTCGGGTCAAAGTGGGCTTGCTCGTTTTTGTGGGCATACCCCAGCGGGTTGGCCCGCACGTGGCAGCCCTGGTGCGTGTAGTGGCTGGGCGCGTGCAAGTGGCCGTGCAGCCACAGCGAGGCGCTGGGCAGCAAGTGGTCGAGCGCGTTGCAAAAACCGGCCGTGCCGGGGGTTCGGCCGTAGCGCGGGTCGGCGCTGTGCAGGCTGGGGGCGAAGTGGGTCACCACCACGGTGCGGCCGTCAAAGGGCTGCGCCAGGGCCTCGGTCAGCCAGGCCTGGCAACGCAACCCTTGCTCGCGCATCTGGGCGGCCAGCCAGGGCGCACCATGGCGCGTGGTGCCGGCTTTAACCAGGTAATAGTCTGCCGCCCGAAAGGCTTTGCTGCGGGCTTTGAGCTGTGCCGCCAGCAGTTGCGCTTGTGGCGTGTGGACGCTGGCGGTGCGCGGGACCAGCGCGTCAAAGTCAGTCCACAGCGTGGTGCCGATGAAGCGCAGCGGTGCGTCGTTGCCCGCCGTGGGCCAGTGCAGCACCTCGCGCTCCAGCCAGATCAGGCCCAGGCGCGCGCAGGTGGCACGCAGGCGGGCATGTGTGGCATCAAAGTCAAGCCCGTCGTACTCGTGGTTGCCGGGCACAAAGATCACCGGGGTCGGCCAGCCCTGCAGCGGCGAAAACCGCGCCAGCCCGAAGTCAGCGTCGACCAGTTGCGAGGCGCTCTGGTACGAGCCAATGTCGCCTGCCAGCACCAGCACGTCGGCACCCGGTGCCGGTGTGGGTTGCCAGTGCGGCTGGGCTTCTAGGTGCAGGTCGGAGAGGAGCTGGATGTTCATGAAGGCATGTGTTGGTCAGACAGGATTGGACACCAATGAAAAAGCCACCGCAGTGGGTGGCTTTCAGGTGTGGCCAGACAGGTCTGGCTCCTCACGGGGCGGTGAGGCGTCAGGCCTTCAGGCGCTGTTCCATCGCCGTCTTGGTGTCAATCAAGGCCTTGGGCATGTGGTAGGCCAACTGCTCAAAGTGGCTGTCGTGCAACTTGAATTCTTCGACCCAGGCCGCCTTGTCAATGCTGGTGACGGTGTCGAACTGTTCTTGTGTGAACGGCAGGCCGGTCCAGGTCAGCTCGTCAAACAACGGTGCCACGCCAAACATGGTGTCAACGCCATGGGCAGCGCCTTCAAGGCGGTCAATGATCCACTTGAGCACACGCATGTTCTCGCCGTAACCGGGCCAGACGAATTTGCCGTCGGCACCCTTGCGGAACCAGTTCACGCAATAAATGTTGGGCAGCCTGCCACCGGTGGCTTCAAGCTTGGCCTCCATGTCGAGCCAATGCTGGAAGTAGTCGCTCATGTTGTAGCCGCAGAACGGCAACATGGCAAACGGGTCACGGCGCACCACACCCATTTGGCCCACCGCCGCAGCGGTGGTCTCGGAGCCCATGGTGGCGGCCATGTAGACGCCTTCCATCCAGGTGCGTGCTTCGGTCACCAGCGGCACCGTGGTGGAGCGGCGGCCACCAAACATGAAGGCGTCAATGGCCACGCCATTGGGGTTGTCCCACTCGGGGTCAAGTGCCGGGTTGTTGGTGGCGGCCACGGTGAAACGTGAATTGGGGTGGGCTGCCTTGGCACCGGTGGCCTTGGCGATTTCTGGTGTCCAGTCATGGCCTTGCCAGTCAATCAGATGGGCCGGGATGGCGCCACCGTCTTGCTCCATGCCTTCCCACCACACATCACCATCGTCGGTCAGGCCGACATTGGTGTAGATCACGTCTTTGTGCAGGCTGGCCATGCAGTTCGGGTTGGTGTGGAAATTGGTGCCGGGGGCCACGCCAAAATAACCGGCTTCGGGGTTGATGGCGTACATCTTGCCGTCTGCATGCGGTTTGATCCAGGCAATGTCGTCACCCACGGTGGTGACTTTCCAGCCTTCAAACCCAGCCGGGGGCACGATCATGGCAAAGTTGGTTTTGCCGCAGGCGCTCGGGAAAGCCGCTGCCACATGGTATTTTTTGCCCTCTGGGTTGGTCACGCCCAGAATCATCATGTGCTCGGCCAGCCAGCCTTCGTCACGCGCCATGTTGGTGGCAATGCGCAACGCAAAACACTTCTTGCCCAGCAACGCGTTGCCGCCGTAGCCCGAGCCGAAGCTCCAGATTTCACGGGTTTCGGGGAAATGCACAATGTATTTGTTCTTGTTGCAAGGCCACTTGACATCGGCCTGGCCGGCTGCCAGCGGGGCACCCACGGTGTGCATGCAGGGCACAAACTCGCCGTCGGTGCCCAACACGTCATAGACCTTCTTGCCCATGCGGGTCATGATTTTCTGATTGACGGCCACGTAGGCGCTGTCGGTCAACTCAATGCCGATGTGGGCAATGTGTGAACCCAGCGGACCCATGGAAAACGGCACCACATACATGGTGCGGCCCTTCATGCAGCCGTCAAACAGGGGGTTCAGGGTGGCGCGCATCTCGGCCGGGGCCATCCAGTTGTTGGTCGGGCCGGCGTTTTCCTTCTTTTCGGAGCAGATGAAGGTGCGGTCTTCGACGCGGGCCACGTCGCTGGGGTCGGAGCAGGCCAAAAAGCTGTTGGGGCGCTTGGCCTCATTGAGCTTGACAAAGGTGCCGGCGTCGACCAATTGCTGGCACAGGCGGGCGTATTCTTCGTCAGAGCCATCACACCAATAGATGTTGTCGGGCTTGGTGAGAGCGGCCATCTCGGCCACCCAGTCGATCAGTTTGGCGTTTTTGACATAACTTGGTGCAATTGAATTCTGGTTGGACATGGCAAGTGGTTCCTCTAGAGTTTGAAAAAACGAAGCGATCAACCTTCGGGGGCGATGGCTCGGACCGGCCGATTTTAAAGAAATTAGCTGACAGTTACACAACGGTTACGGCTGTAGTTCTCATATGGTTGACGTAGAACAAGCTTTCGGACGATGTCATTGCACCCATTGCGCGTCCAGCATAATCAGGTGCCATGGCAGACACTCCCCCATTTTGGGGATAGACAATCAGGCGCCAACCCTGCACACTTGCGCCCTGAATGTCGCGGAGAGCGATTTAGCCACGCGTGTCCTTCACACCTTTTTGGCCGCACCTCTCCCATGTTTAGACCTGAAGCACCACCTACCACACGCCTGGCTTTTCCACCCATGTACGCACCCAGGACGCCACGCACACGCGCCACGCGAGCCAACTTTCTGGCGGCCGGTTTGTCATGACACACAGCCATCCCCTCACCGCAGGCTGGCCAGCGGCGCAGCAAGAACAGTTGCGCAGCCAGCTGCTCGACCTCTTGGTCGGTGGCGCCGCATTGCCCGCCCTGTTGGCCACCCTGGCAAGTGGCGTGACCCGTTTGCGTCCCGGCCTGCGCTGTGCGGTGTGGCAACTTGACACGCCGCCCAACGGCGAGCCACCTTGCCTGCGGCTTGGCGCCGCAGCCGGTTTACCAGATTTTTTTCTGGCCGCACTCGATGGCATGCCGGTGGGGAAAAACACCTGCGGCAGTGCCAGCGCCGCCGTGACGGCACAACGCATGGTGGTGGCCGACATCTGCACCCTGACGGACACCGTCGCGGACCAGGAACTGGCCGCGCGTGCCGGTGTCGGTGCCTACTGGTCACAGCCCATCCTGGCGGGCTCACGGGAGGTGATGGGTGTGTTGTCGGTGTACCTGGACCGCCCGCAAGCCCCGACTGAGGCGGACGTTGCGGCGCTCACACAACTGGCCCAACTGGCCAGCATCGCCATGCAGCAGCAGCAGGCCATCCAGCGCCTGCAAGACAGCGAGGCACGCTTTAGGGCCCTGGCGGAACACACCTCCGAGGCCATTTTGGTGCACTGCGCCACCCGCATCGTGTACGTCAACCCGGCTGCAATCAAGCTGTTTGGCGCCGGTTGCGCACAAGACTTGCTGGGCACCTCGACGGTCGACCGCATTCACCCTGACTTCCTGACGCAGCAACTGACCCGGCTCGACCACATCGTAAAACGCCGCCCGGTGATGCCACTGGTGACCTCGCGCTTTCTGCGCCTTGATCGCAGTGCGTTTGATGTGGACGTGCAGGGCACCGCGATCGTGTTTGACGGTGCGCAGGCGGTGCATGTCTCGATTCGTGACACCACGCGCCGCACCCAAAACGAGCAACGGCTGAAAATCGCCGCCAGTGTCTTCAGCTGCGCCCTGGAGGGCATTGTGATCACTGCAGCGGATGGCACCATCATGGATGCCAACGAGGCCTTCTGCCGCATCACCGGTTACCCGCGCGAAGAACTGCTGGGTCGCAAACCCAGCATGCTGAGCTCCGGGCGGCAAAGCCGGGCGTTTTATGCAGAACTGTGGCACTGCCTGACCGAACTGGGGCAGTGGTCAGGCGAGCTTTGGAACCGCGGAAAAAATGGCGCGGTGTATGTGCAGTTGCAGCACATCAGCGCGGTGCGCGACGCGCAGGGCCACATCACGCAGTATGTGGCGTTGTGCTCGGACATCACGGGCCGCAAGGCACAAGAAACCCAGCTCAACCGGATGGCGCATTTTGATGCCCTGACCGGCTTGCCCAACCGGGTGCTGAAGGCCGACCGCCTCAAGCAAGCCATGACGCAGGCGCTGCGCCGGGGCTCGCGACTGGCGCTGGTTTTCCTCGACCTTGATGGCTTCAAGTCGGTCAACGACAGCTATGGCCATGCCGCCGGTGACCACCTGCTCATCACCCTCGCGCAGCGCATGCGCGAGGCCTTGCGCGAAGGCGACACCCTGGCGCGCGTGGGCGGTGACGAGTTTGCCGCCATTCTGGTTGACCTGGCCCACGACCAGGACTGCGACCCCCTGCTGCAACGCCTGCTGGCCGCAGCCAGCGAGCCGGTGTGTTTTGGTGGCATCACTTTGCAAGTCTCGGCCAGCCTGGGCGTTACCTTTTACCCCCAGGCAGAAGACGTGCCGCCTGACGAACTGATGCGCCAGGCCGATCAGGCCATGTACCTGGCCAAACAACGCGGCAAAAACCGCCACCATGTGTTTGGCCGCGAAGGCTTGCTGTCGTGACCAACCGCCGATAGTTTGGCGTTGGCGTTGGCTTGGGCTCCTACACACACGAGGGGCAGCGCATGGGGCAGCCGCTAACGGGTGCGCATACCCAGCCAGGCCGCACCCACAATCAGCAGCGCTGCCAGCGCCACCGGCCAGGTCAAGGCACGGCCGCTGACCGCCATCAGCAAGGCGGTTGAAAGCAGCGGCGTCAGGTAGCTCAGGATGCCGATGTGGCGTGCGTCCCCGGTCTTAAGCGCCTTGTCCCACAAGAAGAAGGCGCCGCCCATCGGCCCCAGGCCCATCAGACCGATCAGCAGCCCGTCACGCAGGCTCAGGCTCACGCTGGGCTCCATCAGCGCGTGGCACAACAAGGACAGCACGCCTGACACCCAGGCAAACGTGCCAATGGCCGCCGTCGCAAAGGGCGGCACGCGGCGCGTCAACAACGAGTAGCTGGCCCACATGAACGCTGCCGCCAGGGCCGCGACATAACCCCAGGAAGCCCCGGCAGAGCCACCTGCCGCCGTGTCCGAGTCGGCAGGCGCATGCCCCAGAATCACCACCGCAGCGCCGGCAAAACCGATCAGTGCCGCCACCACATGCTGCCAATGCAAGCGCAAATGCAGCAAAAACACCGGCGCCAGCACCACAATCAGCAGTGGCCACAGGTAATTGACCAGATTGGCCTGCACCGGCGGTGCCAGACGCAGCGCCATGAACAGCAAAAAGTGGTAGCCAAACAGGCCGTAGACCCCCAACGCCAGGGTCGGCAGCGGCACCCGCCAGGCCGCCAGTCTGAAGCGGGACAAGGGCAGCGCCACCAGCCCGCCCACCAGCAACGACAGCCCGGTCAGCAGAAAAGGCGGCACATGGCGCAACGCCACGCCCAGAGTGGCCAAGCTGCTCCACAGCACAATGGCGCCCAGCGCCAGCAGTTGGGGGTGCGGGTGATTTTTTTTCAAGTGTGACGGGTCTATGGCGTGCAGGTGACGTGCATGGTTTTTTTATAAAACAAGCCTCTAGCCCTTATTTATCATGCACTGGCAGCTATAAAAAATAGAGTTGCCTATGGCTTATGGTCTATGGCTTATCGCTTATGGCCTCATGCGGTCGCGGCCAAGGCTTGTCCGTTGGGGGCATGGCGTTGGGCGACCGATGCGGCCACGCAGGTCACATCAGCCACATCGCCCAAATCGGCCACGCGGGTCAGTTCAGCGCCACGCGCTGGTTGCTCTTGAAGGTGTAGAGCGTCACGGCGGGGGTGGTCAGCTCGCCTTTGGTGGTGAATGCGATGTTGGCGGTCACGCCCTTGAACTGGGTCTTGCCGATGAAGGGCACATAAACCTTGGGCTCGACCGAGTCGGCGCGCTTCATGGCGTCGACCAGGACAAAGGTCGCGTCATACGCGTAGGGGCTGTAAATCTGGAACTGGCCGGGAAAACGCGCGTCGTACTTTTTCTTCCATGCCAGCCCGCCCTGCATTTTCTGCACCGAGGCGCCGCCGGTGGCGCAGGTCACATTTTTGAGCGTGCCGGCCTGGCTTGACAACTCGGCCAGTTTTTCGGTGCACAGCGCATCGCCGCCCAAGTAGCTGACCTTGGCCAGGCCAAGTTGTTCCATCTGGCGCAGCATCGGGCCGGCTTGCGCGTCCAGACCGCCGTAAAAGATGGCGTCGGGCTTTTTGCTTTTGATGGCGGTGATGATGGCGGTGAAATCGGTGGCCTTGTCGTTGGTGTATTCCTCCGCCACGACCCGGATGCCCTTCACTTTGGCGGTGGCCTTGAACACGTCGGCCAGACCCTGGCCGTAGGCGGTGCGGTCGTCGATCACGGCCACGGTTCTGACCTTGAGCGCGTCATGGGCGTAATACGCCAGGGCAGCGCCCAGCGCGTTGTCGTTGGCAATCAGGCGGTAGGTGGTGTTGAAGCCGCGTTTGGTCACATCCGGGTTGGTGGCGGCTGCCGTGATGTGCGGCAAGCCGCACTTGTTGTAAATGCTCGACGCCGGAATGGTGGTGCCCGACTGCAGGTGGCCGACCACGCCCGCCACCTTGGCGTCGCACAGCTTTTGCGCCACGGCGGTGGCCTGGCGCGGGTCACCGCCGTCGTCCTCGGCCATGAGCTCGAACTTGATTTTTTTGCCGCCAATCACCAGCGCCTGTGCGTTCAGGTCGTCAATCGCCAGGCGCACACCGTTTTCGGTGTCTTTGCCAATGTGGGCAATGCCGCCCGAGGTGGGGCCGGCGTGGGCGATGCGCACCGGCTGCACCTCTTGGGCAAAACTGGCGGCAGCCGTCAGGCCGAGCGCAACGGCGACGGTCAGGCGAAGGGACACACGGGGGAAGGAATGGGTTTGCATGGTCAAAACTCAGGTTTTCAAGTGGATAAAAGGCACAGTGGCAAGGGTTTGCGCTGGTGGCCGGATAGTAGCGCATGGCACCGATTGCCAGTGCGCGCCCGACGCATGGTGCATCCCTATCCCGCGTCATGCATGGCGCTGCGCAATCGTCTGAATTTTTATATAAAATTAGCCTCTAGCCCTTTAAATATAAGCGCAAGCAGCTATTAAAATAATATCAAGCAACGGCCCGGCTTGCGCCATCTGCACGCCGCAGAACGCGCAATCTGGGCCATGATTGACCCCACCGAAAAGCCCCACCTTGACCGATTTACCCCCCAAAACCCAAGAACCCCGCCTGTGGCGCGATGACGGCTGGACCGCCCAGGTCATCAAAAACGAAGACGACGATGGCTGGGCCGTGGCCATGACCCGTGACGGCCAGTCCGAGCCCGCGTTGATCGGGCCGTGGACCATGGGGCGCGACAAAAAGAACCCCAAGCCGCTCGATGTCAACGCCTTTCACACGCTGGTGAAAACCGCCACAGAGTTTGTCCGCCGCAGCGAGCAGCAGTTGCACGCCTCGCTGCACCAAAGCATCACCGTGGCGCATGGCGATGCCCGCATCACGGTGTGCCTGGACATCACGCCCGATGAGGACAACCCCTACGCCACACTCAGCGCCAAAGACGAAGGTGACGAGGTGTTGGCCGAGGTGCGCGTGGCCCCCAATTTCAAGCTCAACCGCAGCAGCGCGGTGGCCTGGGCTGAAGCCGGATTTGCGCGCCCCGCCTAGCGTGCAGCGACACGCCCTGCTCTTTGCGCCTTTTTAAGCAAAAAAGGCATCAAACCCTTAGTTTATAAGCGCAAGTAGCTCTATATTTGATAGCTGTTTACAACGCAGTCTGGCCTGCTGAAAAGGCCTCAAAGGCCGCAATCGGCAACGGCCGGCTGAACAAATAGCCCTGGTAGGCGTGGCAGCCCAGGTGCGCCAGAAAATCGGCTTGGGCTTGCAGTTCGACCCCTTCGGCAATCACCGACAGGCCCATGCTCTCGGCCAGCGCCACCACCATCTTGGCAATGGCCGCGTCATTCGGGTCGGTGACGATGTGGCGCACAAAGCCCTGGTCAATCTTGAGCTGGTTCAGCGGCAGGCGTTTCAGGTAGGCCAGCGACGAGTAGCCGGTGCCAAAGTCGTCCAGCGAGAAGCCCACGCCTTTGGCTTTGAGGGCGCTCATTTTGGCAATGATGCCT
>JBBQSS010000073.1:0-12374 GCA_038213665.1 Burkholderiales bacterium | reverse complement strand
GGCCGCGCTTTGGAAAAAGCCGTCAAGGGCATGCTGCCTAAAGGCCCTCTGGGCTACGCCATGATCAAGAAGCTCAAGGTGTACGGCGGTGCAGAGCACCCCCACACTGCCCAGCAACCCAAAGTGTTGGTACTTTAAGGAGCTCTAAATGATTGGTGAATGGAACAACGGTACCGGCCGTCGCAAATCTAGCGTCGCCCGTGTCTTCCTGAAAAAAGGCTCCGGCCAAATCGTCGTCAACGGCAAAGACATTCAAAACTTCTTTGGCCGCGAAACCTCGATCATGATCTGCAAGCAGCCCCTGATGCTGACGAACCACGCTGAAACCTTTGACATCATGGTCAATGTGGCAGGCGGCGGTGAGTCGGGTCAAGCCGGTGCAGTGCGCCACGGCATCACCCGTGCCCTGATCGACTACGACGCAACCCTCAAGCCCGAGTTGAGCAAAGCCGGGTTCGTGACCCGCGATGCCCGTGAAGTGGAACGTAAAAAGGTCGGTTTGCACGGTGCTCGCCGTCGCAAGCAGTTCTCCAAGCGTTAATTTCGCACCCTCCAAAACAGCCGCCCGAATGCAAGTTCTGGCGGCTGTTTGCATCTGTCATCACAAAATCCGTTCATGCGACTTCGATTGTTGATGTGACGCCTGACCGTAAGCGCCCCGCGCATGGCGGTTTGCAGCGCCTTGCCGTGGCCGTTTCGCTGGATCATGCTGGCCATCGTGGTCGGCTTTTGCGCTGCCATTGCCTTGTGGGCGTTTGAGTTTGGCAAAGACCTTGTCGGACTTGACCAGGGCAACAAAGCGCAATTGTTGCAAGTGCGACTGGAAAACGACGCACTGCTCGGTGAGCTAGAGGCCCTGAAAGACGAGCGTAACAAGGCGCAGTCGGTGGCCAATATTGCAGACACCTTGTTGACGGCAGAACGAGGTTCGCAAGAAAAGCTCATGGCGTTGAATCGGCAGTTGGAGGCAGACAACCAGCGGCTCAAGAGTGATCTGGGCTTTTTTGAGCAACTGATCCCGGCATCGGGCACGGCGGGCATCTCGATTCGTGGCTTGCAGGCGCAATTGCAAAGTACCGGTGAGGTCAAATGGCAGGTCTTGGTGATCCAGGCGGTCAAGAACCCGGCGCAATTCAAAGGCCAGCTGGAGTTGAGCTTTGCCGGGCTTGAAAACGGCAAGCCCTGGTCTGAAAAATTGCCTGCCAGGCCACAGCCTGTGGCGGTGACGCAGCATGGGCGCCTGGAAGGCCTCTGCGCCGTACCGCTCAATGTGATGGTCAAAAGTGTGACGGCCAGGGTGTTTGAAGGGCAAACGGTGCGCGCGGTGCAAACCCTCAAACTCTGAAGCTGGGCGCGCCATCAATTCGTCAAAAGGTACTGCATGTTCAACAGAAAAAAACAACCACCCATCAAAAACCTGGTGGCGCTGGGCCGCCGGATTGACGGCAATTTCAACTTTGCCGACGGGCTGCGGCTGGATGGCAACATCCTCGGTCAAGCCGACCGGCCCAGCATTTTGGTGATTTCAGAAACGGCTGTGGTCACCGGAGAAATTCATACCGACCATGTGATCATCAATGGTCAGGTGGACGGCCCGGTCTTTGCCCGGCGGATGCTTGAGTTGCAGCCCAAAGCACGCATCACGGGTGACGTCACCTAGAAGCTGCTGGAAATGCACCAGGGGGCGATGGTTGCGGGCAATCTGTGCCCGATGGGGGCTGCGCTTGCCGAGATCGGCCTGGAAGCAAAGCCCACACTCAAACTAGCGGCTAATAACCATTAGCGCGATACCCGATGGAACTGCTGTAGTATTTACCCATTCAACCCTACCGGAGATATTGATGAGCGCTGTTGCCGAAAACATTCAAACCGAAATGCCCGCCCCTATTTTGTTCACCGACAGCGCCGCTGCCAAGGTGGCTGACCTGATTGCCGAAGAAGGCAACCCCGATTTGAAGCTGCGCGTGTTTGTGCAGGGTGGCGGTTGTTCCGGTTTTCAGTATGGCTTCACGTTTGATGAAGTCACCAATGAGGACGACACCACGATGACCAAAAACGGCGTGTCGTTGCTGATTGACGCCATGAGTTACCAGTACCTGGTGGGTGCCGAGATTGACTACAAGGAAGACTTGCAGGGCGCACAATTTGTCATCAAAAACCCCAACGCCACCACCACCTGTGGTTGTGGCTCAAGCTTTTCCTGACCATAAAAAGTAAAGTGCGTTACCCGGTTCAGGCTGGGTAAATGGCACCAGCCACATGGGCGCCTTGGGCGCCCGTGATGCTTTGCAGGCTCAAGGGCTCGCGACGAATGGTTTTGCGGGCCAGCCAGGCAAAAGCTGCGGCTTCAACTTGTAGCGGTGGCAGTCCGTGCGCTGCTGACGACTGCACCCGGTGATTTGGCAGCAAGGCCTGCAGGCGCTGCATCAGTTGCCCGTTGAAGGCGCCGCCACCGCACACAATCAGGTTTTTGCTATTCAATGCGTAGCTACTAACGCAGGTGGCACAAGTGCTGGCAGTCAATTCAGTCAGTGTGGCTTGAGCGTCTGCAGGCGCAACGCCAGAATGCAAGGCCAGCCTGGCTTGAAGCCAATCCGGGTTGAACAGATCCCGCCCGGTACTTTTTGGAGCGATCAAGGCAAAGTAGGGCTCCGCCAGCAGGGTGGCCAGCAGGCTTGGGTTGACTTTGCCCAGCGCTGCCCATGCGCCGTCCGCATCAAAGTGCAGGCCTATGTGTTGTTGGCACCAGGCATCCAGCAGCACGTTGCCGGGGCCGCAGTCAAACCCCATCAGATCGCTGCCCAGTGCCGGGCCAATCACCGTCAGGTTCGCCATGCCGCCGATGTTGAGCACCGCTGTGGTCTCGCCTGGATGGCCAAACACAGACTGGTGAAACACCGGCACCAAGGGCGCGCCTTGTCCGCCCGCCGCCACATCACGGCTGCGGAAATCGGCCACCACGTCCATGCCAGTGAGTTCTGCCAGCAGCGCCGGGTTGCACAGTTGCAGGGTGTAGCCGACGCCGTCGTGGCTTTGCGGCTGGTGGCGCACGGTTTGCCCGTGTGCGCCCAGCGCCCTGACGTCATGCCTGGACGCGGCGGCGCTTGACAAGAGCTGCAGTACCACGTCGGCATAAACCCGCATCAAGGCGTTGGCGGCGAGAGCGGCGCGGTGCAACTCGTTGTCGCCGGGCTGATTGAGTGCCAGCAACTCGGCCTTGAGCGGCGCGGCCAGAGGCGCACTGGCATGCGCCAAAACCCGCAGTTTGGCGCCCGACAAATCTGCCAAAACCCCGTCAACCCCATCCAGTGAGGTGCCGGACATCAGGCCAATGAACAATTCCGGCACAGGCACGCCAAGCGGCAAAGTTACTGTGCGCTGGCAGTTTGCAGGGTGTTGGCTGTTGTCAAGGCCACTTTGGCTTGCCGCGCCATGCGGTCAAATGCCGGTTTGGCAGCGGCGGCCACCGGGATAGTTTCGCTTTGCTGGGCCGCTTGCATGGGGTCATGTTGGACGCCGTTGATCCGAACTTCAAAGTGCAGGTGTGGCCCCGTGGCCCAGCCGGTGGCGCCCACCAGACCAATTGTTTGACCTTGGCTTACCGTGTCGCCGCGTTGCACCAAAAGCTTGCTCAAATGCGCGTACACGGTTTCTTTGTTGCCGCTGTGTCTGATGAACACGACGTTACCGTAGCCGTTTTGAACGCCGGCAAAACTCACCACACCGTCGCCTACGGTACGCGCCGGTGTGCCGGTGCTGGCCGCAAAGTCGGTGCCAAGGTGGGCGCGAAATTGTTTCAAGACCGGGTGAAAACGCATGGCAAAACCACTGCTGATGCGCGAAAACTCGACCGGTGAGCTCAAGAATGCACGGCGCAGGCTGGTGCCGTCCAGGGCGTAGTAGCTGCCTTTGCCAGCGTCTGAGCCGGGCGCCTGAAACCACATGGCCTGGTGCGTTTTGCCAGCATTGACAAATTCAGCACTGAGGACGCGTCCGGTACCAAGCGGCTCGCCGTCGCCTTCCAGCGTTTCATAAACCACTGAAAAGCGGTCACCCTTGCGCAGAGACTTGCGAAAGTCGATCTCGCTTGAGAATATTTCAGCCAGCTGCACGGCCACTGCGTCAGGAATTTTGGCGTCGTCAGTTGCGGCAAACAGCGAGCTCTCGATGGTGCCACTGGCCAACTGGCTGTTGCTGCTCAAGGCGGCGGTTTCGATGTGCGAGATGAAACTGTTGCCGCTGCGCTCAATCACCAGGCGCTTGAATTGGCCCTCGGTGTCGGCGCTCCAGCGGGCGGTGAGTTTACTCAGGCGCTGGTCAGACAGCGCCTCGGCGTTGACTTGGCGACCGCTTCGGCCCAGCAAAATCTGCCGGGCGATGTCGTTATGGCGCAGGTAGCCTGCGGCCTGCGCGTCATCCACACCCAAGCGTTTGAGCAGAGTGTCTGCGCTGTCGCTGCTACGGGTGACATCGGTGCGGTAGAGCACATACGCGGGCGTTGTGTCCTGGTTATAGTCCGGCAAAGCCAAGGGCTGCACCGATTCCAAGACTTCCCGAACCGGCAAGTTGGCCGCATCAGGCGCCAGTGACGCGACGGCAAAAGCGCCGCCACCACCACTTAACAACAGGGCAGTCACGGTAGCTGTGACACGTTTGGGATGCTGCGCCAGCCAACGGGCGCCAATGTTTGAAAAAACCTGGCAGGTGGCAACAATTTGGTTGATCAAAAGAGAATCCTGGAACGGGGTTTGTCTGAAAGACACCACAGTTGTGAAAAAACAGGCGGGGATGCCCACGTAAAATCACTCAAAAAATAAGCTGTCGAGTATAAACCCGCGCCCACGCAGCGCATCCAGAAAACCCCTTATGACCCTAGCCAATACGCCGCAACTCACCATCTCTGACCGTGCGCGGGACGCAATGGCGGTCACCTTGCGGGGCTGTGACGAATTGATTCCCCAGGAAGACTGGCTGAAAAAACTGGCTCGCTCCGAGGCCACGGGGACGCCCTTGCGCATCAAGCTCGGGCTGGACCCCACCGCACCTGACATTCACATTGGCCACACCGTGGTGCTCAACAAGATGCGCCAGTTGCAGGACATCGGGCACACTGTGATCTTTCTGATTGGTGACTTCACCACCCTGATTGGCGACCCGTCCGGGCGCAACACCACGCGCCCGCCGCTCACCCGTGAGCAAATTGAGGTCAACGCGCAAACCTACTACCGCCAGGCCTCAATGGTGCTGGACCCGGCCAAAACCGAGATTCGCTACAACAGCGAGTGGGGCGACACCTTGGGTTCGCGCGGCATGATTGAGCTGGCGGCCAAATACACCGTGGCGCGCATGATGGAACGCAATGATTTTCACGACCGCTTTCATGCCGGCCAGTCGATCAGTGTGCATGAGTTCTTGTACCCACTGATGCAAGGCTATGACAGCGTGGCGCTCAAGAGCGACCTGGAACTGGGCGGTACTGACCAGAAGTTCAACCTGTTGATGGGCCGCCATTTGCAGGTGGAATACGGCCAGGAGCCGCAGTGCATTTTGACCATGCCGCTGCTCGAAGGGCTGGACGGCATCGAGAAAATGTCCAAGAGCAAAAACAACTACATCGGCATCAGCGAAGACGCCAACACCATGTTTGCCAAGGTGCTGAGCATCTCCGACGTGCTGATGTGGCGCTGGTACACCTTGCTGAGCTTCCAGAGCGAGGCCGCCATCGCCGCCCTGAAAACCGAAGTGGCCGCCGGGCGCAACCCGAAAGACGCCAAGGTCGCACTGGCCAAGGAAATCACTGCACGCTTTCACTCAAGTGCCGCCGCCGATACCGCCGAGCAGGATTTCATCAACCGCAGCAAGGGAGGGGTGCCGGATGAGATAGCCGAACTGAGCTTGCCGCTGGGTGACGCGGGTGCGCCGGTTGGCATTGCCGCCCTGCTCAAGTCAGCGGGCTTGGCTGCATCCAGTGGCGAAGGCAGCCGCTTGATTGAGGGCGGCGGTGTGCGCGTGGACTCCTGCGTGGTCAGTGACAAGGGCTTGAAATTGACCGCCGGCACCTATGTGCTGCAGGTGGGCAAACGCAAGTTTGCGCGCGTCACGCTGGCCTGAGCCCGCTGTGGAACCCGTGGTCAAGCGGCGACACGACTGGCTGGTGGTCTGGTCATGATGGCCTTGTTGCAACGTGTGCGCCACGCACGTGTCGAGGTGGCGGGCCAGTTGGTGGGCGAAATTGGTGCCGGCTTGCTGGTGTTGCTGTGCGCCGAGCGCGGTGACACACCGGTTCAAAGCGACAAGCTGCTGGCCAAAATTCTGAAACTGCGCATCTTCAGCGATACGGCGGGCAAGATGAACCACAGCGTGCAGGCCATGGACAGCGCGGGCACGGTGGGTGGCTTGTTGCTGGTGAGCCAGTTCACCCTGGCGGCCGACGCATCAAGCGGCAACCGGCCCAGCTTTACCGCAGCCGCCACGCCCGATGAAGGGCGGCGCTTGTTTGACTATTTTGTGGCCCAGGCCCACACCTTGCACCCGGTGGTGCAGACCGGCGTGTTTGCTGCGGACATGCAGGTGAGCCTGGTCAACGATGGGCCGGTGACGATTCCCCTGCGCGTGGCGCCCGTTGCCAGCACGCCGCGATAATCCCCGCCTCATGTCTTACGTGTTTGACCGACCTTCCCCGATACGCCGCCTGTTGCCCTGGTTTTCCGGGTTTGACGGCCCGCTGGCGTTTGCCGTGTTCATCCTGGTGTGCGCCGGTTTGCTGACCATGTACTCATCTGGTTATGACCATGGCACGCGTTTTGAAGACCATGCGCGCAACATGCTGATTGCCGGGTTCATCATGTTTGTGGTGGCCCAAATCCCGCCACAGCGCTTGATGAAATTGGCTGTGCCGCTCTACATTTTGGGTGTCACGCTGTTGATTGCCGTGGCCGTGTTCGGCGTGACCAAGAAGGGCGCCAAGCGCTGGCTGAATGTCGGTGTCACGATTCAACCCAGTGAAATTCTCAAAATTGCCATGCCACTGATGCTGGCCTGGTGGTTCCAAAAGCGCGAAGGCCAACTGCGCCCGCTGGATTTTCTGGTGGCGGGCTTGTTACTGGCGTTGCCAGTGGGGCTGATCATGAAGCAGCCTGACCTGGGCACCTCTTTGCTGGTGCTGGCAGCGGGCCTGTCGGTGATCTTTTTTGCCGGCTTGAGCTGGAAGCTGGTGGCGCCGCCATTGTTGCTGGGGCTGGTCGGCATCACCTTGCTGGTGGTGTTTGAGCCTGAACTGTGTGCCGATGGTGTTAGTTGGCCTTTGCTGCGCGAGTACCAGCAGCAACGCGTGTGCACCTTGCTGGACCCCACGCGCGACCCGCTGGGCAAAGGGTTTCACATCATCCAGGGCATGATTGCCATTGGCTCGGGCGGTATTTGGGGCAAGGGCTTCATGCAGGGCACACAAACCCACCTGGAGTTCATCCCCGAGCGCACCACCGACTTTATTTTTGCTGCGTTTTCTGAAGAATTTGGCCTGTTGGGCAACCTGCTGCTGATTGCGGCGTTCCTTTTTCTGGTGCTGCGCGCCCTGGTGATTGCGCTGGAGGCACCCACGGTGTTCACCCGCTTGCTGGGCGGCGCCATGGCGATGATTTTCTTTTGCTACACGTTTGTGAACATGGGCATGGTCAGCGGCATCTTGCCGGTGGTGGGCGTGCCCCTGCCATTCATCAGCTACGGCGGCACCGCCATGGTGACCCTGGGCCTCGGCCTGGGCGTGTTGATGTCGATTGCCAAGTCCAAGCGGCTGGTGCAATCTTGAAACCTTGCGGGACAGACCAAGATTTGCGCAGCAAATTTGCTCTGTCCCCAACTGATCAGGGGTGTTGATCAGGGGTGCTTTGTCGGGTGTCGGCTGACCGGTTGTTCCCCTCTAAGTCGCCGAGGAAAAATAACTTGAACATTCCCCATCTTCCATACGAGTGCCATGCAGCGTTGCAAATCGCTTGTTTGGCTCGCCAAACTGCGCGCTTTGCGCCGTGCCTGGCATCTCGTCTGAAAGCGGGTCATGGTTCAATTTATTATTTCTCGACTCCTAAGCGCCGCCGTTCACCAAAACGTCAAGAGAATTGATATTTCGCAATGTGTGGACTTGCGATTGAACTGAAACTGCATGCAGCTGCGATGCCGCTTATTTGCATTGTGGCGAGGGGTCGGGGGGTGTTGTTGCACTTTCCACCCCGTCTAATCATCCCGCCAAAGCAGGCTGTTTTGCTTGGCACTGCCTCGGTATGGCTTGGCCCGCGTCGCAGAAGACGGCCAACCAGCGGACCCTCAAGCGCCATCCGTCGATTTTTTCTCGCCCAACCCAACGCGAAATTTCTCCAGCCTGGCCTCATCGTCCGCAGCGTCCCTGTAAGCCAAAAACCGGGCATATTGTGAATGGGCACCCAGGACCTTGCGCGCATGTTTGGTCGGGCAAAAATACGCTTCGGTCCGGCCGATAATTTCAGTGATGCAAGCCAGCAGGCGATTGCCGTAAGCACAGTAAGCACAGTGAAATTTTTCAATGAAGTTGAGGTGCTCGAGCTGCTGGCGGTCAAACACCATGTAGTCGCTGCGGCGCACCTTGGAGATGCCGTAAATCGGGAAACAGGTCAACTGGTAGCAGCTCACACCCAGGTCCAGCATGAGCAGCGGCACGATCATGCTGTAGATGATCGGCCCGGTGAGCAGGTTTTTCGGCCGGTAGGCGACCAGCCAGCGGAAGAAATTGGTTTTGAGCCGATGGTGCGCTTGCCGCACAGCCGCCTCGAACTCGACCCGTTTGCCCTTGATCTGGTACAGCGCACTGGCCTCCTGCGCTTGCACTTCGCGACGCAAATCGTCTTCAAGCGCACGCATCTGGTCGAGTCATTGGCGGATTTTTTCATTCAAGGTGCGGGCATTGGCACATGGATTTTCTATTGTTATATGCTTTATTAGCCTCTAGCCCTCGTGTAATAAGCGTGAGCAGCTATTAATAATATAGCTTTTCAGGGTCTTAAACAGTGGCCGTGGAGTGCATGCAATGGGGCAGAAGACGGCCAGCGCGGGGTGCACAACTGGCCGCAAATTGACAGTCCTCAATGGCTGCCATGCGCTGAGGTGACAAAGTAGCTGCTAAAAACACCTTGAAGCTGCAACTGTGCTGCCCGCCTCACCCCCTCACCCCGAAGCGCGTGCGTCACACCTTGACCCACCGGGTCAGTTGGCCGTGTTCACAGCCAAGGGCCTGAGCAAGACCTACCAAATGGGCGAAATCAAGGTGCTTGCCCTGGTGGACGTGGACCTGACAATTGACCGGGGTGAGTTCATTGTGTTGCTGGGGCCGTCTGGCAGCGGCAAATCGACCTTGCTCAACATCTTGGGCGGGTTGGACCGGCCCAGCAGCGGCGTCGCCCGTTCTGCCGAACACGAGACCTCACCGCCTCGACCGAGGCCGAGTTGACGCAGTACCGGCGCGAACATGTGGGCTTTGTGTTCCAGTTCTACAACCTGATTCCCAGCCTGACGGTGCGCGAGAACGTGGAACTGGTCACCGACATTGCCGTGCACCCCATGCCCGCCATTGAGGCCCTTGGCCTGGTTGGACTGGCTGACCGGCTGGACCATTTGCGGCCTACAACATGGAGGGCGCGTTCAACCAAGTGGCCGTGCGCCTGGCACCCGGGGCCGCAGAAGGCCCGGTCATTGACCAGTTGAATCGCCTGTTGGCGCCCTTTGGCGGCATCGACGCGCACGGCCGCGACCAGCACATGTCGCACATGGTTCTCAACTCGGAGATCAAGCAGCAACGTGTGCTGGGCACCGTGCTGCCCAGCATTTTTCTGGCTGTGGCGGTGTTCCTGTTGAATGTGGTGCTGAGCCGCCAGATTGCCACCCAGCGCGAGCAAATTGCCGCCCTCAAGGCACTCGGCTATGACAACGCGGCTATTGGGCTGCATGACATGAAACTGGTGATGGCGATTGTGCTGCTGGGCGTGCTGCTGGGCCTGGGCTTAGGCGCGTTGCTGGGGCACTGGTTTGTCGGCGTGTACGCGGATGTGTTTCGTTTTCCGGAATTGCGTTACCGGCTCAAACCTGAATTGATCCTGGCGGCGGTGGGGTTGACCACGTTGGCGGCGGTGCTGGCCACGCTCAACGCCATCCGGGCCAGCGTGCGGCTGGCCCCGGCTGAAGCCATGCGCCCACCGTCTCCGGGCCTCTACAAACCCATGCTGATGGAACGCCTGGGCCTGGGCCACTGGCTGTCGCCGGCGCTGCGCAGGGTGGTGCGGACCATGGAGCGCCGCCCGCTGCGCACCGGTTTGACCATCTTTGGCATGGCTGTGGCCATGGCCATTGTGGTCACGGGTGCGTTCTGGCGCGATGCCATCGTCGTCTTGATGGACACCCAGTTCAACCAAGTCCTGCGCGGTGACGTGTCCCTGGCCCTGGTGGAGGTCAGCCCGGCGCGTGTGCTGCACGAGGTCGCCAAACATGCCACATGTTTCAACAGTGGAGGGCGCCAGAACCGTGCCGGCCCGGCTGGTCAATGCCCACCATGCATGGCATGGCGCACTCACGCCTCACACGCCCCACACGATGGCTTCGTCGGCCTTGATGCACGCGCGCACCATGTCCATGAACGGCAAGGCGCGCTGGCGCAGGCTGATGGCCTCAAAGTGTGGTGCGGGCCGGTTCTCGGCCTTGGCTTGGTTGATGGCATCAGCCTGCAGGGTTTCTTCCTGTGCAATGGCCGCTTGCAACGCCGCCAGCGCGGGCGGCATCTGCTCCGGCAGCAAAATGCCTTGAACACTGGGGTCTGAGGCCGAGTGTTTGCCAATGATTTCCAGCACCCGTTGTCCGTTGGGCTGCAACATAATCACATCCCCGCTGGCTTTGGATTTGAATTTGTAAAGCATGGTGACTCCTGGTGTGTTGATCCGTCCGAATGGCCCAGATGTTAGCCCTGTGCGGTTTTGCCGCGCCCGGCTTGCCATGGCCACCACGCCGTCTCGCAAATGGCGTTCAGTGCTTGGCCTGTGGCTGGTTTTTTTGCTGGGGGGCTGCGCCGACACGCGCTACTACGCGCAGTCCGTCACCGGGCACATACAGCTGATGCGCTCTGCTCGCCCCATTGACGACTGGCTGGCAGACGCCGCCACACCCGCAGTCCTGAAGCAGCGCCTGCGCCTGGCCCACGACATTCGCCGGTTTTCCGTGACCGAGCTGCACCTGCCCGGCAACGCCAGTTACCACCGCTACGCCGACCTGCAGCGCCGCCATGTGGTGTGGAACGTGGTGTGGAACGTGGTGGCCGCCCCCGCGTTCTCCTTGACCCTGACAACCTGGTGTTTCCCTGTGGCTGGTTGTGTCGGTTACCGAGGCTATTTTTCCGAGCCTGAGGCCCAGGCCGAGGCGCAAGCCCTGCGCGCCCAGGGCCTGGAAGCCAGTGTCTACGGCGTGCCGGCCTACTCCACGCTGGGCTGGATGAACTGGCTCGGTGGCGACCCGCTGCTCAACACCTTCATCCACTACCCCGAAGGCGAAGTGGCCCGCCTGGTGTTTCACGAGTTGGCGCACCAGGTGCTGTATGTGGCAGACGACACGCAGTTCAATGAGTCGTTTGCCACGGCAGTTGAACGCCTGGGCGGTGCGCTCTGGTTGCAGCAAAGGGCCTTGCCCAAGGCCCGCGCAGACTACGCCGCGTTTGACAGCCGACGCCAGCAGTTTCGCGCGCTGACCCGCGCCACGCGCGCCAGGTTGACTGATATTTACAAGCCAAATAACCCTGTAGCCCTTACGGATAAAGCGCAGGCAGCTATTGAATCAGTAGCGGTTCAAGCTAACTTGCCCGATACCGAGCAAAATCACCCTGTAGCCCCTACGGATAAAGCGCAGGCAGCTATGAAATTTGAAGCGATGCAAGACTTCAGAATAGCTTATGCCGCGCTCAAAGCCAGCTGGGGGGGCTACAGCGGCTATGACGCCTGGGTGGCGCAAGCCAACAACGCCGCGTTTGGCGCGCAGGCGGCGTATGACGACCTGGTGCCTGGCTTTGTGGCCCTGTTTGCGCGTGAGGCGCACGACTGGCCACGGTTTTATGATGCGGTTAGGCAATTGGCCAAACGCCCCGCAAAAGAGCGGGCGCAACAGTTAAAACAATGGGCCGCTGAGCCGCATGGACAATCAAGTCATGCGCGCCCGGGCGACGCTCTTTCACATTAGGTGATTTCCAAGAATAAATATGCCCAGATGACGTAGGATTTTTGTTCAGCTGCAAGGCGTAAAAATGGGCGTATAGCGAGCTATACAACCGTTTTTGCAACGCAGCAGATGGACAAAAAGACAAGTCAGGTGGGTAT
>JBBQSS010000072.1:0-12517 GCA_038213665.1 Burkholderiales bacterium | reverse complement strand
ACTTGTTTGTTGCCCTGCGTCCTGGCTTCTTCAGCCACGGGTGCCCAGCCAGCCACCTTGTATTTTTTGTCGGCTTCGATCAACTTGCCGTTCAGGCGCATGTCGCTGATGCGTTTGCCCATGCCTTCAAGCGGACTGCAGCTGTACTGCAAACCACCGACACGCACCATGTCACCGCCTTGCTGGTAATAAGGGTCTGGGTTGAACAGGTTGTCGCACACGTCTTCCAGCACGGTCTTGATGGTGGCACCGGTCATCTCGGTCATGGTGGCATACGAGTAGGTGGTGGCAGTCATGTCCAGCAGCCATTCGCGGGTGATGGCCTGGCCCGGCAGCAAAGTGGTGCCCCAGCGGAAACCTGGCGAAAACGCCATGTCGGCGCCCTGCACTTCCATCAGCGCATCGACCAGCAGCTGGTCACCCGTGCCGTTGAAGTTGCCACGGCGGTACAGTGTGCCCTCAGTCACCGCCAGCTTTTCATTGAGCTTGGCTTCATACGGCGCGCGCACTTTGGTGATGAGCGCATCCATCTCTTTGTCGGCGGGCAACATGTTGGCGAAAATCGGCAGCAACTTGTAGCGGAAGTCGGTGACTTTTTTGTCCTTGACTTCAAAGTCAAGCACACCCAGGAACTTGGCGTTGGAGCCGGCGTTGGTCACCAGGGTTTTGCCACCCGGGTTGCTGATGACGCTGGCCACCGGCATGCCGTCGTGCGTATGGCCGCCCATGATGGCGTCAATGCCAGTGACGCGGCTGGCCATTTTCAGGTCCACGTCCATGCCGTTGTGGCTGATGACCACGACCACCTGGGCACCTTTGCCACGGGCTTCGTTGACCATTTTCTGCATGTTGTCGTCTTGAATGCCAAAGGCCCAGTCGGCCACCATGTAACGCGGGTTGGCAATGGGTGTGTACGGAAACGCCTGGCCGATGATGGCGCACGGCACACCGTTGATTTCGCGGATCACATAGGGCTTGAAGACCGGGTCGCCAAAGTCGTTGGTCTTGACGTTTTGCGCCACAAAGTCAACCTTGCCAGCAAAGTCTTTGTCGACAATTTCCTTGACGCGTTCCATCCCCAGCGTGAATTCCCAGTGACCGGTCATCACATCTACACCCAGCAGCTTGCAGGCATCGACCATGTCTTGCCCGTTGGTCCACAGCGCGGTGCCAGAACCTTGCCAGGTATCACCGCCGTCGAGCAGCAGCGCGCCAGGGCGGCTGGCTTTCATGCGTTTGACCAAGGTGGCCAAGTGGGCAAAACCACCGACCTTGCCGTAACGTTTGGCGGCCTGCTCGTAGTCGAGATAGGTCAGCGCATGTGCTTCAGCGGTGCCGGGGCGAACGCCAGACACTTTCAGCAGATGCTCACCGACCAAATGCGGCAGTTGCCCCTTCATGCTGCCAATGCCCAAATTGATGCTGGGCTCGCGGAAATGAATGGGTTTTAGTTGCGCATGGCAGTCGGTCATGTGTAAAAACGACACATTGCCAAATTTGGGAATGTCATAGAGCCCGTTGACTGCCGTGGCCATGTCTTTTTGCGCATACGCGCTCAGCCCCATGCCTGCCATGGTGCCAGCGCCCAGCACCTGGAAAAATTCACGTTTGGTTAAGTTCATTGTGTTGCTACCGTTAAAAAAGTAAAAAGCCCGGGCAGGCCGGGCTGTGAAAATGCGCCGGTTTATTGATTCACTGGCGACTTGGAGTCCAGCAGCAAAGCCATCAAATCCTTGGCCTGCGCCTCAGTGATGATGCCTTTGTGCACCGCGCGCGGCATCACAGAACAGGCGTTGTACGCCTTGGCATTCCAAATCTTGCCCCAGGTGTACTCAATGATGGCTTTGGACGCAGGACTGTTCGGATCAGCAATCACACCACGGGTTTTGCCATAGCCCAGCAGGCTCGGACCAATCGTGCCGTAGGAGATTTCCTTCGGGTCCATCTGGTGGCAGTTGTAGCAATTGCCGCCGTTAGCTGTGTCAGCTTTGTCTGTCCAAGTCAGGCCACGGCCACTTTGTGCCAGCGCTTCACCCGCTTTCCAGTCGCCCATGTAGTTGCCGTCGGTGGGCCACTTGATCGTCTTGAGCTGCGCAGCTTGCAGCGCTTCAGCCAAGTCGGCTTCGATTGGCTTGCCCGCCACATCAGCGGCGCTGCAGGCGGTGTTGATGTCCTCAGGCGCAATCGACGACACCTTGACAATGCCCTTATCGCTGAAGGAGGCCTTGACGATGTCAGCGGTGAGTTTGTCGAGGTCTGTCGTTGTGGTGTTCGAGGCACAGCCCGCGAGCAGCGTCGAGACCAACGCGGAGAGTGCGGCTACATGCAGTTTTTTCATGTTGAATCTCCAATCCATTAGCGTTTAAGGGCCGGGGCAACCGACTTGGAGCCCTGGCTGTTCACACCCAGGTACACACCCAGCGCCACAGTGGCGTCACTGGCAAAACCGGGGTAGGGAAAGCGTTGCTGGCGGTAGCAGTCGTTCAGGCGCTGTTGCATGCCCCACATCTGGCCGTTGGAGACGCGGTAAGCAGGCCAGGCGGCAAAGCCGACGCCGTCACCCGGGTTCTTGGTCAGGTTAGGCAGGTCTTGCAGGTGAATGCGCCAGTTGTCCGCACCATGGCAAGATGCGCAAGAGAAGTCGTGCGGACCGCCGCGCTGGAAGAACAGGCGCTTGCCCACCTCATAAGCCACTTGCTCTTTGGCATGGGCTTGTGGCAGGTTAAATTTCATGTCACGCGACTCAGCGGCAATCCAGGTGGCCAGTGCGGTGACGTTTTTCTGTTCGTCTTTACCAAAGTCGGTCTTGGCGATTTCCGCTACGTTGAGGCCTTGCAGGGTGTCCATGCAGGTGAGCAGGCGAGATTCCAGGTCTTGCACCTTGTTGGTGTCGGCAAAGTAGCGCGGCAGGGTGACGAAGACGCCTTTGACCACGCCGGGGCCTTGACCCAGATCGCACTTTTCAAGCGAGGCGGCTTTGGGTCCGCGTTTTTGTTTCCAGAGGTCTTCGCCTTTGGCTTCAAAGAGTTCGGCGGGGTTGCCGTCGGCCAGCATGGCGCGGTATTCTTCGATGGATTGGACGGCCGCAGATTTCTGGGCATGAGCGTTGGCTAGGGCCAAACTACCGAGCACCAGCAACGACATTGTTTTTTTCATAGCTCTTGTCTCCTCAACGTGGTTTTACATTGCGTAAGAAAAAAGGGTGGGGCAAAACCCACCCTTTCTCAATGAAACCGCAGCTTAGGTTGCGGTGGCTTCGTCGGTGCGGGTGTCGCCTTTAGTGTCTTTCCAAGTCACGCCAATTTTGTCGCCGACCTTGGCGCCTTTGACGGTGAATTGCAGAAACGGATTTTTGGAGACAGCCGAGCCCCAGTCGGCGGTCAGGACGACTTTGCCGTTGTGGGTGGCGCTGACTTCGGTGATGTGCATGGCGGGCACCAGTTTGCCAGCGGCATCTTTGCGCTGGCCTGATTCCATCTCATGGCTCATCAAAACTCGTACGGTGGCTTTGTCGCCGGCTACTTGGGCGCGAATGCGCATTGGATCTGCCATTTTGAAACTCCTGTATTCAATCAATTAATCGGTGTTGCCAACGGTTTGGCGGGTGTGTACAAAAGGCTGCCCGAGGGGCTTAGCCGCCGCAACCGCCCAGAGTCACTTTGACTTCTTTTTTGGCAAAGAAGGCTTTGCCGTCGTTCATGATGGCCACGGCATAGACGTCCGAGGACTGGCCCATTTTGGAACGGGTGGCGAAGTTGGGCTCTACGCTGTCGGTCACGTTGAACTGAGCCACCAAGGCGGACGGGTTCTTTTCGACCAGCAGCAGGATGTGCTTGACACCGACCAAAGTGGTGCTGGCGGACAGGGGAACCACCGCACCGTTTTCAGCGATGTCGGGGCCACCAATGGTGACGTCTTTGCTTTCGACCGGGGCGCTGGCGCCCAAGGCTTTGATTGCGTCAGCCACTGATTTGGCTTCAAAGGCGCCTTTGTTGTAGGCAAAAGCGTATTGAGGGAACAGACCGGTGGTGGCCAGCAGGCCAGCCACGATGGCGCTGTGTTTGAGTGTCTCGCGACGTGTTTGCATGGGTAGCTCCTTGGTTACTTGGTTAAGTTCAGGTGAAGAAAATTGATCAGTTTTTGGCCAGGCTTTACTTGCCTGCACCAGCAGCCAACCACACCGCAATGGTCTTGGCATCTGCCGCATTCAAAGTCTGGGCTGGCATGGGAATAGGGCCCCACACGCCGACACCACCCGCCTTGATCTTGGTGGCAAGGTAATCCACATTGCCCGCATGCTTTTTAGCCACGTCGGTGTAGGCAGGGCCGACAATTTTATTGTTCATGCCATGACACACCAGACAACCATTTTTCTGCAGTAAAGCGATCGCTTTTTTTGCATCTGGCTTGCTCGCGTCTGCGCCAGGGGCAGGTGTATCCGCTTGCGGCTTGGGGGCGACTGATGTGGCAGGTTTCTCACCCACTTTGGGCTCGGGCTGGGTGGTGTCCGCACCGTGCTGCGCACCCACCATACGGTTCTGCTCTGCCAGATTACCGTGCGCGTTGCGGGCAAAATCAGGCAGGAACGACGCCAGCTTGGGCTCAGGTGTGCAATCTTTCATGCAGGCCACGTTTTGCGTGTCGGGCTTCTTAGCACCACCAAACTCATTGCCAGTCCACAGCGCGTGGTCAGTTGTCATGCCATTTCGGTTGGGCATGCGCGCCTGCACCTCACGAATGGTCTTCTCATCCAAAGTGAAGTTCTCGGGCACGATGCCACCGATGTTCAGCATGAATGCCAATACCGAATAAACCTCATCGGTCTTCAAGGTCTTGGGCGCGGTCCAAGGCATGGCACGGTTGATGAAGTCCCAAAGGGTAGAAATGGTGGACACCTTCATGAAGGTGGTACGCCCTGGGTAGCCAGGCGTGATCAAGTTGGCCACGTGACCCGTTTCCATATCTTTGGGTGTGACACCACCAATCAAAGGACTGAAAAATTCACCAGATTCACCAAAAAATCCATGACAGCTGGCGCATTTGGTCTCCCAAATGTCCTGCCCTTTGGCAACTGTTCCCGAACCCGCAGGTAAACCCTTGAAATCGGGGCGCACATCAATATCCCACGCCGCCACCTCCTTGGGCGTGGCATCTCGCCCGAGGCCAGCGAGTTTGAGTATGGGTTGAGCGGTCACAGCCCCTGCAAGCATCAGCAGAGCTGCACTGAGTATGGCTTTACGAAACCTGAACATTTTTCACCTCACCGTTTTCCTGAACCAACCACGACTGAATGGCGTTGTTGTGATAGATCGAACGCGTGCCGCGCACCGCACGCAATTGCTGATAGGTTGGCTGCACAAAACCTGTGTCATCCGTGGCCCGGCTCTGAATGATGGCGGGCTTTCCGTCCCAGACCCAGTCAATATTGAAACGCGTGAGTGATTTGGACATCACCGGAGACTCCAGGCGTGCGGTACGCCAGTTGCGACCACCGTCCACCGATACGTCGACTTTTTTAATCTTGCCTTTGCCGCTCCATGCCAAGCCAGTGACGTTGTAGAAACCTTTGTCCAGCAACACCTGTCCGCCGGACGGCGTGGTCACCACGCTTTTGCACTCCTGCAAACCAGAGTACTGGCGGTGCTGCCCGTTTGGCATCAGATCAATGTAATGAACCGCCTCGTCTTTGGAGGCGTAGGGCATGTCGCCCACTTCAATGCGGCGCAGGTACTTGACCCAGCTCACCCCTTGAATGCCCGGCACGATCAAACGCAAGGGATAACCGTTTTCAGGGCGCAGCATTTCACCGTTTTGCCCGTAAGCAACAAAAACCTCGCCCGACTTGATCAAACTCATCGGAATCGTGCGCGTCATGGAGGAGCCATCCGCACCTTCAGCCAGCACAAACTTGCCATTCTTGAGGTCAGCGCCTGCCATTTCAAGCAGCGTGATCAATGGCACACCGGTGAACTCACTGCACGAAACCATGCCGTGGGTGTATTGCACGGTGGGCACTGCCACATTGCCCCAATCAACGGCCGTGTTGGCACCACATTCAATGAAATGAAAGCGTGACACCGAAGGCAAACGCATGATTTCATCCAGCGTGAACACCTTGGACGCCTTGACCATGCCATTGATCATCAAACGGTGCTTGGAGGGGTCAATGTCCCACCAACCTTGATGGTGCCGCTCAAAATGCAAACCACTTGGCGTCACGATGCCAAACAGTGACTGCAAGGGCGCGAACGACACAGAAGACTGCGTGGTTTGGGTCAAACCCGGGCTTTGACGGCGCTGCACGCCAGTTTCATATTGCGATGGCTTACCGTAGCCCTCGTTCTGCGCCACGCCTTGACCCAAGCCTACGCTGTGCGCGGGAAGATTCAAAATGTTGGGGTCACCACCCTCAACAGGCACCGGGTTGCTTTGCGCCATGGCCGCCGGCACCGCCGCACCAGCTGCGGCAGCAGCGAAGGCGTTGCGAATAAAGTCGCGTCGCCCTTTTTTTGCTTCTGAAAAAACGGTTTTTATGCCGTCTTGGTTCAGAAAATTCTCAGGCGCCTTGATCAATCGGCCTGAGCTCGTACTTTGTTCCATTCAACACACTCCTTTTACGCGTTCCTCGAATCACATCACCACACCGTATGCCATTTGGCTTACAAAAAAATCAGCTCACCAAGGTCGGTTGTTCAGACTCCGCCTGTAAACACACCGCCTTGCACACCCGCACCACAGACTCGTCTGCAATGCGGTAAAAAACTTGCTGGCCGCTGCGCCGTTTGGCAAGCACACCCGCCTGATACAACACCTGCAAATGCCTAGACATATTGGGCTGGGAAGCCTCAATCTGCCCAAGCAAATACGTCACATTCTGCTCACCACGACACAAAGCACCAATGATTTGCAGGCGCACAGGGGTCGACAAAACCCCAAAAAGTTCTGCGGCACGCTCAAGCGCTGGCACTGACACTTTTGGAGGCTCTGTCTCACTCATTTGTTAATCTATATATTTGGATAAGTGAATATATAGCGTTCTGACACATTCAACCATCAGGGTTTTCACTTACTTGAAGCGGTAATGATCGCGATTCAGCACCGCCGAAATCGAGGTCACCTCGTCCGGAAACAGTCCAAGGTTAAGCATCTGGTTGCAGGCCTCGACCTGCCCACGCAGCGCGCCCAAAGAGTTGACTCGTCCTGCTGGACGGTAAATGGCCTTGCCGTCACCACCCACTTTTTGCTGATGACAGGCATCGCATTTGCTTTCAGCAATGAGTTTTTCACCCAGCTTCAAATCTGCGCCCTGATACAGGGCCGGTACACCCTGTGCGTGCGCGGCAACCGACAGGGAAATGGACGAAATCAAAAAATAGAGCTTCATTGCAAGTGTTCCCCTTTTTCAATAAATGTGATGCGAATAGCGTCATGTTGTCCTAAGTCGCCCCATGGTCCTATCAGGACATACCCGCAATTGACCAGGAAGTAAGCACCCCACCGCCGCTCAACTTAAAACGACGCATGGTCTCCGCTAGTGTTAGCCTGGTTGAATGGTGTCGGGCCGACACACGCGGTAGATGCGGCCCTGTTTGTCGAGTTGTTCAATCAGCCCTTCGCGCACCAGGCGGCTGATTTCTCGGCTGACAGTCTCAAGCTTCAAGTCCAGCATGGCGCCCATGTCTTCGCGCGAAAAGAGCACAGACACATCGTGGTTGCTGGGGCTGCGCATTTTGATCACCAGATTAGCCACGCGCTGTCGCGCTGTGCCAAAGTTCAGGTCAGCCAACCAGTCATCGGCATCTTTGAGTGCCCGCTGCCATTTGTTCATCAACTGGGCATGCAAGCGCGGGCTGTTGGACGCGAGCTTTTGAACCACATTCAGCGGAATGCGGCACACCGTCACAGGGGTAAGTGCAATGGCATCGCTGTCATAACGCGCACCGGCGAAGGCTTCCAACCCCACGACATCGCCAGCGCGCAGCACCCGCACAATGCGCGGGCGACCATCGAGCGTGCTGCGTACCAGTTTCACCATGCCACTGCGCAAGGTGAAAATACCCTGAACGGCGCTGCCCTCACCATACAAAGCCACACCATTGGCGTATTCCAGGTCATCAATCGGCGCATGCATTTGTGAAAAATCATGCGCATTGAGGTTCGCAAAAAGCACCATATCGCGAATACCGCAATTGCGACAGTCTGAGGTGCCGCGCCAGGCAGATTCAGTTTTGATAGGGATCATGGGTTCGCCTGTTCAGCCAGCCACGACACCACGCGCCAGACGCAAACGGTCGTCAAGGTAAGCGCCATAAAAGTCCGGAATGTAACCGCCCACCAGTCGCTCAGCCACCTCGACACCACCACGGCCAAAAAACAGGACCGTCGGCGCCACTTTGACACCCCAACTGCGAATCAATTGGTCTTGGGTCTGGCTGGCACCACTGAAATCTTGCACCATCTGGCGATTGCGCATGTCGATTTGCACAATTGCCAGACCCAATTGGTGCTGCAGCGGTGCCAAGTAGTTCTCGCGGGCTATTTTGCAAAAAGGACAGCCCTCCAGACTCACCATCACCACCAGCGGACTGCCTTTCTTCAATGCTGCAGCCAACGCTTCAGGCAAAGAAGTCGGCACGGGCAACGCCACACCCGCGGCATGTCCCCTGCCAACCACACCGGTTGCAGCGCCAACCAATAGCCACTGGCGGCGCGTCATGAAAAACTGGGGGGTGGGCATTATTTGGCCTCTTGCACAAGTTGCAAACAGGTGTTGAACGCATTCATGCGATTTGCAACACCCAATGACAAGGCGCAAAGACGCGAGGCGCAAACTATATTTTCCAAGGAAGTCTCCAAAGCAGGCCGAGTGGATTTATTCTTATGCTTGTAATATAAGCGAAATATAAGCGAAATATAAATAATCTGGAGCCCCGATGAACTTTGCCGGCGTCATTGAAAGTTACGGCGAAGAAACCGTGCTGGCCTTGGGTGGCCTCTTGATCGGTGCACTCTTTGGATTCTTTGCCCAGCGCTCCAAATTTTGCCTGCGCTCGGCCACCCTGGAATTCTGGCACCGCAAATTCGGCGAAAAAATTTCAGTCTGGCTGCTCACCTTTTCCAGCGCAGTAGTTGGCGTCCAGTTGCTCATCCTGACAGGTCAAATGGACGTCGGTGCCACCCGCCAGATTGCCGCCACTGGCAGTATTTCAGGTGCGATTGTGGGTGGATTGCTGTTTGGGGTGGGCATGATCATGACGCGCGGTTGCGCCAGCCGCTTGCTCGTGCTGTCGGCCAATGGCAATTTGCGCGCGCTGCTTTCGGGCTTGATTTTTGCCGTCACAGCCCAGGCGGCGCTGGGCGGCGCACTATCGCCCTGGCGTGAAACCATCAGCAGTTGGTGGACGGTAGACGGTGGCAACGCGCGCAACCTGCTGGCACTCACTGGCGCGGGGCCTTGGGGTGGCTTGATCTTTGGTTTGCTCTGGCTGTTTGCTGGTCTGTTTTTCTCGGTCCGCAGCGGCTGGGGCTTTTGGAAATGGGTAGGAGGTGTCGGCACCGGCCTCGCTGTGGCTGCCGGATGGGGCTTCAACTACTTGGTCTCCAAAAATTCATTTGAAGTGGTACCGGTGCAGGGCCTGACTTTTAGCGGCCCATCGGCGGAATGGTTGATGCGCATTTTGGCCGCCCCTGCGCCTGAAATCGGGTTCAGCTTTGGCTTGGTTCCCGGCGTGTTTTTAGGCTCATTCATCGGCGCCTGGGTCGGCAAAGACTTTGTACTTGAGGGGTTCAAAGATGGCTACGGCATGCGCCGCTACATTGCAGGTGCTGTTTTGATGGGTTTTGGCTCCATGCTGGCAGGCGGCTGCGCAGTGGGCGCGGGCATTACCGGCGGCTCCATTTTTGCCCTGACCGCCTGGTTATCGTTAGCCGCCATGTGGGTGGGGGCGGGCATCGCAGACAGACTGATCGATGCCCCCGCCAGGACATAACTATCTGCCGCTGATGTACTCGGCCACCGCTGCCATTTCAAGCGGCGACATTTTCGTCACAATAGAGTGCATCACGGCGTTGTCATTGGTGCGGCCACGCTGGTTAAAGAGCTTCAGCTGCGTTTCAATGTAAGACGCATATTGCCCCGCCAGGCGCGGCAAGTCGGCGGTACCCAAGCCTTCCTTGCCATGACAACTGGCGCAAGCCGGCACACCGCTGAAACGATTTCCACTATTGAAAATATAGCGCCCAACGCCCGCCAAATCCTGATCTTTAACGGTTTCTGGTTCGGATTTTTTAGTCTCGAAGTACGCACCAAGCGCAAGCATCTCGTCAGGCGTCAAGCGCGCGGACATATCGGCCATGGCGGTGCTTTTGCGCTTGCCAGTCTTGAAGTTTTCAAGCTGTTTGGCAATGTAGTTGGCATGCTGTCCGGCGAGTTTTGGGAAAATCTCGCTGGACGACTCACCATTTTCACCATGGCACAAAAAACACGAGCCCGACACAATTTTTTCGGCGCGTGCCTGGTCAGCCTGGGCCCACACAGAGCCCATAGCCAACGCCAGCAAAGACGCTACAAAAGTTTTATTCACATGCATTTTGCTAACCCAAGGTATCAGCCCAAATGCCTTGCGCCCATGCCAAAGCAAAACGCCCTTCCAACTCGTTGGCAGCTTTTGACACACCGCCCGAACCCGCCACGGTAACCATGGTTTTCTTCTGCGGGTCATAGGTGTGCACACTGGCCACATGAACCGCGTCCTCGCTGCTGACAAAACTGTAGCAGGTGTTGTTGTAAATTGGCGATGGGTTCGGTGTTTTACCGGTCAACAAGGCCACCACAGCCGCCGCGCAGGTCTTGCCATGCTGATTGGCCATGTGGCCAGACTTGGGCATACCAGGCGCAACTTGAATCGAATCGCCCAAGACGTGAATGTTTTTGGTGGCTTTTGACTCAAAGGTCAAAAAGTCAACTTCACACCAACGCTTGTTGGCTGTGGCCAAGCCAGTTTGAACGGCAATAGAACCCGCACGCATGGGTGGAATCACGTTCAATACGTCGGCTTTGATGTTGTCCTGAAACTCAAACTTCAGCGTATTGGCCGACACATCCACATCGGACAAGGCATATTTGGGGCGGTATTCAACCATGCCAGCATAACGATCAGCCCAAGCTTTTTTGAACAACGCTGCCTTGGAAGTGACATCGTCGTTGGCATCGAGAATCAGTACTTTGGATTTGGGCTTGGCTTTTTGGAAGTAATTGGCTACCTGGCAAGCGCGCTCATACGGGCCGGGTGGGCAACGGTACGGTGCCAACGGGATTGACATGGCATACACACCGCCATCGGGCATCGCTTCAAGCTGCTTGCGCAGGGCCACGGTTTGTGCGCCGGCTTTCCAGGCGTGCAGCACCTTGTCTTTGGCACCTGCCGCCGCCATGCCAGGCAACGCATCCCACATAAAGTCGATGCCAGGTGACAAAATCAACCGGTCATAAGGCAGCTCGCCCCCACTTGCCAGTTTGACGATGCGCTTGTCCGCATCAATGGCGCTCACAGAATCATGCACAACTTTGACGCCATGGTGCTTGACCAAGCCGTCGTAAGGTGTGGTGATGTCGGCCATGGTTTTGACCCCACCGATCACCAGATTGGAGATCGGGCATGAGATGAACGACGCATTGGGCTCCACCAGCGTGACAGATATGCCGTAGTCAGACCACATGCGCACATATTTGGCTGCCGTAGCTCCGCCAAAACCACCCCCGACGACCACCACTTTGGGGCCGTTGCCGCCACCCGTGGAGGCGCAACCCGACAACATACCGAGCGCACCAAATGCGCCGAGCACCGAACCCGCACCCAAAGTGCCTACAAATTGACGACGTTTCATACCATTCTCCTTATTTCTTCAATGCGGCGAAGTATTCAGCCAGTTGCTCGATCTGTGCGTCTGAATAGCCTGCGGAAAGCTGGTGCATGAGCGTGGCTGGCTTCTTGCCAGACTTGTAGTCCTGCATTTTTTTCAGCAAGTCTTCTTTTTTCTGACCAGCCAGGCTTTCCATGCCTGGCTGTGCAACACCGCTGGTGCCATGGCAAGCTGCGCAGGATGCCGCCATGCTGCGAACCTGAAGCGCATCGGCGCTGGCCCACACGGACAGGCTTGCAAGCATCAGGCCCGTCAATACTTTGGACGAAGTTTTCACTTGATCTCCTTGAAATGTTCAACCACTAAAGAACCCATCACTTCAACGGACAAAACACATCAGTTATTTTTATCAGTCGATTCGGATATATAAATAGTACTGTGAGCCGTGTGATTTCCAACACCGTACAAACCCCAACTGCAGAAAAATAGTCAGGCGTGACGCATCCAGACCGAGGCCTGCGACCACGTACCGTTGAGTCAAGCCAGCACCATTCATCAATCTCCCCGCATCAGGAAACCAACCATGTACAAATTTTTAGTCGTCTTTTTTCTGACTTTGAGTGCCGCACTGGCACAGGCCCAAGACACCAAGGTG
>JBBQSS010000071.1:0-12642 GCA_038213665.1 Burkholderiales bacterium | reverse complement strand
TGCCCAGATGACGCAGGATTTTTGTTCAGCTGCAAGGCGTAAAAATGGGCGTATAGCGAGCTATACAACCGTTTTTGCAACGCAGCAGATGGACAAAAAGACAAGTCAGATGGGTATATTTTTCGCAGGAAATCACCTTATGTCCAACCACCCTCTCTATTTTTTAGTTTGCTTTACTCAAACTTGCAATCGCGCCCGATCAAGTCAAAGACGGGCACTTTGAGTGAATTCGCGGAACCACGCTGGGTGGCTGTTTGCTGCCATCAACTGTCCGAGGGTTGGGCTTGGTGACCGTCAACTCATGTTCGCGTGCAGCCGGACGGATTCCCGAACCGGATCAAATTTCGGATGTCATCCGGCCCCAATCTGCCAAGCGGCGCTTTATTGACCGAAATACGGGGTGGCTTTTGGGAAAGCGGGTGATGGTTTTTACGCCCATGCAGCGTTGCTGAATGACTTATTTTTTTAAGTAAAAAAGACCTGCAGCCCTTGTAAATAAAGTGACGTAAGCTATATAAAAAATAGCATTCTAAACAGCTTCAACCCCTAAAGTGTCTGGTAGCGCCCAGCGTGATAGTTTGCGGCCAATGCCTGATTCAACACGACGCAATGTGGTCATTTGTCAAGCATTGCCTACACCAAACGTCAAGAACGCCCTACAGACGCCTGGGTACACTTTCCATAAAGTTGGCTCAATAGATCAGAGGAGCCCCTTTTTTGGGTGTGACCTTTGACAAAAAGGAGACAAAAAACACCATGATGACCACTCAAGCAGAACCGGTGCGAGCTGGCAAGTTGCGGTCGGCCACGCCGATATCAAAATTGGTTGCACAGGTCTACGAGGCAGCGCCGATGGCCGAGCGAAGCCGGTTGTTGGCGCAATTGTTGAAGCCATTGGGCGTGCTGTCGCTCGCCGTTGTGGCCCATGGCATTTTTCCGTACATATCGATTTGCAACGGGCCTCGGTTTTTTGATATTCGGACTGGGGACCTGCAGAACGTGCGGGTCGACGAGGTCATCGCATTGGTCGATTTCGTTCAACAATTCAGCATCGAATCCGTTGAGTCCTTGGTCCAGATGTTCAGCCCGGGGCGATGACGCAAGACGATTAGCCCGCGTCACTTTGAAGTCACCGGGCGCTGGCCCTGTTTTCCTGCATTCATCCGTCACTGCCGTGTGCACAGCTGTTTATCCCATGGGTTGAACCCACTCAACGCCACACCACGCGATGCGGCAATCACGGCCGGCATTTGAATCTGCGTAGAACGCTATGCAAAATATAGCTGCTTGCGCTTATATCATATGGGCTAGAGGCCAATAAAGCTTGTAAATAGCGCAACCCTTCACCCTGACACATTGGCAGGTGAGCGGCCCTGAAAATTGCTGGTTGCCTGGTGCTGTTCACACCACGTATGTCACCCGCTAGGCACGGCGCATGGCACGACGCCGTGGGTGCCCGTCAAGGCAACCAAACCCAGGGCTGAATAACAAATCGTCCGACTGCGCGATCGGCACGCGCAATGCGCGCCCCAGGCAAAAAAAATCGGGCCAACCCACCGATAATTAACGGGTTCGAATTTCACAACAGAAAATTAACCCACTCAGGAGAATGAACATGGCAAAGAGTCAGCAAAACACCAACAAAATGGTCAAAAAGCCCAAGAAGGACACCTCGCCGCCCAAGCCGGTGTCGGCCGATGCCGTGCGCCCCACCGTCACCACGGTGGTGCCGGTGCGTGGCAAGCTGAAAAACGCCCCACGCTAAAGACTTGCATGCGGTCTTCGCCACAGCACAATTTGCGGCAAAAACTGCATGACCAGACCCTTTTCTCGCGCGTGTAAGCCGGCGCCCGGGGCACGACCGAGGCGTCTGGGCGGGCCGGGTCGGCGTCCGCCCAACCTGACAGACAAGTTCTCCAATGCCCATTTGGTTGACAACCTGCGTCAGTACCACTCAGAGCTTGAAATTCAGAACAAGGCGCTGCGCTTCAGCCAAGCCGAGGCGGAAGGGGCGTCCGAGCGTTTCGTCACCCTGTTTTCCCATGTGCCGCTGGCGCTGATGGTGGTCGATGACACCGGTCAGGTGCTGGAAACCAATGGCCGGGCGCTGGATTTATTTCGCCCGCTTGAAAGTGACCCCCCTTTAAGCTTTCTGCACCCGCTGGTCAACCGGGACGGTATCGACCGCGTGCGACTGGGTTTTTTACTGGCAAAAGAACAGGGTTCCTACGAGCTTGACGAACTGGAATTTTCTGGCGGCTCAAACGGCCCCTTCACTGGGGACTTGCACATTGCCCTGATTGACGACCCGTTAAGCGACTTGCCCCGGTTCATTTGCGCCATCATTGACCAAGGGCCGCTGCTGGCCCAGCGCCACGCGCTGGAACTCAGCACACAGGCATTGCAAGAAGGCAACGAACAACTGCTGCAAAGCAAAACCAGGCTGGCCGCCATCATCAACTCATCACTGGACGCGATCCTGTGCGTTGACAAAAACCATCAAATCATTGTCTTTAACCCGACGGCGGCCACCGTGTTTCATTGCGCCACCGACCAGGCCCTGGGTCGGCCCCTGACCGAATTTTTGCCCGAAGCCGCACGCGCCCTGTCGTATTGCGACATCACCAGCCATGCGCAATTGGGCGAAATGATAGGCCGCACCAGCACCGGTGACAGCGTCTCGCTGGAGGTGAGCCTGTCGTTTGAGCGCGATGCCGAAGGCGATGTCATCACCCTGTTTGCCCATGACCTGACCGCACGCAAAAAAATGGAAGCGCACCGCACGGTGCTTGAATCACAACTGAGAGAGTCGCAAAAAATGCAGGCCATCGGCACCATGGCCGGCGGCATTGCCCACGATTTCAACAACATCATCAGCGCCATCCTCGGCAACGTGGCCCTGGCCAAGCTCGATGCCAGTGCAAACAGTGCTGTCGCCACCAGCCTGATCGAAATTGACAAGGCCGGACGGCGCGCGCGTGACTTGGTGCGCCAGATTCTCACCTTCAGCCGCAACGAGCCGCCACACCGTGCGGCGCTGCAACTGGCCGACGTGGTGCATGAAACCCTGCAGCTGGTCAAGGTCACCATGCCGCCGCATGTCACGCTGCAGGCCAGCATTGACGAGGCGACACCGCCGGTGTTGGCAGATGCCACACAAGTTGAACAGGCGCTGCTTAATTTGTGTACCAACGCCATTCACGCCATGGCAGATAAGCCCGGCATCCTGCGCGTGGAGCTGGCCTACGCCCTGCGCACACCCGACGACCCGTCGGAGCGGCGCGGTGGCCTGCGCGGCCAGCACGTGCGAATCACGGTGAGTGACACGGGAAGCGGCATGAGCGAGGCCACCCAGGAACGCATTTTTGAGCCATTTTTCACCACCAAACCCGTCGGCCAGGGCACGGGCTTGGGGCTGTCGGTGGTGCACGGCATCATGCGCGCCCACATGGGCAACGTGCGGGTGCAAAGCAGCCTGGGCCAAGGCAGCACCTTCACGCTGTATTTCCCGGTGACCGATGCGGCCGTTGAGCCACCCAGCGTCGTGCCCACTGAAATCAGCGAGGTGACAGGGTCCGGGCAACGCGTGATGTATGTCGATGACGACGAGGCCCTGGTGTTTTTGGTCAAACGGCTGCTCACACGCAAAGGCTACCGCGTCATCACGTTCACAGACCCACTGCAGGCGTTGGCGCTGCTGCGTGAAGACAGATCCGCGTGCGACCTGCTGGTCACTGACTACAACATGCCCGGCTACAGCGGGGTAGATTTGTTGCGTGATGTCAAAGCGCTGCGGCCTGATCTGCCCGTGGCCTTGGCGTCTGGCTATGTCACGCCCGAGATCGAGCGCGATGCGCTGGCAGCGGGTGCACGCGCCTTGATCCACAAGCCCAATGATGTCGACGAGTTGTGCGCCACGGTGCAAAAACTGCTGACCGAGACGCCCGGAAGTGGCTGAGCTTGCGGTTATTTATGCGGACGAGCACCTGTTGGTGCTGGACAAGCCCGCCGGGCTGCTGAGCGTGCCGGGGCGTGGCGAAGACAAACAAGACTGCCTCAGCACACGCGCCCAACAGCTTTACCCGGACGCGCTGGTGGTGCACCGGCTTGACATGGCTACCTCCGGGCTGCTGGTGATGGCGCGCGGCGCGGCGGCGCAACGCAGCCTCAACGATGCATTTGCCGCGCGCCAGGTCTATAAACGCTATGAGGCTTTGGTAGACGGCACCCTGACTGCACCCGATGCCGCTTGGCAACTGATTGACCAGCCGATCTTGCTGGACTGGCCCAACCGCCCCAAGCGCATCATTGACGCGCAACATGGCAAACCCAGCCGCACCCACTGGCAAGTGCTCGCCACAGACCAGGTGCAGGGCAGCACGCGGCTGGCGCTGGAACCCATCACCGGCAGATCACACCAGCTACGCGTGCACATGCAGGCCATCGGCCATGCCATTTTGGGCGACCAGCTTTACGCATCACCCCAAGTGGCGGCCCGGTCTAACCGGCTGCTGCTGCATGCCTGCGCGCTCGAGTTCTCCCACCCGACGGAACAACGCCGTCTGCAACTCAGCAGCCCTGCACCGTTTTAACGCGCATCTGAACAAGCATCTCCACCCGTATGACCCGAATTGATGAAGCTGCGCAGATTGCACTTTTCAACCCCTTGGCTTTTTTGAGAAGACATGTCCAAACACCTCTACATCCTCACCGGCGCCTCACGTGGCATGGGCTTGGCCATGGCAGAGCAGCTGCTCGCGCCCGACCACCAGTTGCTGTGCATCTCGCGCCACCCAAACCCAGCCTTGGCTGCCCTGGGTGCGCAACAGAAATGCGTGCTGACGCAATGGTCCCTTGACTTGTCTGAGCCCCAGCCGGTGGCAAGCCAGCTGGGGCTTTGGTTGAGCCAGCTGGCCCCTGACGCCCTGGAAAGCGTCACCCTGATCAACAACGCGGGCGTGATCCCGGCCATTGCCCCGTTAAGTGAATCAGACCCCGTTGAATTGGCGCGCGCATTGCGGGTGGGTCTGGAAGCCCCGATGCTGCTGACGGCCGCGTTTTTAAAAGCCACCCAGCACCTGCAGGTGCCACGCAAGGTGCTCAATATTTCTTCTGGCCTGGGTCGCCGCCCCATGGCATCGCAGGCCGCCTACTGCGCGGCCAAAGCCGGCATGGACCATTTCACACGCTGTCTGGCGCTTGACGAGGCGCGTGTGGCCAATGGCGCAAAAGTCTGCGCACTGGCGCCAGGCGTGATTGACACCGACATGCAAACGCAATTGCGCAGTGCCGCACCCGCTACTTTCCCCGACCAAACCCGCTTTGCCCAGCTCAAACAATCGGGCCAGCTCACATCCGCCAGTGACGCCGCCAAATGTGTCCTGGCATGGTTGGCGCAGTCAGATTTTGGCCAGCAGGTGGTGGCTGACGTGCGTGAGGCCCATTGAGGCAGCCCACCATGGCGAGCACCCGACATTGGAATCTGGGCACCAAGCTGTTGATGGTAGGTGCGCCGTTTTTGCTGTTGGTGTTTCTTGCCACGGTGGCTACTTTGTGGGTGTCATGGCAGCTTGACGGCGGTGCGGCAGCCGTCAATGAAGCTGGGCGCATGCGCATGCAGTCTTACCGCATGTCGCTGTCTATTGGCACCGGTGAAGTCAGCCAGTTGCCAGACCAGACCGCAGAGTTCACACGCAGCCTGGCCACCTTGAAACAAGGTGACCCCGAGCGGCCCTTGTTTGTACCTTGGGACATTGACACAACCCAACATTTTGCCGTGGTAGAGGCCGACTGGGCGCGCTACCAGGCCCGGTGGATTCAGCCCAAACCGACTGCTTTTGGTGAGCTACGGGCCGATACCGTGGCCTTTGCCTCTGACATTGATGCGTTCGTGAACAGCATTGAGGTTCACATTGCCTACTGGACCGCCCTGCTCCATTTGCTGCAATTGAGCATGTTGGCATCCGTCATTGTGGGCGCTGTCGTGCTGCTGTACACCGGCTACCTGTTTGTGCTGGAACCCGTGGGGCAGCTCAAGCAAGCCATTGAGAAAATTCAGATGGGTGACTTTGATGCACGGGTGGAACGCGCCTCCAGCGACGAGTTCGGCACGCTGGCCGACGGCTTTAACGGCATGGCAGAGCATTTGCAGTCCATGTACAAAAATCTGGAAGCCAAGGTATCAGAAAAAACAGGGCTGCTGCAAGAAAAATCCGAGCGGCTTGAAAGCCTGTATGACGTGACAAATCTGGTTGCCAAAGCCACCTCGCTGGATGACCTGGCGCAAGACTTCACCAAAAATATCGCCAAAATTTCCCGTGCCGATGGGGTTGCCCTGCGCTGGTCAAACCAGGGCGGCCAGCGCCATCTGATGCTGGCCGCCCACGGCCTGCCGACGGCCATGGTGGATGCAGAGCAATGCATTTATTCCGGCGATTGCCATTGCGGCGCCGCCTTGTTGGGCAAGTCCTTGAGCGTGATCCCGATCCGGGATGTGTCGCCCGCGCCCCTGGCCCACTGTGCCAAGGCCGGATTTGAAACCGTGGTGACCATTCCCGTGCGCCTGCACGACCATGTGATGGGCGAGATTGACCTGTTTTTTCATGCCCGCACCAGCCCGACTCCTGCCGAGCGCTCGCTGCTTGAAGCCCTGAGCAGCCATTTGGCCAGTGGCATGGAAAATTTGCGCTTGAACGCGCTTGAAAAAGAAGCCGCGGTGTCGCAAGAACGCCATTTGCTGGCGCGCGAACTGCATGACTCGATTGCACAGTCGCTGGCGTTTTTAAAAATACAAGTGCAATTGATGCGCGACGCCCTCAAGACCGCAGACGCCGCCAATGTGGCCAAAATTCTGGAAGAAATTGACGCTGGGGTAAAGGAGAGTTATGGCGATGTGCGCGAGCTTTTGCTGCACTTCAGAACCCGCACCAACACCGAAGACATTGAGCCCGCATTGGCCACCACCTTGCAAAAATTTGCGCATCAAAGCGGCATCAAAACCGCGCTCTCCATGCAGGGTCAAGGCATGCCGCTGTCACCCGACGTGCAAATTCAAGTGCTGCACATCGTTCAGGAAGCGCTCTCCAACGTGCGTAAACACGCCCATGCGTCGCAGGCCTGGCTCAATGTGCAGCAACAACCCATGTGGCGATTTGAAGTGCGTGACGATGGCATTGGATTCAACCCTGACACGGATCAATTCGACGAAACCCATGTGGGGATGCGCATCATGACCGAGCGGGCTCTGCGCATTGGTGCAAACATTAAGGTGCTGTCGACGCCCTCATCGGGCAGTTCCGTCATTCTCACCCTGCCCACGCCATCACACCCCAGCACCACAAACGCCTTGCGCATCGACAAGGTGCACACTGCGTAACATCTACGTCCATAAACACATGCCCATGACTTCACCTGACAACGTACCCATTCGCATTTTGGTGGTAGACGACCACACCCTGTTTCGTCGCGGCCTGACCGCGCTGCTGGCACGCGATGCAAGGCTGGTCGTGGTGGGCGATGCGGCAGATGCCGGGCAGGCATTGCGTAAAGCCCAGGAGCTCCAACCCGACATCATCCTGCTGGACAACCACCTGCCAGGCGTCAACGGTGTCGATGCCCTGCCCTCTTTGCGTGAAGCTGCACCTGGCACCTGCATTTTGATGCTGACCGTGAGCGAGGATGAAAACGACCTAGCCGCTGCCCTGCATGGCGGTGCCTGCGGTTACCTGCTCAAAACCATGGAAGGCGACGACCTCACCGCCGCGGTGCACCGGGCCTTTCAGGGTGACAGCATCATCGCGCCCGAAATGATGGGCAAGCTGATTGCCGCCTACAAAAGCGCGGCACTTAAGCCGACTCCCGGCAAAGACACCGGACCAGGCCCGTCCATCGGCAAAGTTGGCACACCCACAGAGCAAGCAGTTGCCAGCCTGTCACCACGCGAACTTGACATCTTGCGCGGCATTGTCCGGGGTGCCACCAACAAGGAAATCGCGCGCGAACATGGCATTGTCGAGACCACCGTCAAAATTCATGTGCAACACATTTTGCGCAAACTCGGGGTCAGCTCGCGGGTCCACGCTGCCGTGATCGCTTCGGAGCAGGGTGTGTCGTGACTTGCCCAGCCGCACCCACCCACTGAACGGAAGACAAGGTGCTGTGGATCACACTGACCTGCGCTGCGGACATGGTGGGCAAGCCGTTAGACACCCAGGCCCGCGCCAGCCCGGAAAACCACGTCGCGAAAAATTTCATGGTGAACTCAAACCGTGGTGTTTGGCAGCCCAGGAATCAGCCGCATATTCTGCTTTATTAGCGTGTTTACGCCGCTTGCGATGGGTGCCACCAGGTCAGCCAGCGTGATGCCGTCTAATACCGCAAGGTAACTCTGCGTGGCTTGATGCAGCACGCTTTTGAGCTTGCAGTGCTGGATCAAACGGCACTGGTTGGATGCTGCATCGAAGCACTCCACCATCGCAAAATCGGTTTCCGTGGCGCGCACCACTTCCCCTAGGGAGATGTCTTTGGCGCCCACCAATAGCCGCATACCGCCGCCGCGGCCCCGCGTAGTTTCCAGCCAACCGCGGGCGGCCAGTTCCTGCACGATCTTGGTCAGGTGGCTGCGCGAAATGCCGTGGCTCTCGGCAATCTCGGTGATCGTCACCGGCTCGGTGCGCTCCAGGCTGGCAGCACAGTACATCAGCACACGCAAGGTGTAGTCGGTCCATTGGGTCAGGCGCATAAGATAAAACTGAAAATTAAAGGTGAATCCATGATGACTATTATCTGGATAAAATAACATTCATCCAATACTCATCTTTAAAACACCAATGTGCCATTCATGAAAAAGTCGTCTCACGCCAAAGTCATTCCGATCCAGCTGGTGTCTGCGCAAACACGCGCAACAAGCAGTTCTGATGATTTGATTTCGCCGTGCCAGGAGCAGGGCAAAATTTATTCACGCTCAGTGGGTGGATTGTTTGCCCGCTTGCGCTGGGTCATGGTGTGGGTGACGCAACTGGTTTTTTACGGCGTGCCCTGGCTACAGTGGAACGACCGTCAGGCGGTTTTGTTTGACCTGGCAAACAGCCGGTTTTTTATCTTTGGTCTGGTGCTACATCCGCAAGACCTGATTTATCTGGCGGTTTTGCTGGTGCTGGCTGCCCTGGCGCTGTTTTTCTTTACCGCCGTGGCGGGGCGGCTGTGGTGTGGTTATGCCTGCCCTCAAACGGTTTATACCGAAATTTTTCTGTGGCTGGAGCGCATCACCGAAGGCGACCGGCTGGCCCGCATGCGACTTGACAAAGAGCCTTGGAGAACCAAGAAAATCGCCCGAAAAAGCGCCAAACAAGCTTTGTGGATCAGTCTGAGTTTGTTCACCGGTTTTACTTTTGTCGGCTATTTCACGCCCATTCACAGTTTGGCAGGAGAACTCATCACTCTGTCACTGTCGCCGTGGGAATGGTTTTGGCTGTTGTTTTATGGCTTTGCCACTTACGGCAACGCCGGTTACTTGCGTGAGCAAATTTGCAAGCAGATGTGCCCCTATGCCCGCATTCAAAGCGCCCTGACCGACATGGACTCCATGGTCATTGCCTATGACACATCGCGTGGCGAATCCAGAGGCTCACGCGCGCGCGGCGCTGACGCAAAGGCCTTGGGTTTGGGCGACTGCATTGACTGCACGCTGTGTGTGCAGGTTTGCCCCACCGGCATCGACATTCGCAACGGTTTGCAAAACGAATGCATTGCGTGTGCTGCCTGCATAGACGTCTGCGACGAGGTGATGGAAAAGATGAATTATCCCAAGGGCCTGATTCGCTATTCGTCCGGCAAGGGCATGGCTGACAAATTGACGCCAACCCAGATGGTGAAACGGGTATGGCGGCCACGCGTGTGGGCCTATGGCCTGCTGTTTTTGGTGGCACTGTCCTTCTTTGTGGGCGGTTTGGCCACGCGCAAGGGGTTTGCAGTGGATGTCATCAAGGACCGTGGCACGATGGCACGTGAAACTGGCAACGGCAACATTGAAAACATTTACCGCCTGCAGGTCATGAACACCACCGAATCCCTGCAAACCTACCACGCCAGCGTGCAGGGTCTGGCGGACCTGACTCTGGCGACCAACCCGGTGTTGAGCGTACCCGCCGCCGGTATCGGCTCACTGACCATTCGCCTGACCTTGCCAGCTGAAGCAGCACAAGCGCACCGGGGCAAAGCCAGCCCGATCATGTTCAGGGTTGAAACCCAGGACGACGGCGAAATTGTGTCGGTAGAAGAAAAATCCACCTTTGTGGTGCCACGCTGAGCAGATCAAGCAAAGCCCGTCATGGTCAAAAAGTTTCCTATCCATCCGGCCAACCCTGAGCGCATCTGCTGGGGTTGTGACCAGTTTTGTTCCATCACGGCCATGGCCTGCTCCAACGAGCGCTCACCGCATCCGGAAGAACTGTTTGGCGAGGACTGGCTGGCCTGGGGTGACCAGCAGCTCGCACCGGTCGACGCACCCAAAGCCCCCATCGTCTCCACAGAAACCAACCCAGGAAAGTAAGCATGTCATTACCCATATTTGGCCAGGCACCGGCCACGCCAGCGCCCTACGGCACGCCGTGGTTGCGGCTGGCTTTTCGCCCGTTTTATCTTGGAGCCGCCCTGTTGGCTGTGCTGATCGTGCCGCTCTGGGTGGCTATTTTTCTGGGCGCCGTCAGCTGGGCACCTCTGCAGCCAACGCTGCTCTGGCATGCGCATGAAATGCTGTTTGGCTTTGCCATTGCGGTCATCGTGGGTTTTTTGATGACTGCTGGTAAAACCTGGACCGGCCTGGCAACCCCGCGTGGCCCGGCTTTGGGTTTTTTGATCTTGCTGTGGCTAAGTGCCCGCGTGGCGTCCCTGGTGGCGCCGTATGCGGTTTTTGCGGTGTTGGACCTGGCGCTTTTGCCCATTGTGGGGCTCATTTTTTTGCGTCTATTGATACGCTCAAAAAATTGGCGCAACGTGCCACTGGCGCTTATCTTGTTGCTGCTTTCCTTGGTGAACCTGATGTTTCATTTGTCTGCCGCTGGCGCCATCGACCTTGCACCCATGAGCAGCTTGTATGCAGGGCTGGGTTTTATCGTGATGATTGAGTGCGTGATGGCCGGGCGCGTGGTGCCATTTTTTACCGCCACCGCGCTGAGCATCAAGATTGAACCTGTGGTCTGGCTGGAGCGCAGTGCCTTGGCCACAACAGCCCTTGGTTTGGTGTTGTGGGTGGCGGGTTGGCACAGTGGTTTGGCGGCAGCGGCGTTGGCCCTGGCCAGCGTGCTCAACCTGAGCCGCCAACTGCGCTGGCATCCGCTGGCGACGCTGGGCCGCCCCATTGTCTGGATTTTGCACTTTTCATATTTGTGGCTGACGCTTGGATTGGCTTTGCTCGCCATGGCAGAACTCGGGTGGCTGACCGCATCGTTGGGCGTCCATGCTTTGGCGGTAGGGGCCACCGGTGGCTTGATCATTGGCATGATGACGCGCACCTCACGCGGCCACACGGGCCGCGCCTTGCAGGTCGATACGCTGGAGACCGCCGCCTATCTGTTGATCATGCTGGCGGCAGTGCTTCGGGTGCTGTTGCCTTTGCTGATGCCATCTTGGTACGCCTATGCCCTGATCGCATCAGCGTCGGCCTGGAGTGCCGCGTTCCTAATTTTCCTGTGGCGTTACACCCCTTGGTTAGTGACGGCACGCAGGGATGGTAAAGACGGCTGAGCCAGTCCAAAAGGCTGGGTCAGCGTGAACCCAGCCAGTAAGCCAGCAGAGTCATGCGGATGACAAAGCCCAGCCAGCCCACCAGCAGATTGCGCCACAACGCGGGTGCATGGCGCAGTTTCATGAAGTCGTTGATGACAGCCACGCCCTTGAAAAACGAGACCCCGAGGATGATGAAGACAGGCTCCCTGCGTGCGTGGCGAAAATGAGGGGTAGAAAGGTGACAAGCACGCCTGATACAAGTCCTTGAACCTGCATCTAGCAGCCTGTCAATGTCGAGAAAAATCAATCACGATGGCACCAGGCTCGCGCTGCACGTACGCAATCGACACCGCCTCGCCATATCGGGCGTTGAGTTGATGCAGCAAGGGAACGGGGTCATGGTCATTGCAAAAACGCATGGTTTCGCCTGGTTGAAGCGCATCCAGCGCACCAAAAATTGCCGCATGGCGAAAGCGTTTGGCTACGCCTCGCGCGTCAAAGGGGTAAATCGCCTCGGGGGTTACGTGGCCGGTTGCGCAAGAACTCATGATGATTCTTCCATTCAAAGTTTAAAGATTCATTGTAAATACATCTTTAAACTTTAGTGGGTTCTTTTATGCACAAAAACCCACTTTTCAGACCTGAGGTGAAGCTGCGCATTGTCAAATTCAAGCCCTTCCCGCGCTCTATAGTTCTTTGGAAATAGGCTGCAGGCACTGCCCATAGTTCTATTTTTCGAAGCGACACGTTCCACAGAGGGATACCGTAAAACGGGTATCAAACCTACAGTCTTGGCATACAAAAAGGAGTTTTTGACATGACCAAGAAAGGGCAAGCCCTCTCCGTGCTGATCGTCAGCACCTTCGCCTTCACCGTGTGTTTCATGGTGTGGATGATGTTTGCCGTGATTGGCATTCC